>NZ_JBHRSQ010000012.1:0-286058 GCF_042643535.1 Halomonas tibetensis
TTCGTGTTCGAGACCCTGCCAACCCTCGGCGAGGATGACGACCTCGACACGCTGCTCCCTTGGCGCTGGAAAGACACGCTACCGGTCTAGGTCAGGCCGAAGAAGGTGGGGTTGGTGGAGCGCTTACTGTCGTCGAATCGGTAAATGAGCCTGTCTTGCTGTGAGAGGCGTCTCGACCACAAGCCTGACAGGTTGTGTTTGAGTGGCTCTGGTTTGACGATGCCCGTTGATGGCTGTCAATCAGGGACAGACCCCCATTCTCTGAAGGGTCCTGGCTACCCACCTATCCTGAAAAGTCACCAGCGGCCGGGATCTCTGCCGGCCGCTGTCGTTGTCAATTCCCCTTCCTTGACTCCCATTATGGGAGGTGCTAGTTTCTGTCGCGAAGGGAGAATCCAGTGAGAGTCATCGCCAAGCGCACATTGAGAGAGTTCTGGGAGCGGGGATTCGACGATGCCGAAACGCCGCTGACAGAGTGGTACAACATGTTGTCGAAATCGACATGGCAAACTCCTCAAGAGCTCAAGGCTGACATACGAACTGCCAGCATACTCAAGGGCGGGCGAGTCGTCTTCAATATCGGCGGTAACAAATACCGAGTCATCGTGGCGATTCGTTACAGCCAGCAGATCGCTTGGGTGCGCTTCGTGGGCACACATGCGCAGTACGACTTGGTAGATGCGGAGACAATTTAATGAATATTCAACCCATCCATAACGATGCGGACCTCGACCGGGCCTTTTCCCGCATTGAAGCGCTGTGGGCCGTTGAAGACGGAACCCAGCAGGCCGATGAGCTCGAAGTGCTTTCTATCCTGGTCGAGAAGTACGAGGATGAGCATTATCCTGTTGGCCCATCTGATCCTGTCGAAGCGATCAAGTTTCGCATGGAGCAGCAGGGGCTCACTCAGCGAGATCTTGAACCTTTCATTGGTTCAAGTGGCCGAGTGTCCGAGGTGCTGAATCGTAAGCGTAAACTCAGTCTACGAATGATCAAGCGCCTACATGATGGTCTGAAAATTCCGTATGAGAGCTTGCTGGCAGGCTAGGATTAATCGGGGACAGACTCTCATTTCCCCCTAGTCTGAAGCAGCACCCAGCGGCCGGCAGAGATGCCGGCCGCTGGCGTTATAGGGGCGTGGTTAGGCTTTCGCCATCCAGAACCACCACACGATTAGCCCGATCAGCGCGATTCCTGCCAGGTTTACGATCCAACTCATAGTGTTCCTCCTTACGGCCCAGCTAAGGCCCTGTCCGAAAACTTGCTGCGCTCGGCCATACTGCGTTAAAAATCAGCTCAAAGTACTCATTTACACCCCGTAAACTCCGTCTTTTCGCTGATTTTTGCCTTGTCTGGCCTTCGCTCGCTGCCTTTTCAGACAGGTCCTATGCAGGGCCTTTTTCGTTGTGGGGCTTGAACAGGCGCAGGCGGTTGGCGTTGCTCACCACCGTGATGGAGGAGAGCGACATGGCCGCGCCGGCGATCATCGGGGAGAGCAGCATGCCGGTGAAGGGATAGAGCACCCCTGCGGCGATGGGAATGCACAGGGCGTTATAGCCGAAGGCGCCCACCAGATTCTGCTTGATGTTGCCAAGGGTCGCCCGGCTGATCTCGATGGCCGAGGCCACGCCATGAAGCGAGCCGCGCATCAGGGTGATGCCGGCGCTTTCGATGGCCACGTCGGTGCCCTGGCCGATGGCGAAACCCACGTCGGCGCGTGCCAGCGCCGGGGCGTCGTTGATGCCGTCGCCCACCATGCCGACTCTCTCGCCGGCCTTCTGCAGGCGTTCGATCTCGGCGTGCTTGTCCTCGGGCAGCAGCCCCGCGCGGAACTCGTCGATGCCCACTTCGTTGGCGATGGCCGCCGCGGTGTGTTTGTTGTCGCCGGTCAGCATCACCACCTTGAGGCCGTCGGCCTGGAGGCGCTTGATGGCGGCGATGGTGTCGTGGCGAAGCGGGTCGCTGATGCCGAACAGTGCGGCAAGCTTGCCGTCCACCGCCAGGTACACCACGGTGCGCGCCTTGGCCTCCAGGTCGTCGGTCTTCTGCTTGCCGGAGGCCAGGTCGACGCCGGCCTCTTCGAGCAGCCGGGCGTTGCCCAGCAGCAGCGGCTTGCCATCGCCGGTCTCGGCTTTCACGCCGCCGCCGGTCACGCTATCGAAGTTCTGGATCTCGGTGGGCTCGGCGCCGGCTTCTTCCGCGTGGGTCATCAGGGCCGCGGCCAGCGGATGCTCGGAGCCACGCTCCAGGGCCGCCACCAGGCTCAGCACCGCCTGCTCGTCGCCGTCGAGCCCTGGGTCAGAGAACACGTGCGCCTCGGTGACGCTGGGCTTGCCCTCAGTGAGGGTGCCGGTCTTGTCGACGACCAGGGTGGTGAGCTTGCTGGCCACCTGCAGCGCCTCGCCGCTGCGCACCAGCACGCCGTGCTCGGCGGCCTTGCCGACCCCGATCATGGTGGAGATCGGGGTCGCCAGGCCCAGCGCACAGGGGCAGGCGATGATCAGTACCGTGGTGGCGGTCACCAGCATATGGATCACCCGCGGCTCGGCGCCGAAATTGAACCAGGCCAGCGCCGTGAGCACGGCGATGATCATTACCGTGGGCACGAAGATGCTGGAGACCTTGTCGGCCAGCTCGCCGATGGGTGGGCGGGAGTTCTGGGCGCTGGCCACCTGCTCGGTGATGCGGCCAAGCTTGGTGTCGGCCCCGACGCGCGTGGCGCGGTAGACCAGCGAACCCTTGCCGTTGACGGTGCCGGCGCTGACTTCGTCGCCCTCGGCCTTGGTTACCGGCAGTGGCTCGCCGGTCAGCATGGATTCGTCGATGTGGCTCTGGCCCTCGGTCACCTCGCCGTCCACCGGCAGGCGCTCGCCGGGGCGCACGCGGATATGGTCGCCCTCGCGCACCTCGTCGATATCGAGCTCACGTTCCTCACCGTCGCGGATCACCCGGGCGGTGCGGCTCTGCAGGTCGAGCAGGCGCTTGAGTGCCTCGCTGGTGCGGCCCCGGGCGCGCAGCTCCAAGGCGTTGCCCAGCAGCACCAGGCCGATGACCATCGCCGAGGCTTCGAAGTAGATGCCCTGGGCCACCTCCGGCAGCCAGGGTGCGAAGGCCACTACGCCCATGGAGTAGACCCAGGCGGTACCCGTGCCCATGGCGATCAGGGTGTCCATGTTGGCCTGATGATGCTTGAGATTCTTCCAGGCGTTGATGAAGAAGTGGCGGCCGGGGCCCGCCATCACGGCCAGCGTCAGCAGGCCGATCACCAGCCAGAACAGCCGGCCCGTGCCCACCGGGTGAGGGTGATAGACGAACATGCTGGCCATCAGCGGAACGGCCAGCGCCAGCGACCAGACGCTGCCCCGCAGGCGCTGTCGGTAGGTGTCGGCGTCCTTCTTGGCGCGGGTATCTTCGGCCTGGCGCAGGTCGAAGATCGGCTCTGCTTCATAGCCTGCGGACTCCACCGCCTTGGTCAGCTCGGCTTCACTGGCGCTGCCGCGCACCTGGGCGGTGTGGGTGCCGAAGTTGACCTCTGCACTGACCACGCCCGGGGTTCGCTCCAGCGCCTGCTGAACGCTCTTCACGCAGCTGGCGCAGGTCATGCCGCTGATGGAGAGCCGCAGCGTGGTGGCGCCCTCATCGGGGGTGTCGTTGGTCACCTGTGCTTTCGGCTCGGCGCTATCACGGCGGGCTGATTCACTTGTGTCCTTCTCGCTAGCGTCTTCTTCGGTAGCGTTTTCCTTGGGGATGTCAGGGAGTTCGCCCGGCGGATAGCCGGCTTCCTGCAGGGCGCGGTCCAGTGCCTCGTCGTCCAGCGTCGTGGTCACCTCCAGGTGTTTCTCGGCGGGGGTGCCGATCACCTCGGCGTCCGGGTCCCGGGCCTGGATCGCCTCTCGCATGTTCTTCACGCAGCCCTGGCAGTTCATGCCGGGCACGGTACGTTCAAGTGGGGTGCGGGCGTTCATTGGGTCTCCTCGGTGGATGTGTTGCCGCCGTTTGCGCCGTCGCTGTCATTACCGCGCGCTGTGTGGGGCTTTTTATTGCGCTCTTTATTACGCTCTTTATTATCCAGGGGCTCGGGGAAGCTCTCGATCAGGCGGCAGAGGCTGTGGCCGTCGGGGGTGCCGTCGGGCATCTCGGCCCAGGCGTCCAGAGCCTGCTCCATGCGGGCGGCCAGCGCCTGAAGATCGGCGATGCGGGCTTGAATCTCCGGTAGCCGGCTGGTGAGCAGGTCGCGGACCATGGGGCAGGGCGAGTCGCCGTGGTCCGCGTGGGCGAGAATGTCGCGGATCTCGGCCACGCTGAAACCCAGGGTGCGGGCGCGCTGGATAAAGCGCAGGCGTTCCAGGTCACCCGGCTCGAAGAGCTGGTAGCCGTTGTCGGGGTGGCGCTCCGGGGCCAGCAGCCCCTCACGAACATAGTGGCGGACGGTTTCGGCGGTCACGCCGGCGGCCCTGGCCAGTTCGCTCACCTTCATGTGGTGTCCTCGCGGGTCGATGCCTCGCAGCGGTTTGCGATAGACACAGTGTAAAACCCTTGTGTTACCCAATGGTCAAGGCGGATAGGTATCGGGGCATACCTGTGTCGGGAACGACGACGCTATGTTGCCTAACCCATTGAAAGTTCGTTTTATCAAACAACTGTGCGACCAAAGGATTAGCGATTACGGCATTAAAACGAACGTTTGCCCTTGAATCTGGCGGGCGGTTGCGAGACAAGAGGGGCGCACGCATTTGCCTCCTCTGCGAGGACACGCCAGCGCCAGCGTAACAATAGAACCGCAAGGGATATGACCCATGAAGAACAAGATCAACCGCCTTTCCCTGGCAGTGGCCATCGCCGCTGCCGCCTTCGCCAGCCAGGTCCATGCGGGCGGCTACCAGATCAACGAGCAGAGCGTCAGCGGCCAGGGCTACGGCCACGCCGGGCGTAGCTCCAACGTCAATGACGCCACCATCGTTTTCGGCAACCCGGCCGGCATGTCATTTCTGGACCGCGCCCAGGTCACCGCCGGCGGGACCTATCTGAACGTCAACAGCGATATCAACAATGTGCAGGCCCAGCGCTTCCTGGATGCCGGCGTCGCTCAGGGCGCAGCCCCCATGGGTGTCCAGGTCCCCATCGGAGATATTCCAGGCGGTAACGAAGGCGATATGGTGCCCGGCACGCTGATTCCTTTCGCTTTCTATGCGCATCCGGTCAATGAGCGTCTGGCGTTTGGCTTTGGCGTCTATGCGCCCTTTGGCTCCAATACCGACTACGAAAACGATTTCCAGGGTCGCTATTTCGGCAACTACACCGAACTGACAGTGATAAGCGCTCAGCCGACGGTGTCGTACCGCTTCAATGATCAGTGGTCGGTCGGTGCGGGGGTGACCTACAACCGAGTTGAGGGTGAGCTGCGTCGCAAACTGCCCACCGATCCAAGCTTCAATCCTGCCGGCGACATCGATTCACGGGTAGAGGGTGACGACGATGGCTGGGGCTACAACGTCGGTGTGATGTATCAGCCGATTCCCGAAACCACCCTGGGTTTGACCTATCGCTCCAAGGTTGACTACACCCTGACCGGCGACTTTCGTGCTTATGATCCCGCTGGAAATGTCGTGCGCGCCGATGATGCCAACCTGGATCTGAGCACGCCGGAAACCATCAACTTTTCCATCACGCAACAGATGAGCGACCGCTTGACGTTGATGGCGGGTGCTTCCTGGGCACGCTGGAGCCGCTTTGACCAGATTCTGGTGACGGGAAGTCAGGGTAATACCATCACCAAGGAAATTCAGGATTACTCGAATGCCTGGGCCTACTCGGTGGGCGGGGAGTATCAGCTGAATCCGCAGCTGGCACTGCGTGCCGGCATCGCGCTGGATTTCACGCCAACCAATGACGAACGTCGTAGCGTGCGTATTCCGTCAGATGATCGCCGCATTTTTTCCATCGGTGCCGGCTGGAGTCCCACGGAAGAGCTGACCCTTGACCTCGCCTACTCCTATCTGACCGAGCGGGGGACCGCTGTGAGTCAGTCCCGGGAAGACTCGCTCAACGGGCTGGGGGGAGCGAATTACACGGCCAACTACAAGAACGAAGCCCACGGCTTCGGCGCTCAGCTGACCTACCGCTTCTGAGCGACAGGCAGACAACGTGACGACGGAACCCGGCTTCGGCCGGGTTTCCTGCGCCTGGGCTGCCGAGGGAGGAGGGCAGCCCTCGCGGATGCGGGGCGGCGCCAGGTTCGCTACAATGCCTGTCATTTAGCACAAGCCCGATAGAACAAGTCCTATTCGTGCCGCCGGGGCGCCGGTTCGATGCCTGCGCCGCGGCGGTCGCTTTTCCACCGCAGATTCAGGCGAGTGATCCATGTTGGAAACCAATCCGATTCACAACCTCATCAAGGACCTGTCTGAGAGGACAGACGTCCTGAGGGGGTATCTTTGACTATGTTGAGAAGAAAGACCGGTTAGAGGAAGTCACCCGCGAGCTCGAGGATGCTGGGGTCTGGAACGATCCGGACTATGCCCAGAAGCTGGGCAAGGAGCGCGCGACGCTGGAAGCCATCGTTCAGACCATCGACGAGTTGGACCAGGGCCTGGCGGACAGCCGCGACCTGCTCGAGCTTGCCGAGATGGAGGAGGACGAGGACACCGTCGCCGAGGTCCAGAAGGAGCTCGACGGCATGCAGGCCAGCCTCGAGAAGCTCGAGTTTCGACGCATGTTCTCTGGCGAGATGGACGCCAACAACGCCTACCTGGACATCCAGTCCGGCTCCGGCGGCACCGAGGCCCAGGACTGGGCCAACATCCTGCTGCGCATGTACCTTCGCTGGGCCGAACATCACGGCTTCAAGGCCGATATCACCGAGCTTTCCGGCGGCGAAGTGGCGGGCATCAAGTCGGCCACGGTGCATGTCCAGGGCGACTATGCCTTCGGTTGGCTGCGCACCGAGACCGGCGTGCATCGCCTGGTGCGCAAGAGCCCGTTCGATTCCGGCGGCCGCCGCCACACCTCCTTTGCCTCGGTGTTTCTCTCGCCGGAGGTCGACGACAGCTTCGAGGTCGAGATCAACCCGTCGGACCTGCGCGTCGATACCTACCGCTCCAGCGGCGCCGGCGGTCAGCACGTCAACACCACCGATTCAGCCGTGCGTATCACCCACGAGCCCTCCGGTATCGTGGTGGCCTGCCAGGGCCAGCGCAGCCAGCACGCCAACCGCGATTTCGCCATGAAGCAGCTCAAGGCGAAGCTTTGGGAACACGAGATGGACAGGCGCAACGTTGCCAAGCAGGAGGCGGAAGAGTCCAAGTCGGATATCGGCTGGGGCAGCCAGATCCGCTCCTACGTGCTGGATGACCAGCGCATCAAGGACCTACGCACCGGCGTGCAGTCCAGCAACTGCGATAAGGTGCTGGATGGTGATATCGACCAATTTATCGTCGCCAGCCTCAAGCAAGGATTGTAACGACATGGCCAACGAAAGCTCTTCTCCGGATAGCGCTTCACTGAATAGCCCTTCACTGAATAGCCCGCAAAACGACGATAACCACCTGATTGCCGAGCGCCGTGCCAAGCTGGCTGCGCGCCGCGAACGGGCCGCCGTGCGCGGCGAGAGCGCCTTCCCCAACGACTTTCGCCGCGACAGCCATGCGGCCGAGCTGATCGAAGAACTGGGCGAGAAGGAGAAGGACGAGCTGGAGGCGCTTAACCGCCAGGCCAGCGTGGCTGGGCGGATCATGCGCAAGCGTGGGCCCTTCGTTGTTATCCAGGACGTCAGCGGGCAGATCCAGCTCTACGTCGACAAGAAGGGGCTGCCGGCGGACGCGCTCGAGGAGATCAAGGGCTGGGACATCGGCGATATCGTCGCGGGGCGCGGTCCGGTGCACAAGTCGGGCAAGGGCGATCTTTACGTGATGATGGTGGAGGCCAGGCTGCTCACCAAGAGCCTGCGTCCGCTGCCCGACAAGTTTCACGGCCTCACCGACCTGGAGGCGCGCTACCGCCAGCGCTACGTGGACCTGATCATGAACCCGGACTCGCGCCGGGTATTCGAGACCCGCGCCGCGGTGATCAGCGCCATGCGGCGTTTCTTCGAGGCTCGCCGCTACATGGAGGTCGAGACCCCCATGCTGCAGCAGATCCCTGGCGGCGCCACCGCGCGGCCCTTCGTCACCCACCACAATGCGCTGGATCAGGACATGTACCTGCGCATCGCGCCGGAGCTTTACCTCAAGCGCCTGGTGGTGGGCGGCTTCGAGAAGGTGTTCGAGATCAACCGCAACTTCCGCAACGAAGGGCTCTCCACTCGGCACAACCCCGAGTTCACCATGATCGAGTTCTATCAGGCCTATGCGGACTACCACGACCTGATGGACCTCACCGAGGAGATGCTGCGCACCCTCACCCGGGAGGTGCTGGGCACCACCACGGTAGTCAACAGCGTGCGCAACAGCGCGGGCGAGGAGATGGAGCGCTACGAGTACGACTTCGGCAGCCCGCTGAAGCGGATCACCGTCTTTGACGCCATCCTCGAGATGAACCCTGATATCCACGCCGAGGCGCTGGCCGATGAGTCCGCCGCGCGCCAGATCGCCGAGCGTCTGGACATCGACGTCAAGGATGGCTGGGGTCTGGGCAAGATCCAGATCGAGATCTTCGAGAAAACCGTGGAGCACCGCCTCAAGCAGCCCACCTTTATCACCGAGTACCCCACCGAGGTCAGCCCGCTGGCGCGGCGCAAGGATGCCAACCCGTTTGTGACCGAGCGCTTCGAGTTCTTCGTCGGCGGCCGCGAGATCGCCAACGGCTTCTCGGAGCTCAACGACGCCGAGGATCAGGCCGAGCGCTTCCGCGAGCAGGTGGCGGAGAAGGAGGCCGGCGACGACGAGGCAATGTACTTCGATGCCGACTACGTGCGCGCCCTGGAGGTCGGCCTGCCGCCCACCGCCGGCGAGGGCATCGGTATCGATCGCCTGGTGATGCTGCTGACCGACAGCGCCTCGATCCGTGACGTGCTTCTGTTCCCGGCCATGCGCCCCGAGGTGGAGTGAGAGGTGGAGAGAAGGGTGGGAAGTGTTGGTAACCCGGGCGGCCAGCACCCATAATGGTCATCGTTTCGACGTCGAGGAGACCCCCATGAAACTGCTCAACCGCTCTGCCCTGAGCGTCCGCCCTACCCAGCATTTCGTGGACTGGATCAACGCCCTTGAGCCGACCATGGGGGATGACGACATCGCCCTGTCCGACGTCGAACGCGAAAGCACGGTCTATCTGATTCCGGAGATGGACACCCCGGAGGCTCTGGAGGGCTTCGTGCGCGAACGCCACCTCGAGATTCTCGAGACCGAGCTGCGCGCCTGGGAAGAAGACGAGGAACAGTGGCCGGCGCCCGTTGACTGGGCGCTGTTTCAGCGTTTCCTGCAGGTGGAGCACAGCTACCTGGCCATCGATCTCGACGATGAGGCGGCCCTGGAAATTTCCGAAGTCGACGATTCGCTGCTGATGGACTTCGACCAGGACTAGGCGCCAAGCCCAGCCCGCCCCACAGGCTGGCAGGATGAGACCGGCTTCGGCCGGTCTCTTCGTTACGGTCTCTTCGTTACGGTCTCTTCGTTACGGTCTCTCGGTGTCTATCAACACAATGGAACGTGGAATGAGTCGACTCTTCGAGACCCGCCCCGACGATGACGGCCTGCCGGGGCCCGAGCGGCGCCTGGCCGTGCTGGCGCTGATCCTGGGCACCATGATGGCCGTGGTGGATACCACCATGGTCAACATCGCGCTGCCCTCCATCGCGGTGGGGCTGGACGTGTCCCCTTCCCGGGCGGTATGGGTCACCAACCTGTTCCAGATCAGCTGTGCCGCCTTCCTGCTGGTCTTCGCCGCGCTCAGCGAGCTGGTCAGCCGCCGCCGGCTCTACGTGGCCGGGGTGGGCGTCTTTACCCTGGCCGCCCTGGGCAGTGCGCTCTCCACCAGCCTGGAGTCGCTGCTGGTGTTTCGGGCGCTGCAGGGGCTGGGGGCGGCGGCGACGCTCTCCATCGGGCCTTCGCTCTACCGCTCCATCTTTCCCTCGCGCCTGCTGGGCACCGCGCTGGGGCTTTCCGCCATGGTGGTGGCCGGCGGCTATGCGGCGGGGCCTGCGATCGGCGGCGTGCTGCTCTCGGTGGCCGACTGGCCCTGGCTGTTTGCCTTGCACCTGCCGCTGGGTGCGGTGGCGGTGGTGTTGGCCTGGAAAGCGCTGCCGCGGGAGGCGGGGCGGCGGGGCGGCTTTGACCTGGCCGGTGCGCTGCTTTCGGTGGCCATGCTGTGCAGCGTCTTCCTGGCCATGGACGGCATTGGCCACGGTATGCCGGCTGGGCAGGTGGTGGCCTGGCTGGTGCTGAGCGTTGCAGCCGCGCTGCTCTTCCTGCACCGCCAGCGTCGGGCCAACCACCCGCTGATGCCGCTGGGGATCTTTCGTGAGCCGCGCTTCAGCCTGGCGCTGGTGGCCCAGGGCACCGCCTTCGTGGGGCAGGGGCTGGCTTTTGTGGCGCTCTCCTTCCTGTTTCAGAGCGAGATGGGCTTCTCGCCGCTGGAAACCGCCTGGATGTTCACCCCCTGGCCGCTGGCGATCATGCTGGTGGGCCCCCGCGCCGGTCGCCTGGCCGATCGCGTGAACCCGAGCCTGCTCGCAAGCGCGGGGCTTGCGCTGATGCTGGTGGGGTTGGCGCTGCTGGCGCGTCTCGATGCCGAGGCGGGCGTGGTCGACGTGCTGTGGCGCATGCTGGTTTGCGGCGTCGGCTTCGGGCTCTTCCAGCCGCCCAACAACCGCGAGCTGATGAGCACCGTGCCTCGGGAGCGCAGCGCCAATGCGTCCGGGATCATGAGCACCTCGCGCACCGTGGGGCAGTCGCTGGGGGTGGCGCTGGTGGGCGCCTTCCTGGCCACCGGCATGCCGGTGCAGGCCTCATTGTGGCTCGGCGCCCTGGCGACGCTGCTGGCGCTTGTCGCCAGCCTGGCCCGGGTGCCCCTGGCCGGCGCCGCCCAGCGTCGAGCCGCCGAGTCGGCTCAGGGCGAGTGAGCCGCATCGTTACCGCGCGATAGAGCGCGTATAATGGCCCCTTCGAGTCACCTACTTTTCATCAATTTTCACTCAGTTCGGGGAAGCCGCCATGAGCATTCAGGCCACCATCGAAGAGAAGCTGCAGGCCCTCGCGCCCGCCTTTCTGGCGGTGGAGAACGAGAGCCACCGGCACGCCGTGCCGCCCGATTCCGAGACCCACTTCAAGGTGACCCTCGTGTCCGAGCGCCTCGAGGGGCTGATGCCGGTCAAGCGCCATCAGCAGGTCTACGCTCTGCTGGCCGATGAACTGGCCGGTCCGGTCCACGCCCTGGCGCTGCACCTCTACACCCCCGCCGAGTGGCAGGCCAGCGGCCAGAGCCGCCCCGACTCTCCCGACTGCCGGGGCGGCAGCAAGCCGTGACCACCGAGCCCCAGCGGCTGCAGTACCTGGAGGCCATGGGCCTGACGGCCTGGGTGGCGCGCTACACGCTGCCCAACGCCCGCCCGACCCCGGCCTGCGAGTGGGAGCTGCCCGAGGCGCCGCCCGCGGAGGCCCCGGGAGTGAGGCTGCATGCGCTGCTCGATGAGGCCCGCGAGTCGGCGCCGGCACGCCCGACCCCACCGGAGCCGGCGAGGCCGGCGCGTGCAGGTCGCCCGCCCCGGCCCGGCATGGCGCGTGCGCTGCTCGAAGTGCCCCCGGTGCAGGAAGCGGCCGCGCCCGTCGAGGCCCTTGCCGCCGAGCCGGGAGCCCCTCGTGAGCCGCTGCGCTTCGCCTTTCAGGCGGGCTGTCTGGAGGGGCGTTGGCTGCTGCTGCTGGCCGGCGAGCAGCCGCCCGGGCACACCGAGCTCACGCTGCTGGCCAACCTGCTGCGCGCCGCCGGAATCGCCGCGCCGCTGCCGGTGCTGCAGGGCTTCCGCTGGCCAATGAAGAAGGGTTTGACGGTGCACGAGCCTCTGGAGGAAGCCCGTGAGGGGCTGCAGGCCTTTATCGCCGGTGCCCGCCGGCGCGGCTGGGCCCCCGAGCGGCTGCTGGTGTTTGGCGAGGACGCGGCCCTCGGTCAGGTGCTGTCGCTCGACGCCAATCAGTGCCCGCTGCTGGATCTGCCGGCCTGGCAGGGCGCGTCACTCAATGAACTGGCCGGTAGCGCCGAGGCCAAGCGGGCGCTGCTGCCTAGGCTGCTGGACTGGGGCCAGGACTGGCACGAGGCGGCCGAGCAGGTGCCGAGTGAGCGCTGAGGGTCATCCTGAAGGCTTCACCCCGGTGCGCCTGACGGCGGCCGACCTTCCCTGCGTCTCTGCCCTGGAGGCGGCTCAAGGTTGGCCGACGGCCGGCTCGCAAGCGCAGCTGGCGGCGACCCTGAACGATGGGGCGTCTGTGGTGGTTGGCCTGATGGCCGGTGAGGCTCTGGCGGGCTATGCCGTGGTGGTTCGGCTGCCCTTCGAGGCGGAACTGCAGGCGATCCTGGTGGATGACACCTGGCGCGGCAGAGGGCTCGCCCGACGACTGCTGTCGACGGTAGTGGCCCAGACCCGGGCGTGGAGCAGCGAGCGGCTGCTACTGGAGGTCAGGGCGGGCAATGCGCCAGCCATCGCTCTCTACCGCGGCGCGGGGTTTCGGGAAGACGGTATTCGCCGAGGCTACTATGCGCCGCGGCCTGATCCTGCCCAATTCCCGCCAACAGCAACGCCCCGGCAGGCCGGGGCGGCGGGGGCGGCGGGGGGCGACGACGCTCGAGAGGACGCGCTGCTGATGTCGCTGCCGCTGGCCGCAGAGGAGCCTGCCAGCGGCTGAGTCCGGGTCAGGCGGTCTCGGTGGACTCGATCTCATCCAGCTTGCTGAGCACACCGGTCAGGCGGCGCTCCCACTCCTCGCGCTCCTGCTTCAGGCGGGTGTTTTCCTCGCGCAACTCCTCGGCTTCCATCTTCAGCAGTTCCAGTGCCTCCACGGCGCTGGTGACTTTCTGCTCGAGCCGGGTGAAGAGTTCATTACTCATGTTGTTCTCCTGATGTCCTTCCGAGATGGCACTTCGAAACGACCTTTCTTGAACGGTACTGATTGAACCGTTCTTGAGGCCGTAGCGGCGCCCCGGGACGGGACGAAGGTTGCTTGATTGATAAGTGAATGGGCAGCAGCGTAACCCCGAGCCCCGGCCTCAGCAAGCGTCGAGTTGCGGCGACGGGTCACGTCGATAGAGCCGGCCGTGGCTGTCACCGGCGCGCACCTCCCGATGCAGCCGCCAGGTCGCCGGCACCGTCGGTTCCCGTCCCGCTTCGCACTCCAGATAGATCAAGGCCCCATCGGCCAGCCAGCCGGCCTCCAGAGCCGTGCAGCTTGGCTCGGCGAGCCCCTGGCGAAAGGGCGGATCGAGAAACACCAGTGAGCAGGGCGTCGGCGGGCCGGCGAGGAAGGCCATGGCGTCGGCGTTGACGACCCGGCCACGCGCCGTGGCGCTCAGGGTAGCCAGGTTCTCCTCCAGCTGGCGGGCGACGTGTGGGTCGCGTTCCACGAAGCTGGCCTCCCGCGCACCGCGGGAGAGAGCCTCCAGCCCCAGCGCGCCGGTGCCGGCGAACACGTCCAGCACCCTGGCACCGAGCAGGTCGGCGGTGAGCCAGTTGAACAGGGTCTCGCGCACCCGGTCCGGCGTGGGGCGCAGGCCGGGACTGTCGAGCACCGGCAGCAGCCGGCGGCGGTAGTCGCCGCCGATGATCCGCAGGCGGCCGGCGCTCCGGCGGCTGCCTTGGTGGCCATCGGCGGGCTTGGCCGTGCGGCGGGAGCTTGGAGAGCGTCGAGTCATGGTGGGTATTGTACCCGCGGGCTTATCCACAGTCATGGTGGGCGGTGGTAGGATGTGGCGATTCGTTCACCCGCGAGGCTGATTCTGTCCATGTTCGGTTTTCTCAAGCGTAAAAAGAAACAGCAGGAACACGAGGCGACCCGCGAAGAGCAGGAGCGTCAGGAAGATCTCGCCGAGGCGCCCGAGGCCCTGATCGAGTCCGAGCCTGAGCCCGAGCGAAGCGAGTCGATCGAACCGCTCCCCGAGCCCTTGTCCGAGGCCCTGCCCGAAAAGCGCGGCGTGGTCGAAGCGGAACCGGAACCGGAGCGGGAACCGGAGCGACAGCCCGAGTCCGAGGTTGTCGTCGAGCCGGGGGCGTCTCGGCATGCCCCCGAGCCGGTGGAGGAGGTGGCCAAGCCCCCCACCATGCAGGCCGAGCCCGAGCCCGAGCCGCCTCGCGCCGCGCTGCAGGAGAAACCCGTTGCCGGTGAGAAGAAGGGCTGGTTCTCGCGTATCAAGGCCGGCCTCGGCAAGACTCGCGCCAATCTCACCGACGGCCTGGCGGATCTGTTCCTCGGCAAGAAGCAGATCGACGACGACCTCATGGAGGATCTCGAGACCCAGCTGCTGCTGGCGGACGTGGGCATCGAGGCCACCACCGAGATCATCGACCGCCTTACCGAGCGCGTCTCCCGCAAGGAGCTTCAGGACAGCGAAGCGCTCTATCGCGCTTTGCAGGAGGAGCTTTCCATCATGCTCGAGCCGGTGAGCCAACCGCTGATTCTGCCTCCTAAGGGCGATGGTCCCTTTGTGATCCTGGTGGTGGGCGTCAACGGCGCGGGCAAGACCACCACCATCGGCAAGCTCACCCAGCGCTTCCAGCGTGAGGGTCGAAGCGTGATGCTGGCTGCCGGCGACACCTTCCGCGCCGCGGCGGTGGAGCAGCTCAAGGTGTGGGGCGAGCGTAACAAGGTGCCGGTGATCGCCCAGCACACCGGCGCCGACAGCGCCTCGGTGATCTTCGATGCGGTGGCCGCCGCCAAGGCTCGCGGCATCGATGTGTTGATCGCCGACACCGCCGGCCGCCTGCACAACAAGTCCCACCTGATGGAGGAGCTCAAGAAGGTCCATCGGGTGATGGGCAAGGTGGACGCCAAGGCTCCCCACGAGGTGATGTTGGTGCTCGACGCCGGCACCGGCCAGAACGCCCTCGCCCAGGCCAGCACCTTCAACGAGGCGGTGCCGATCACCGGGGTGACCCTCACCAAGCTGGACGGCACCGCCAAGGGCGGCATCATCTTCGCCCTGGCCAAGCAGATGACCACGCCGATCCGCTTCATCGGGGTCGGTGAGTCCCTGGATGACCTGCGGCCCTTCGTGGCCCGCGAGTTCGTCGACGCCCTGTTCGATCGTGACGGCAACGACGACTCGACATGATCGTTTTCGAGCACGTGGGCAAGCGATACGGCGGGCGCTTCGAGGCGCTCGCCAACCTCGACTTCCGCGTGCGCCGCGGCGAAATGGTGTTCCTGACGGGCCACTCGGGCGCCGGCAAGAGCTCCCTGCTGCGGCTGGTCATGCGCCTGGAGCGCCCCTCCCGTGGGCGTATCCTGGTGGCCGGCCACGACATCGACCGGCTTCACGTCAGCCAGGTGCCCTACTATCGGCGCCAGATCGGCGTGGTTTTCCAGGACCATCAGCTGCTCCACGATCGCTCGATCTTCCACAACGTGGCGC
This sequence comes from Halomonas tibetensis, assembly GCF_042643535.1. Classification (NCBI taxonomy): domain Bacteria; kingdom Pseudomonadati; phylum Pseudomonadota; class Gammaproteobacteria; order Oceanospirillales; family Halomonadaceae; genus Halomonas; species Halomonas tibetensis. Next base: position 15,547 of record NZ_JBHRSQ010000012.1, read on the forward strand.
TGCCCCTTGAGATCCAGGGGGTGGAGCCTCGCGAGTCGGGGCGTCGAGTGCGCGCGGCGCTCGACAAGGTGGGGCTGCTCCACCGCGAGAAGGCGTTGCCCATCGAGCTCTCCGGCGGCGAGCAGCAGCGGGTGGGCATCGCCAGGGCGGTGGTCAACAAGCCGCCGCTGCTGCTGGCCGATGAGCCCACCGGCAACCTCGATCCTCAGCTCTCCGCTGACATCATGGCGCTGTTCGAGGACTTCAACCGCATTGGTACCACGGTGATGATCGCCAGCCACGACCTGGCGCTGATTGCCCGATTGCGCCACCGCACCCTGCGTCTGCGCGACGGGCGGCTGGTGGCCGACGAGGAGGCCGCATGAGTCGCCGCCCCGACGCGCCACCACCCCGCGGTGCCCGCACCCATCGCACTCGCTCCTCGAGTCGCTTTCGCGGCTGGCTGCGTCATCACCGGGCGATGGCTCTGGACAGCGCCTGGCGGCTGTTGCGGGCACCCATTGGCAGCCTGGTGACCATGCTCGCCATCGCCATTGCTCTGGTGCTGCCGGCGGCGCTATGGCTGACCTTAAACGGCGCCCGGCTGCTGGACGCTGAGCTCACCGAAAGCGCCACCCTGACCGCCTATCTCGCGCATCACGTGGACGAGGCCCAGGCCGAGCGCATCGAGGAGGCGCTCGCCGCCCATGCGGGGGTCGGCCGCACCCGGCTGATTACTGCTGCCGAGGGCATGGCGGAGTTCCAGCAGGCGCTGGGGCTGGCCGACGCTCTGGGGCGCCTGGAGGAGAATCCGCTGCCGGCCAGCGTGGTGGTGACCCCGACCGACCCCGGGCCGGAAGCGGTGCGTGCCCTGGCCGACGAGATAGAGGCGATGACGGGGGTCGAGGAGGTGCGTCTGGACCTGGCCTGGATCGAGCGACTGCGCCACCTGGCGGAGCTGGGGCGCCGCGCCGCGCTGGCGCTGGGGGTGCTGTTTGGCGGCGGGGTGCTGCTGGTGGTGGGCAACACCATCCGCCTGGCGGTGGAGAATCGCCGCAAGGAAATTGAGGTGGTCACCCTGATCGGCGCCACTCATGGGTTCGTGCGTCGCCCCTTCCTCTACAGCGGTGCCTGGTACGGGTTGGGGGGAGGGTTGCTGGCTTGGGGGCTGCTGACGCTCGGCGGCGAGTGGCTGGCAGCCCCCGTGGCGTCTCTGGCGGCGAGTTACGGCGCCAGCTTCAGCCTGCCGCGACTGGGGGTTGACGGTTCTGCTATGCTGGTGGGCTGTAGTATAATTTTAGGATGGCTGGGCGCTTGGATCGCGGTGAGCCGTCACCTTGCCGAAAGGAAACCGAGGTAGTGGCATCAGGCCCGCGACCCAGCCCTGCGATTCAGTCCCGAGACACTTGGAATTCACGCCTCGGTGCGCGATTCAACGGAACATTTTCCGGTTCCTGGCATCAAAATAGATCAATCCCAATGTATGTTTGGGCTGACAAGGAGACATCCGGCACATGAGCACCAGTCTTCTTCCGGTGGGCCAACTCTCCCCGGGGCATGACCTCAACGGGTACCTCAAGGCGGTAAGAAGCATTCCGATGCTGACCGCCGACGAAGAGCGCGACCTTGCCTATCGTCTACATGACGAGGGCGATCTGGAGGCGGCGCGCCGCCTGGTGCTCTCGCACCTGCGTTTCGTCGTCCATATTGCGCGTAGCTATTCAGGCTATGGCCTGCCCCAGGCCGACCTGATTCAGGAGGGGAACGTCGGCCTGATGAAGGCGGTCAAGCGCTTCGATCCCAATCAGGGCGTGCGTCTTGTCTCTTTCGCGGTGCATTGGATCAAGGCCGAGATCCATGAGTTCGTGCTGCGCAACTGGCGCATCGTGAAAATCGCGACCACCAAGGCCCAGCGCAAACTGTTCTTCAACCTGCGCGGCGCCAAGAAGCGCCTGGCCTGGCTGAACACCGACGAGGTCGATGCCATCGCCAAGGACCTCGACGTCAAGCCCGAAGCAGTTCGCGAAATGGAGGGCCGCCTTGCCTCCCACGACGCCGGCTTTGATGCCGCCCCGGGTGAGGACGACGAGAGCAGCTGGCAGGCACCGGTTCACTATCTCGATGATGCCTCGGCGGATCCCGCCACTCGGCTGGAAGAGAGTGACTGGGGAGATGATTCCACCCGTCGTCTGCAGGTGGCCCTGACCGCTCTCGACGAACGCTCTCGAGATATTCTTCAGCGCCGCTGGCTTCTCGACGACAAGGCCACCCTGCATGAGCTGGCCGATGTCTACGGCGTCTCCGCCGAGCGTATTCGTCAGATCGAGAAGAACGCCATGAAGAAGATTCGCGAGCAGATCGGAGATGCCCTGGTGGCATAAGCTGGTTTTTGTGGGAGCCGGTCTCCCACCAGTGGTACCAATCCTAACAATAACCCCCGTCGGATGTTATCCGCCGGGGGTTATTCGTTTTTCCAGCGCTATTACCAGCGCTATCACTCTGCGGTGCTCGGTTACGCCGGCTGCGGGTTCTCCCTCAGCAGCTGCGCGGAGAGCAAGGCCCACTGCGTTTCCCAGTGCTCGGTGGGACGGCGCTTGAAGTCGCTGCGCACGTACTGGCTGATGCGCCCCTCGGCGGCGGCCAGCAGGAGGTTGGCGGCCGCCGAGGCGGGCAGGGTGAGGCGGCGCCCCTCGCGAAGCTCCGCCTCGCGCAGCACCTGCTTGAGCTGGGTCTCGAGCCGCTCGAAGAGCTGATGGATGCGCACACGCAGTCGCGCCGTCTCGCCGGTGAGTACGCCGCCATCCAGCAGCCGGGAGAGCCCGGGATTCTTCTCGGCGAAGGCCAGCAGCAGAGTGAGCAGCGCCCCGCAACGGGGCAGCGCCTCGGAACTCTCCTCGAGAATGCGAGTGATACGAGCGAACAGCGTCTCCTCGATGAACTCGATGAGTCCCTCGAACATTCGCGCCTTGCTGGGAAAGTGGCGGTAGAGGGCGGCCTCGGAAACGCCGACCTGCTTCGCCAGGGCGGCCACGGTGATGCGTTTGCCGCTGTCCTCCTCCAGCATCAGCGCGAGGGCCTGCAGGATCTGCTCGCGGCGGCTGGGCGTGGGGGTTGCCTGCGTCATGGTGGTGTTATCTTTCGTCGGTGATCAGGGTGCCAACGCCGGCGTTGGTGAAGATTTCCAGCAGGATGGCATGGGGCACCCGGCCGTCGATGATGTGGGCGCTCTTCACGCCGCCCTTCACCGCCTCCAGAGCGCAGCGGATCTTCGGCAGCATGCCGCCGTGGATGGTGCCGTCGGCAATCAGTTCATCCACCTGGGCGGTGGACAGCCCGGTGAGGACCTCGCCCTCGGCGTTCATCAGGCCGGCGACATTGGTCAGCAGCATCAGCTTCTCGGCGCCCAGCGCCTCGGCCACCTTGCCGGCCACCAGGTCGGCGTTGATATTGTAGCTGTGGCCCTCGGCGTCGACGCCGATGGGGGCGATCACCGGGATGAAGTCGCGCTCGGCGAGCATCTCGATCAGGTCGGTGGAGATATGCTCCACCTCGCCCACGTGGCCGATGTCGATGATCTCTGGAACGGTCATCTCCGGGGTCTGGTGCTCCACCTTGAGCTGGCGGGCGCGGATCTGGCTGCCGTCCTTGCCGGTCAGGCCGATGGCCTTGCCGCCGCTCTGGTTGATCAGGTTGACGATCCCCTTGTTGACCAGGCCGCCGAGCACCATCTCCACCACGTCCATGGTCTCGGCGTCGGTCACCCGCATGCCGTTGACGAAGCGCGACTCGATGTTGAGCTTCTTCAGCAGATCGCCGATCTGGGGCCCGCCACCGTGGACCACGACCGGGTTGATGCCGACTTCCTTCATCAGCACGATATTGCGGGCGAAGGAGTCGATCAGGGTGTCCTCGGTCATGGCGTTGCCGCCGTACTTCACCACCACGGTCTTGCCGGTGAAACGCTGGATATAGGGCAGTGCCTCGGAGAGCACTTCCACCACCAGCCGGGGGTCGCGGGTCTGTTCGGTCATGGGTTCCCTTCTTTTTCTCGTGGCCGCCGCAGGCGCGGCAGCGTGTTCGCTTGGGTCGCCAGCCCGGGGGCTGATTCCGGAGGGGCTCAGAGCGCCACGTCCAGTTCGGGGCCCACCTTGTTCAGGGCGGCGGCGAACTGTGCGCGGATGCGGTCGAGGGCCGCCTCGGTCTTGCCTTCGAAGCGCAGCACCAGCACCGGGGTGGTGTTGGAGGCGCGACACAGCCCCCAGCCGTCCGGGTAGTCCACGCGAATGCCGTCCAGGGTCGTCTTTACCCCCTCGTTGCCGAAGTCGCCTTCCCGGGCCAGCCGTGCCACCAGGTCGAACTTGGTCTCGTCGGTGACGGTGATGTTGATCTCCGGGGTGCCGAGGTCCTGGGGGTAGCGGTCGAAGAAGGCGTCGGCGTCCAGCGTCTGGCGGGAGAGGATCTCCAGCAGGCGGGCGGCGCCGTAGAGGCCGTCGTCGAAGCCGTACCAGCGCTCCTTGAAGAAGATATGCCCGCTCATCTCGCCGGCCAGCAGGGCGCCGGTCTCCTTCATGCGCGCCTTGATCAGCGAGTGGCCGGTGCGCCACATCTCGGGTTCGCCGCCGGCCTCGTCGATCACCCGGGCCAGGTTGCCGGTGCACTTGACGTCGAAGATCACCTTGGCGCCCGGGTTGCGCTCGAGCATGTCCTCGGCGAAGGCCATCATCAGGTGGTCCGGGTAGATCATCCGGCCGGAGGGAGTGATCACCCCCAGGCGGTCGCCGTCGCCGTCGAAGGCCAGGCCGATGTCGGCGCCGGTCTCCTGCACGGTGCGAATCAGGTCCACTAGATTCTCGGGCTTGCCCGGATCGGGGTGATGGTTGGGGAAGGTGCCATCGATCTCGGCGAACAGCGGAATCATCTCGGCGCCGAGCGTCTCGATTAGCTGCGGCCCCAGTTCGCCGGCTACGCCATTGCCGCAGTCCACCACCGCCTTGAGGGGGCGCGCCAGGCGCACGTCGGAGAGGATGCGGGCCAGGTAGGCGCTGCGCACGTCCACCTCGCGCACGCTGCCCTGGCCTTCGGCCAGATCCTTCTCGACGATGCGCGTATGCAGGGCGGTGATCGCCTCGCCTGAGAGGGTCTCGCCGGTGAGCACGATCTTGAAGCCGTTGTAGTCCGGCGGGTTGTGGCTGCCGGTGACCATGACCCCGGAGGCGGTGCCGTCCAGCGCATGGGTGGCGAAGTAGAGCACCGGAGTGGGCACCATGCCGACGTCGATGACGTCGCGGCCGGTGGCGGTCAGGCCGCGCACCAGGGCGTCCTTGAGCCTCGGGCCCGAGAGGCGGCCATCCCGGGCCACCACCACGGTGGATTCGCCGCGGGCGGCGGCCTCGCTGCCGATGGCGCGGCCGATCAGCTCGACGGTGGACTCGGTCAGGGTGTCATCGACGATGCCGCGAATGTCGTAGGCGCGAAAGATGGAGGCGGGAACGGTCTGGGTCTCGGCGGTCATGGGTGTCCTTGTCCTGTGGGTAGCGTCGGGGAGGGCTAGGCGTCAGTGGCGGCCGGAGCTGCCGAAGCCGCCGGTGCCGCGCTGGCCGGTGCCTTGCTTGTCGTTTCCGTGGCGACCTGGCTCGAAGTCGTCTACCAGCTCGAGCTCGGCCTGTACCACGGGCACAAGCACGTACTGTGCCAGCCGCTCGAAGGGCTGGAGGGTGAAGTCGCTCTGGCTGCGGTTCCATACCGAGATCATCAGCTCGCCCTGGTAGTCGGAGTCGATCAGGCCGACCAGGTTGCCGAGCACGATGCCGTGCTTGTGGCCCAGGCCCGAGCGGGGCAGGATCAGGCCGGCTAGCCCCGGGTCGGCGATATGGATGGCCAGGCCGGTTTGCACCAGCTCGCACTGACCCGGCTCGAGAGTGAGCGGGGCGTCGAGCAGGGCGCGCAGGTCCATGCCGGCAGATCCCTCGGTGGCGTAGCGGGGCATATGGTCGCGTAGGCGCTCGTCGAGGAGCTTCACGGCCAGGCGGGGCTTGGCGTCAGGGTGGGGCATCGGGCGTTCCTGAAAGGGTAGTTGAGAGTTAGGCCAGCATGTTGTTAAGCGCCTGGGTCGCTCAGCGCGGGGTGCGGGCGGCCAGGCAGGTCAGGGCGCGGCGCACCACCGCCATGGCCAACTCGCGCTTGGGCTGCGGACCCAAGGTCTCTTGCTGCACGCTTTCCTGGTCCAGGCGCTCCGGCCCCGTGGTCGCGGCCGCGGCTGAGGCATCGCGCCATAGCAGCAGGGCGGCGTTGTCGTCGCTGCCGAAGCCTAGCCCCGTCTGAGAGACATCGTTGGCGACGATCATGTCGAGTCCCTTGCGGGCGAGCTTGCCCCTGGCGTAGGCCTCCACATCGCGGGTCTCCGCGGCGAAACCTACCACCAGGGGGCGGTTTGCTGCCGGCAGGGCGGCGACGGTGGCAATGATGTCGGGGTTCTTGACCAGGCGCAGCACCAGGCCATCTTCGCCTTCGACCTTCTTGATCTTGTGCTCGGCGGCGTTCTCGGCGCGGTAGTCGGCCACCGCGGCGCAGCCGATAAAGATATCGCTGGCCGGCGCCAGTCGCTTGGCGGCCTCGTGCATCTCGAGCGCCGTTTCCACGTCGACTCTCTCTACGCCTTCCGGGCAAGGCAGGACGACCGGGCCGCTGATCAGCTGTACCCGGGCGCCGAGTGCCGCGGCGGCTGCAGCCAAGGCATAGCCCATCTTGCCGGAGCTGTGATTGGAGAGGTAGCGCACCGGGTCCAGCGGCTCCCGGGTGGGACCCGCGGTGATGGTGATCGTCAGGCCGGCGGCCTCATGGGAGGCGGGCGCTTCAGCTGGCGCGGCATCGGGCGCCGTAAAAGGAGACAGCGCGGCATCGGGCGCCGGAGAAGGAGACAGCAAAGCCTCGGCGATCGCCTCGGGTTCCAGCATGCGACCGGGGCCGACGTCACCGCAGGCCTGGTCCCCGCTGGCGGGGCCGAGCAGCCGCCAACCATCCTCGGCGAGCCTGGCGGCGTTGCGCAGGGTGGCCGGGTGGCGCCACATGGCCTGATTCATGGCCGGGGCCATCACCTTCTCGGCATCGCTTGCCAGGCACAGGGTGGTGAGCAGGTCGTCGGCCATGCCGGCGGCCAGGCGTGCCATCAGGTCGGCGGTGGCCGGGGCGATCAGGATGGTGTCGGCCCAGCGGGCGAGCTCGATATGGCCCATGCCGGCTTCGGCCTCGGGATCGAGCAGCGAAGTACGCACCGGCTCGCCGGTCAGTGCCTGCAGAGTCAGCGGGGTGATGAAGGCCTGGGCGCCCTGGGTCATGACAACGCGCACCTCGCAGCCGGCCTGCTTGAGCAGGCGAGCGAGCATGGCGCTCTTGTAGGCGGCGATACCGGCGCTGATGCCTAACAGTATTCGACTGCCGGCGAACCCGGTTCCGGAAGTAGATGACATGAACATGTTCCAGGGCGCTGTTGTCAGCCATCTACCTTACCACCCGTGCTGAACCTTGCGTAGACGAGGGAGTGGCTACACTGAGTAGCAAACGGGCAGGGCAGGGAGGCGGCGATGTCGATCAGGGACTGGCCGGAGGGGGAGCGCCCCCGGGAGAAGCTGCTGGCGCTGGGGCCGGAGACGCTATCCGACGCGGAGCTGCTGGCGATCTTTCTCAGGGTGGGCGTGCAAGGGCGCTCGGCGGTGGATCTGGCCCGGGACCTGCTGCTGGAGTTCGGCGGCCTGCGCCAGCTGCTGGAAGCGGATCGAGAACGTTTCTGCGCCGCCCGTGGCATGGGCAGCGCCAAGTATGTGCAGCTGCAGGCAACCCTGGAGCTGTCGCGGCGCCATCTGGCCAGTCAGCTGGCCCGGGGCGAGGCGCTGACCTCGCCGACGCTGGTTCGCGCCTACCTCTCCAGCCAGCTGCGCCACCTGGGGCATGAGGAGTTCGCGGCGCTTTTCCTCGACAGCCAGCATCGGGTCATTCGCTACGAGTCGCTGTTTCGCGGCACCCTGGACAGCGCCTCGGTCTACCCTCGGGAGGTGGCCAGACGCGCTCTGGAACTGGGCGCCGGGGCGATCATCTTCGCCCATAATCACCCCTCCGGCATCGCCGAGCCTTCTGATGCAGATCGGCGCATCACCGACCGGCTGCGCGAGGCGCTAGGGCTCTTCGAGATCCGCGTGCTGGACCACTTCGTGGTGGGTGACGGCGAGGTGGTCTCCTTTGCCGAGAGAGGGTGGCTGTAGCGCTTTGTCGATCGTTTCGCTAGCGCTTCTTGGGGCGCTTTGATCGCTTCGCTAGCGCTTCTTCGGGCGCTTTGATAGGATACGCGCCCGGCTGCGCTCGGTTCCCTTGGGTAAACGTCCCGGGATTCAGGGTCGCAAGCATGCTTTCCGCTATCGGCTGGCCATATCGCGCCATGACCCGTTGCGGTGACACCTTTTGTCCCTGCTGGATCCCCGTTCCGTGCTTGCCCGGCGTGGCGGTCTCTGGTATAAAGTGCAGCCTTTGAATTCCCTTGGGTCAAATTTCACGGGATCTCCCGGTTTGCCCGACAGGTTTTGAACACTCAGGGTTCGCGCATCTGGCGACGAATACCTGGCCCAGCGGTTGGAGGCTCCAATGTCAAAAGTATGTCAGGTCACCGGCAAGCGCCCGATGACTGGTAACAACGTTTCACACTCCCAGCGCAAGACCCGCCGCCGGTTCCTGCCGAACCTGCACTCCCACCGTTTCTGGGTGGAGTCCGAGAACCGTTTCGTCAAGCTGCGCGTCTCTTCCAAGGGCATGCGCGTCATTGACAAGAAGGGCATCGAAGCGGTGCTCAGCGACATCCGCAAGCGCGGCGATGCCGTCTAAGCGATATCCATTCAGGGAGCAGCAGTCATGCGCGACAAGATCAAGTTGGTGTCCAGTGCCGGTACCGGTCACTTTTACACCACCGACAAGAACAAGCGGAACACGCCGGACAAGCTCGAGTTCAAGAAATTCGACCCGGTGGTTCGCAAGCACGTGATGTACAAGGAATCCAAGATCAAGTAAGTCCTGGTCTTCTTCCGCAGGTGTTCCAGCCTGTCTTCCTGAACCCGGCTGAGTGATCAGCCGGGTTCAGGCGTTTCTGGAAGACGCCGACGATCGTCTGAGCGATGGTGCCATGCCCGAACTGCCTGAAGTCGAGACCACCCGCCGTGGCATCGCCCCCCACATCGAGGGGCGCGAGGTCAGCGAGGTCATCGTGCGCCAGCCGCGTCTGAGGGTGCCGGTGCCGGTGGATCTGGGTGAGCGGCTGGTGGGCGCGCGCATCGGCACACTCTCGCGCCGTGCCAAGTATCTGCTGATGCCGCTGTCCAGCGGCGACGCGGTTGGCGCTGATCCAGCGGGAGATACCCTGGCCGGTGGCACTCTGCTCTGGCACCTGGGCATGTCCGGCAGCCTGCGTATCGTGCGGGTCGGCGAACTGCCCAGGAAGCATGATCATATCGACGTGGTGCTCGATGGCGGCGCCATCCTGCGCTACCACGACCCACGCCGATTCGGCTTCGTGGATTGGCTGGTCGACAGCCCCGAGCGGGACCCGCGACTGGCGCGCCTGGGGCCGGAGCCGTTGTCGGACGCCTTCGACGGCGAGCGGCTCTTTGTGCTCTCCCGCGGCCGGCGCGTGGCGGTAAAGCCTTTCCTGATGGATAACGCCGTGGTGGTGGGAGTGGGCAATATCTACGCGTCCGAGGCGCTGTTCATGGCCGGCATCGATCCGCGCCGTGCCGCCGGGCGTATCTCCCGCGAGCGCTTTGATCGACTGGCCGCCGCCGCCAGGGAAGTGCTGGCCGCCGCCATCACCCAGGGTGGCACCACCCTGCGCGACTTCGTCGGCGGCACCGGCGAACCCGGCTACTTCAAGCAGCGCCTCAACGTCTACGGCCGCCACGGCCAGCCCTGTCGGCGCTGCGGCGCCGAGCTGCGCCTCATCACCCTCGGGCAGCGGGCCAGTGTCTACTGCTCCCTCTGCCAGACCTGATTCATCGAGAGATTCCCATGACCCTGTCCTCCCTGCGCCTGAAGAAGCACGCCGACCGCCGCCTCAAGGTCGGTCACCTGTGGCTCTATTCCAACGAGATCGACACCGACGCCACACCGCTCAAGGCCCTCGAGCCCGGCCAGCAGGTGGTGATCGAGGCCGCGAACGGCAAGGCGCTGGGCGTGGCCTACGTCAACCCGAATTCGCTGATCTGCGCGCGGCTGGTTTCCCGTGAGCCGAAGCAGGGGCTCGACCGCTCGCTGCTGGTGCACCGCCTCAACCAGGCGCTGGCGCTGCGCGAACGCCTGTTCGCCGCCCCTTACTATCGTCTCGTTCACGGTGAAGGCGACCTGCTGCCCGGGCTGGTGATCGACCGCTTCGGCGATACCCTGGTGGTGCAGCTCAACACCGCCGGCATTCAGGCGGTGCTGCCCGAACTCCTGGATGCCCTGGACAAGGTGCTAGCGCCAACCACGGTGGTGCTGCGCAACGATACCAGCGGCCGCCGCCAGGAGGGCCTCGAACTCGGCGTGGAGGTGGTCAAGGGCGCCGTGAGTGAGCCGGTGATGCTGGAAGAAAACGGCGTACAGTTCACCGCGCCGGTGCTCGACGGTCAGAAGACCGGCTGGTTCTATGACCACCGCGTCAATCGCGCCTGGCTCAACCAGTTCGTGGCCGGCAAGCGGGTGCTGGATCTGTTCAGCTACGTCGGCGGCTGGGGCGTGCAGGCCGCGGCCAGCGGCGCCAGCGAGGTGCTCTGCGTGGACTCCTCCGCGGCGGCCCTGGAGCGGGTGGCCGAGAACGCCGCCCTTAACGGCCTGCACGAGCAGGTGTCGGTGGGCGAGGGCGACGCCTTCGAGGCCCTGGCGGCGCTCAAGGCCGACGGCGAGGAGTTCGACGTGGTGATCCTCGACCCGCCGGCCTTCATCAAGAAGCGCAAGGACATGGCCAACGGCGAGCGGGCCTACGGCAAGCTCAACCGGGATGCGATCCGTCTGCTGGGCCGCGATGGCCTGCTGCTCTCGGCGTCGTGCTCCATGCACCTGGCGCCGGAGCGGCTGATGGACGTGGTGCGCGGCGCGGTGCGCCATCAGGACCGCCACGGGCAGGTCATCTTCCAGGGCCACCAGGGACCAGACCATCCGGTGCACCCGGCAATTCCGGAGACCAGCTACCTCAAGGCTCTGGGCGTGCGGGTCTTCCGAGACTGAGATGAGCGTCGATTCGGTGCGCGTCTTTGCCCATTCCAATGCGCTGCTGGTCAGCCATGTGAGCAACCTGCTGGAGGCCGCGGGCATCCCCGCACGGCTGCGCAACATGACCCTGGGCGGCGGCGCCGGCGAGCTGCCGCTGGGGGAATGCGAGCCAGAGGTATGGGTGAAGACCCACAACCGCGTGCGCGCCGAGACGCTGATCCGCCAGGCCCTGGCCGGCGAAAGCGAGGCGCAGGCCTGGCACTGCCCTGGCTGCGGAGAGCCCCAGGAGGGCGTCTTCGAGGCCTGCTGGTGCTGCGGGGCTGGTCGCCCCTGAGGCGACAATTCACCTCGCTGCCTGATGTCGAGATCGGCTTCTGCCCGACGATGTCTTCTTTAGCTATCTTGGGACGGTGAGGCCCGTTCGCCTTGTGGGGCGGCCGCGCGTTACCATAGCCGGCATTTCCGATCAGCAGAGTCCACCTACCCCATGAGTGCAGCTTCCGAGAAGACCCGCGTTCTGACCGGCATCACCACGACCGGTACCCCTCACCTGGGCAACTACGTCGGCGCCATCAAGCCGGCCATCGAGGCGAGTCAGGACCCGAACGTACAGTCCTACTACTTCCTCGCCGACCTGCATGCCCTGATCAAGTGCCAGGATCCGCGTCGGGTGCAGGAGTCGCGCCTGGAGATCGCCGCCACCTGGCTAGCGCTGGGGCTGGATACCGACAATGCCATCTTCTATCAGCAGTCCGACATTCCCGAGATCCCCGAGCTGACCTGGATGCTTTCCTGCGTCTGCGCCAAGGGGTTGATGAACCGTGCCCACGCCTACAAGGCCGCGGTGGCGGAGAACGAAGCCGCCGAGAACCAGGACCCCGATAAGGGTATCACCATGGGCCTGTTCGGCTATCCGGTACTGATGGCTGCCGACATTCTGATGTTCAACGCCAACCGGGTGCCGGTGGGGCGCGACCAGATCCAGCATATCGAGATGGCTCGCGATATCGCTGGGCGCTTCAACCACCTCTACAAAGGGCAATATTTCACCCTGCCCGAGGCGGTGGTGGACGAGAAGGTGGAAGTGCTGGGCGGCCTGGACGGGCGCAAGATGTCCAAGAGCTACAACAACACCATTCCGCTGTTCGTCGCAGAAAAGAAGCTGCAGAAGCTGGTGCGCAAGATCAAGACCAACTCGCTGGAGCCCGGTGAGCCCAAGGACCCTGATAGCTGCACCCTGTTCCAGATCTATTCCGCCTTCGCCACGGCGGAGGAGACTGCCGCCATGCGCGCCGAGTACGCCAACGGCATCGGCTGGGGTGACGCCAAGAACCAGGTGTTCGACTACCTCAATGCGCATCTGCGCGAGCCGCGGGAGCGCTACCAGGCGCTGATGGAGGACCCGGGCCACATCGAGGCGGTGCTGAAGAAGGGCGCCGATCGTGCCCGCGCCGAGGCGGCCCCCTTCATGGACCGCCTGCGCGAGGCGGCAGGCCTGGGCCGCTTCGTTTGACGCCTGCCCTTCACTTGCTGATGTTGCCGGCGGGCGCCCGCCGGCGTTGAGGCCCATCTGACACGATCCTTTATTCCTTGATAGCATTAACGGCTTATTTTAAATACTTTTACGTAAGGGTTCTGGGCGGTTAGGATGTTTGGCCACTTCGCCTCCGTATGATGACGAGAGAGCCCGCCATGAGTGATCTTGCCCTGACACAACGCTCCCGACTCTCCCTGTCCGCCGTTGCGGCCGGCGCCCTGCTGCTGGGCGCCCTGGCCGTGGGTGCGGCCTATGGTGCGCGCAGCGGTGCGCTAATGGTGGTGGGGGGACTGCTGGGCATGGTGCTCTACCATGCCGCCTTCGGGTTTACCGCCGCCTGGCGGGTATTCATCACCGAGCGCCGTGGCCGCGGCCTGCGCGCCCAGATGGTCATGCTGGCCATCGCCGTGCTGCTGTTCTTCCCGGCACTGGGGGCGGGTCACCTCTTTGGCCAGCCAGTCTTCGGGTTCGTGGCGCCCATTGGCGTGTCGGTGGTGTTCGGCGCCTTCCTGTTCGGCATCGGCATGCAGCTTGGCGGCGGCTGCGCCTCCGGCACTCTGTTCACCGCTGGCGGTGGCAACGCCCGCATGCTGATCACCCTGCTGTTCTTTATCGTCGGCTCTCTGATCGGCACCGCTCACTTCAGCTGGTGGCAGAGCCTGCCGGCCTTCCGGCCGGTCTCCCTGGTGCAGACCGCCGGCGTTGGCGGGGGAATCGCGGTGAGCCTGGCGCTTTTCGTGGCCATCGTCGCCTTCACCGTGGTGATGGAGAAACGCCGCCATGGCCAGCTCGAACAGACGCCGACGATCGATACCGGCAACCGTCGCTGGCTGACCGGCCCCTGGCCGCTGCTGTTTGGCGCCGTCGCCCTGGCGCTGCTCAACTATGCCACCCTGGCCCTGGCGGGGCGTCCCTGGGGCATCACCTCTGCCTTCGCCCTGTGGGGTGCCAAGGGCTTCGAAGCGCTGGGCGGGGACGTCAGCCAGTGGGGCTACTGGCAGGCGAGCTGGAACGCCTCTGCTCTGCAGGCCAGCGTGTGGAGCGACATCACCACGGTGATGAACGTGGGCATCATGGTCGGCGCCCTGGTGGCGGCCTCCCTGGCCGGCAAGTTCGCCCCCAACTTCCGCATTCCGGCGAAGTCGGTGCTGGCGGCGGTGGTCGGTGGTCTCATGCTCGGCTACGGGGCCCGCCTGGCCTTCGGCTGCAACATTGGCGCCTACTTCAGCGGCATTGCCTCGGGGAGCCTGCATGGCTGGGTCTGGCTGGTGGCGGCGTTCGCCGGCAACATGCTGGGTGTGAAGCTGCGTCCCCTCTTCTTTGAGGGCGAAGCGGCCCGTGTACCGGCGGCCAAGGGCTGCTGAGCCGGTCGTGAAAGGTGATCTTTGCGTGATTTCGCGCCCCGGCCCTGGCTGGGGCGCGGTCGTATCGGGCGTGATAGAGTGTCTTAAAAGGTGCCGTCAGAGCGCCAATGGCACGTTCCAGTCACCGTATCGAGAGAAGAGATGACCACTGAAACCAAGCGTCCCCTCTATATTCCCTTCGCCGGCCCTTCGCTGTTGGAGATGCCGCTTCTCAACAAGGGCAGTGCCTTCAGCCATGAGGAGCGCATCGAATTTAACCTGATCGGCCTGCTCCCCCAGTGCGTTGAGTCCATCGAGGAGCAGGTGGAACGGGCCTATCGGCAGTATCGCCAGTGCCAGAACGATCTGGACAAGCATATCTATCTGCGCGCTATTCAGGACGACAACGAGACTCTCTTTTTCCGCCTGGTCTCCGAGCACCTCGCAGAGATGTTGCCGATCATCTATACGCCCACGGTGGGCAAGGCGTGCCAGGAATTCTCGAACATCTACCGCAACCATCGCGGGTTGTTTATCAACTATGGCGACCGTGATCGGATGGATGACATCCTGCGCAGCTCCACCAAGGATCGCGTCAAGGTGATCGTGGTCACCGACGGCGAGCGGATTCTCGGCCTGGGCGATCAGGGCATCGGCGGCATGGGCATCCCTATTGGCAAGCTGTCGCTCTACACCGCGTGTGGCGGCATCAGCCCCGCCTATACCCAACCGATCATGCTCGATGTGGGCACCAATAATCCGGCGCTGCTCGACGACCCCATGTATATGGGGTGGCGCCACCCACGCATCTCCCAGGATGAGTACGACGCCTTCCTCGAGCAGTTCATCGATGCCGTCAAGCGCCGCTGGCCCAGCGTGCTGCTGCAGTTCGAGGATTTCGCCCAGGCTAACGCGGTGCCGCTGCTCGAGCGCTACCGCGACGAGCTGTGCTGTTTCAACGACGACGTTCAGGGCACCGCCTCGGTGGTGGTGGGGACCCTGATGGCGGCCTGCCAGGCTCGCCACGAGGCCATCGGCCAGCAGCGAGTGGTGTTCGTCGGGGCAGGCTCCGCCGGCTGCGGTATCGCCGAGCAGGTAGTGGTGGCCATGCAGGCCGAGGGGCTCGCCGAGAAGGAAGCCCGGGCGAGGATATTCATGGTGGACCGCGAGGGGCTAGTGACCTCGGACCAGACCTGGCTGCGCGACTTCCAGTCCCGTCTGGCCCACGAACCGATGCTCACCGAGGGATGGAAGGGGCAGGACCTGGCGGAAACGATTCGTCGGATCCAGCCTACTGTGCTGATCGGTGTCTGCGGTCGGCCGGGCATCTTTACCGAGGAGGTGGTGCGCGCCATGCATGCCGGCTGCGAGACACCGGTGATCATGCCGCTCTCCAACCCCACCTCCCAGGCCGAGGCGCTTCCCGAAGACGTGATCCGCTGGACAGAGGGGGCGGCCCTGGTGGCCACCGGCAGTCCCTTCCCTCCGGTGGAGTACGCGGGGCGCAGTATCCCCATCGCTCAGTGCAACAACGCCTATATCTTCCCGGGTATTGGGTTGGGCGTGGTGGCCGCCGGGGCGCGGCGGGTGACCGACAATATGCTGATGGCGGCCTCCCGGGCGCTGGCCCGAGAGGCACCTATCGTCAAGGAGGGAGAGGGGGCGCTATTGCCGCCGCTCGGCAAGATCCGCGAGCTCTCCAAGGCCATCGCCTTCGACGTGGCCGCCCAGGCCCAGGGCGAGGGCGTGGCGCTTAAGACAAACGGCATCAAGCTGCGCGCAGCTATCGAGCGCAGCTGTTGGACGCCCGAGTATCGTTTCTATCGCCGCCGCTCGTTCTGAGTCGCGACACCGCTACGAAAAAGGCCCGCCGATGTTCCGGCGGGCCTTTCGCTGTGGTGATCGGAAGTGTCTTAGGCGGCACCGATCATCTTGCGCAGCACATAGTGGAGGATGCCGCCGTGGCGGTAGTACTCCAACTCGTTGGCGGTATCGATGCGGCAAAGCGCCTCGATTTTCTTCTCGCCCTTGTCGGACGCCACGGTCACTTTGACCTTGCCGCCCGGGGTGAGGTCGGCGAGCCCCTCGATGGAGACCTTCTCGTCGCCGGTGAGACCCAGGCTCTTGCGGCTCTCGCCCTCGGGGAACTGCAGGGGCACCACGCCCATGCCGATCAGGTTGGAACGGTGGATGCGCTCGTAGGACTCGGCCAGCACGGCTCGCACGCCGAGCAGGCGGGTGCCCTTGGCGGCCCAGTCGCGGCTGGAGCCGGTGCCGTACTCCTTGCCGGCGATCACGACAAGCGGCGTGCCCTCTTCCTGGTACCGCATGGCGGCGTCGTAGATCGCCATCTGTTCGCCGGAAGGTACGTGGCGTGTTTCGCCGCCAACCACGCCGTCGAGCATCTCGTTCTTGATGCGCACGTTGGCGAAGGTGCCCCGCATCATGATCTCGTGGTTGCCTCGGCGTGAGCCGTAGGAGTTGAAGTCCACCGGCTTGACGCCGTGCTCCTGCAGGTGGCGCCCGGCGGGGCTGTCCGGCTTGATGCTGCCGGCCGGCGAGATATGGTCGGTGGTGACCGAGTCTCCCAGCAGGGCGAGTATTCGCGCATCCTTGACGTCCCCGATGGCGTCGGGCTCACGGCCCATGCCTTCGAAGAAGGGCGGGTGCTGAATATAAGTGGAATCTTTAGACCACTGGTAGACCTTGCTCTGGGGGACGTCGATGGCCTTCCAGACCTCGTCGCCTTCGAATACCTCGGCGTACTCCTTGCGGAACATCTCGGTATTGACCCTGGCTACCGCCTCGGCGATTTCCGCCTGACTGGGCCAGATGTCCTTGAGGTAGACCGGCTCGCCGTCCTTGCCGGTGCCGATGGGGTCCTTCGTCAGGTCGCATCGCACGTTGCCGGCGAGGGCATAGGCCACCACCAGCGGCGGCGAGGCGAGCCAGTTGGTCTTGACCAGCGGATGCACGCGGCCCTCGAAGTTGCGGTTGCCCGAGAGCACCGAGGCCACGGTGAGGTCGCCTGCTTCGATCGCCTTCTCGATGGGAGCCGGCAAGGGACCCGAGTTGCCGATGCAGGTGGTGCAGCCGTAGCCCACCAGATGGAAGCCCAGCGCGTCGAGGTCTTCGTTGAAGCCGGCGGCGGCCAGGTAGTCGGTCACCACCTTGGAGCCGGGAGCGAGCGAGGTCTTCACCCAGGGCTGGGTATCCAGTCCTTTTTCACGGGCTTTCCGCGCCACCAGCCCGGCGGCCATCATCACACTGGGGTTGGAGGTGTTGGTGCAGGACGTGATGGCGGCGATGACCACGTCACCCGGATCGAGTTTGAACTGCTCGCCGTCCAGGGCGACATCCTGGCTGTCGGCGTGATCAAAGCTGCGCCCGACGCCCACGGCGGTTTGACCGCCCTCGGACATCAGCTTTCCCTTCTCGACGGTGCGTTCGTTGGAGGAGGCTGGCTTGCCGTCGTCTTCCATCACCTTTTCGAAGGCGGCCTGCATGTCGCTGAGAGCCACGCGGTCCTGGGGACGCTTGGGGCCGGCCAGGCTCGCCACCACCTCGCCCATGTCCAGCGCCAGAGTGTCGCTGAACACCGGCTCGGCGCCGGGCTCGCGCCACAGCCCCTGGGCCTTGCTGTAAGCTTCCACCAGGGCAACCTGTTCGTCCTCGCGGCCGGTCAGACGCAGGTAGTTGAGGGTCTCGTCGTCCACCGGGAAGAAGCCGCAGGTAGCACCGTACTCCGGGGCCATGTTGGCGATGGTGGCGCGGTCGGCCAGCGGCAGCTCGTTGAGGCCGTCACCGTAGAACTCCACGAACTTGCCCACCACGCCCTTCTTGCGCAGCATCTCGGTCACCGTCAGCACCAGGTCGGTGGCGGTGATGCCCTCGCGCAGCTTACCGGTGAGCTTGAAGCCGATCACTTCGGGAATCAGCATCGAAACCGGCTGGCCGAGCATGGCCGCTTCCGCCTCGATACCGCCCACGCCCCAGCCGAGCACGCCCAGGCCGTTGATCATGGTGGTGTGGGAGTCGGTGCCGACCAGGGTGTCGGGATAGGCCAGGGTCTTGCCGTCTTCCTCACGGGTCCACACCGTCTTGCCCAGGTACTCCAGATTGACCTGATGGCAGATGCCGGTGCCCGGTGGCACCACGCTGAAGTTGTCGAAGGCCTGTTGGCCCCAGCGCAGGAACTCGTAGCGCTCGTGATTGCGCTCCATCTCGATGGCGACGTTGTCCCTGAAGGCGGTGGGGTTGCCGAAGTTGTCGACCATTACCGAGTGGTCGATCACCAGATCCACCGGCGAGAGCGGGTTGATGCGCGCGGGATCCTCTCCCAGCGCCTCTACCGCGGCGCGCATGGAGGCGAGATCCACCACGCCGGGCACGCCGGTGAAGTCCTGCATCAGCACCCGCGCCGGGCGGTAGCCGATCTCGCGGTCGGAGCGGGCCTCTTTCTGCCAGTCGACCAGCGCCTGCATGTCCTCACGGGAAACGCTGTCGTCATCGGCGAAACGTAGCTGGTTCTCCAGCAGGATCTTCAGGGTCATGGGCAGCCGGTCGATGCTGCCCAGCGCCTCGGCAGCCTTCGCCAGGCTATGGTAGTGAAAGGTGCGGCCGCCGGCGTCCAGCGTCTGCAGGATATTCGTGGGTGTCTCGGTGCTCATCGATGCCTCCTCTTGCGGGGAGTGAACAAACCTTCCCGGTGGTGTATCTGACTTGGTTATCATAGGCGCAATTTTCAAGGGCTGCCGAACGGCGATGCGCCTTGAAACGGCTGAAATTGTCACTACTTACTATATTGTTAACGGCACTGATTGACAGAGCGCCCAGGCGCGAGGGAAACACCATGCATGAGGAACAACTGGCGTCGCGGCGGGTTCACTGCCCCTACTGCGATGCTCCCTTCGATCTGCTGGTGGATGCCTCCCAGGGGAGCCACCTCACCTGGGAGGATTGTCATGTCTGCTGTGCGCCAATCCAGGTACGTATCGAGGTTGACTTCGATGATGGTCTCGACGCTGAGCCGGGTTTCAGCCTGACACTGGGGTGCGACGACGAGGTGCTCTAGTCGCGAGCCTGGGCTGCTACAATGGCGTCTATGACTGAAATCCCCAGCCACGAGGTTTTTCATGAGCGATGCGCGTCACGAACGCCTGATCATTTTGGGTTCGGGCCCGGCGGGCTACACCGCTGCGGTCTATGCGGCCCGCGCCAACCTGAAGCCGTTGCTGATCACCGGCATCCAGGCGGGTGGTCAGCTGACCACGACGACCGACGTGGACAACTGGCCGGGCGATGATGCCGGCGTGCAGGGGCCGGAACTGATGGAGCGCATGAAGCGCCACGCCGAACGCTTCGATACCGAGGTACTGTTCGACCATATTCACGAGGTGGAACTGCGAGAGCGCCCCTTCACCCTCAAGGGTGACAGCGGCACCTACACCTGTGATGCGCTGATCATTGCCACCGGGGCCAGCGCTCGCTATCTGGGCCTGGACTCCGAGCAGAAGTTCATGGGGCAAGGGGTCTCGGCCTGTGCGACCTGTGACGGTTTCTTCTACCGCAATCAGGACGTGGTGGTGGTCGGCGGCGGCAACACCGCCGTGGAAGAGGCGCTCTACCTTGCCAACATCGCGTCAAAAGTTACCCTGGTGCACCGCCGCGACACCCTGCGGGCCGAAAAGATCCTTCAGGACAAGCTCTTGCAGAAGGCCGAGGAAGGCAAGGTGGTGCTGGAGTGGCACCACACCCTGGACGAAGTGCTGGGCGATAACACCGGCGTGACCGGGGTGCGCATCACGTCCACCGAGACAGGCGAAACGAAAGAGTTGGCCGCCCCGGGCGTGTTCATCGCCATCGGCCACAGCCCCAATACCGGTATCTTCGATGGCCAGCTGGAGATGAGCGGCGGGTATATCAAGGTGAAATCCGGCCTGGACGGGAATGCCACCGCCACCAGCGTGCCCGGGGTGTTTGCTGCCGGCGACGTGATGGATCACGTCTATCGCCAGGCGATCACTTCCGCCGGCAGCGGCTGCATGGCCGCACTGGACGCCGAGCGCTATCTGGATGACCTGTAAGCGCTAAGCGTCAAGCCGCGGGGTAGCTGCCTTTGGTGACGCGACGCCGCGGCTTGTTCTTTTTCCCTTGAGTCAATAATGCGGCGGCATCTCGTCTGCGGGGCCTGGCGCCGCCGCATCTCCCTCCTGAAGTGCTCGCTGCTGGTCGCGCAGCTTCTCCTGCATCAGATCGTTGATGCGTTCCAGTCGGGTGAGTCGCCGCTCCTGGGTGGCGACCCCTTCGTCCAGGGTATCCAGCCAGTGCTCCTGATAGGCGATCCGGCTCTCGAGGGCCTCGAGGCGCTCGGCGAGGGCATCGGGCGATCGATCCAGGCTCATGCTAGAATCTCCCGGCTGCGTGTCATCGTTCATCGTGGCACCTTCTCGTGGTTGTTTATTACGTTCATCACCAACAAGAGAGTCACTCGAGTCCATGAATCGCAAGGTCTTGTTTCGTTGCAGCCTGGTCAGCCTGCTGCTGGCGGCCCCCGCGCCGCTGTTGATTGCCCTGTTCGTGCATCTCGCCGGCGGCGACCTGGCCGAGGCGCTGTTTGCCAGCCTCGAAGTCGGCGGCATTGCCGTGGTCTATGTTGCCGCGGCTCTGGCGGCCTTCCTGATGTTGCTGATCGCCACCCTGGCGGTCAATGTGCTCACCCCGCAACTGGTCAATCTGGCCGAGGTCGAGAACGACGATCGCGAGATCGGCGAGGTGAAGTGGTTCAACGTCAACAAGGGGTACGGCTTCATCACCCGCGATAGCGGTGAGGATGTTTTCGTGCACTTTCGTGCCATCCGCGGCCGCGGCCATCGCACCCTGGCCGAGGGCCAGAAGGTTCGCTATCACATCATCGAGAACGAGCGCGGTCTTCAGGCCGATGATGTGACGGTGATCACCTGATCCTCGATATCTTTGCTCGACATCGTCTGTCGACACTGACGCAGCGCCCCGCATTTGCGGGGCGCTGTTTTTTGGTAACGCCCAGGCGTCAGCGTCCAGAATCCGGCCAGTCGATCTCGGCCTCACTGCCGTCGGGCAGCAGCCGCAGGAAGCGGTCCGGGTCGTCGCCAGGATGCCAGCTTCCCAGCGAGCAGCGCACCTCGCAACCCAGATGGGTGGCGGCGGATCGGGCGCAGGCCGCATCGTTCTCCCAGCTCGTGGCGGGGCTGTCGAACCAGAGGCTGGCGAAGCCATCGGCGGCCTTCTCCACCAGCAGCACCGGGACCTCCACGCCGTCGTGATGGCCACGGGTGCGCCACTGGCCCTTGCCGGCGGGCGCCAGTGGCTCGGCGCCGATGGCGGCACCGAGCCACTCGTCGAGCGCCTCGACGGGAGCCTTTGCCAGGTAGATCTCGATATCGGGGTAGCGCGGTTGGCTATCGGATGTCATGTCGGCCTCAGGGTCGGGCACTGCCGTGGATAAAAAGATGCTTCAGGATTGCCTCGTAGACTCGGCTGAGCTCATCCAGGTCGGCGGCACGAATACGCTCGTTGACCTGGTGGATGGTGGCGTTGAGCGGGCCCAGTTCCACCACCTGGCTGCCCAGGGTGGCGATAAAGCGGCCATCCGACGTGCCCCCCGAAGTGGATAGCTCTGGCCGATGCCCCATCACTTCCTCCACGCCGAGCATGGCCGCTTGGACCAGTTCGCCCTCGGCGGTGAGGAAGGGAGCGCCGTTCAGTGTCCAATCCAGGTGGTACTCGAGCCCATGGGCGTCGAGGATTGCGGCCGTGCGCTCCTGCAGCCGTTCATGGGTCAGCTCGGTGGAGAAGCGGAAGTTGAACACCACTTCCACCTCGCCGGGGATGACGTTGGTGGCGCCGGTCCCGGAGCGGATGTTGGACACCTGGAAGCTGGTAGCCGGGAAGAAGTCGTTGCCGCCGTCCCAGTGTTCACGGGTCAGCGCATCCAGCGCCGGCATCGCCTGGTGGATGGGGTTGCGCGCCAGATGGGGATAGGCCACGTGGCCCTGCACGCCCCGGATGTGAAGTTTGCCCCCCAAGGAGCCGCGTCGGCCGTTCTTGATGACATCCCCCAGCCGGGCGGTGGAGGAGGGCTCGCCGACGATACAGTAGTCGAGCCGCTCGTGGCGCTCGCGCAGGTGCTCGACCACGGCGCGCGTGCCATCCACCGCGGGCCCCTCCTCGTCGGAGGTGATCAGAAAGCCGATCTGGCCGTGGTGGTCCGGGTGGGCCGATACGAAGCGCTCCACGGCGGTCACCATGGCCGCCAGACTGCCTTTCATGTCGGCGGCGCCGCGACCCCTGAGCATGCCGTCATCGTCGATGCAGGGCTCGAAGGGCGGGAAGTCCCAGCGGGTGTAAGGACCGCTGGGGACTACGTCGGTATGGCCGGCGAAGGCCAGCAGCGGGCCGTGGTGGCCGCGGGTGGCCCAGAAGTTCTCCACGTCACCGAAGGGCAGGCGCTCGATATGAAAACCGAGCGCCTCGAGACGGGCGACCATCAGGTCCTGGCAGCCCAGGTCGTCCGGCGTGACCGAGGGGCGTCGGAGCAGATCGAAGGCGAGCTGCAGGGTGGGGGAAAGACCGGACGGATCAGTTGTGGGCATGCAGTGCCTCGTTGAGCGCGATGGCGCTCTTGTTGGTCAGGCACTCGATGCGGCCGTTCCGAGAGTTGCGACGCAGCAGCAGGTCGTCCTGGCCGGCCAGTTCCCGAGCAGCCACGGTCTTGACCTCCTGACCCTGGTCGTCGAGCAGGGCGACCTTGGCGCCGGCGGTCAGGTAGAGGCCGGCCTCCACGGTGCAGCGGTCGCCCAGCGGGATGCCGATGCCGGCGTTGGCACCGATCAGGCAGCCCTCGCCCACCTTGATGACGATGTTTCCACCGCCGGACAGGGTGCCCATGGTCGAGCAGCCGCCGCCAAGATCCGAGCCCTTGCCGACCATCACGCCGGCGGAGATGCGGCCCTCGATCATGCCGGGGCCTTCGGTGCCGGCATTGAAGTTGACGAAGCCCTCGTGCATCACGGTGGTGCCCTCGCCCAGATAGGCGCCAAGGCGCACCCTTGCGGTGTCGGCGATGCGCACGCCACCCGGCACCACGTAGTCGGTCATCTTGGGGAACTTGTCGACGCAGTCCACGGAGAGAGGGCGACCGGCGAGGCGCGCCTTGAGGCGGCGAGCGGGAAGCTCCTCGATGTCGATGGGACCCTCGCTGCTCCAGGCTACGTTGCGCAGCAGGCCGAACATGCCAGTCAGGTCAAGGCCGTGGGGTTTCACCAGGCGATGGGAAAGCAGATGCAGCTTGAGGTAGACCTCGGGCGCCGACGCCGGAGCGCCATCCTTTTCCAGGAACATGGCCACCAGCGGGCGGGTGCTGGTGGCAAACGATTCGGCCAGCTCCGCCTGGTCGACATGGCCGGCCTCGCGCAGGGCCTTGGCCAGCGCTGCACACTGCTCGGGCAGAAAGCTCACCGAGGCATTGCCGGCGGGAGCGTCGAGCACCCTGGTGGCCGCTTCGGTCAGGCTGGCCTCAGGGTGGAACAGGGGGGCAGGATAGTAGATTTCCAGCCAGTCGCCCTGGGTGTTCTGGGTGCCGATGCCGAGTGCAAAGCTGAGCATGTCTGTGTCCTTGTGGAGATGGCGTATGTAAAGGGAAACGGGCCGCCTGCCAGGCGGCCCGGCAACGTGTTAGGGGGCTAGCCGTTCAGGTTGTCGTAGTCACCGTCGCGGTAGCCGACGATGATCTCCTCGCCGGTGTCGAGAAGGGGACGTTTGAGTAGGGTAGGGTTGGCGAGGAGCAACTCGCGGGCCTTGTTGGCGTCCACCTCCTGCTTTTCCTCATCGGGGAGGTCGCGCCAGGTGGTGCTGCGCTTGTTGATAGCCTCCACCACCGGCACCTTCTCGAGAATATGCTCGAGCAGTGCGGCGGAGAGGCCATCTTCGCGCAGGTCATGATACTGATAAGGAACGCCGGAGCCGTCCATCGCCTTGCGGGCCTTGCGGCAGGTGTCGCAGTTCTTGATGCCGTACAGGGTGAACATCACAGACTCCTCTCGATGAATCGGCGGATGCGGTGCGCCGCTTCCACGGTGGGTTGCACCTCGGCGACCAGCGCCAGGCGCAGTCGCCCGGCGCCGGGATTGATGCCGTTGGCGCCCGGGCGCCCCATGTAGCTGCCGGGCAGCACGCTGACGTGCTCCTCGGCGAACAGCGCTCGGGTAAAGGCCTCGTCGTCGCTGCCGGGCACCGCCGGCCACAGGTAGAAGCTTGCCTCCGGCGTGGGGAATGCCATCACCGGGGCCAGGATGTCGGTGACGGCGGCGAATTTCTCGCGGTAGGCGTCGCGGTTGGCGCGGACATGGGCTTCGTCGCTCCAGGCGGTGATCGAGGCGTGCTGCACCGGCAGCGCCATGGCGCAGCCATGGTAGGTGCGATAGCGCTTGAAGGGAGCGATCAGTGCGGCATCGCCGGCCACAAAGCCGGAGCGTAGCCCCGGCAGGTTGGAGCGCTTGGAGAGCGAGTGGAATACCAGGCAGCGCCGATAGTCATGGCGGCCAAGCGATGCACAGGCCTCCAGCAGTCCCGGTGGCGGAGTCGCTTCGTCCAGATAGAGCTCCGAATAGCACTCGTCCGAGGCGATGAGAAAGTCGTGTTCGTCGGCCAGTGCCATCAGTTTCTGGAACTCTGCCAGCGGCGTTACTGCGCCGGTGGGATTGCCCGGGGAGCATAGAAAGACGATTTGGACATGGCGCCAGATGTCGGCGGGCACAGCATCGAAATCCGGTCGAAAGCCGTTCTCGGCGCTGCAGTCCAGATAGAGGGGTTCCCCTCCGGCCAACAGGGTGGCGCCCTCGTAGATCTGATAGAACGGGTTGGGCACCGCCACCTTGGCCGGGCGGGTGCGATCCAGCGCAGCCTGCACGAAGGCAAAGATCGCCTCGCGGGTGCCGTTCACCGGCAGCACCTGGGTCTCGGGATCGAGGCCCGCGAGCCCGAAGCGCCGAGTCGCCCAGCCGGCGATGGCCGCGCGCAGCTCGGGAAGGCCGGCGGTGGCCGGGTAGCGGGCGAACTCGGTCTGGTGCTCGACCAGGGTGGCCAGTGCCGCGGGGTAGGGCGCGTGCTGAGGCTCGCCGATGGTCAGCGGGATATGGGACAGCCCCTCGGGGGGCGTCACGCCGGCCTTGAGGTCGGCGAGCTTCTCGAAGGGATAGGGCTTGAGGGCGTCGAGATCGGGATTCATGGGTATCCAGGCGCGCCTCGCCGGCCGTGGCCTCGGGCGTCGTTGTGGTGGATCGTTATCGTGATCGGAAGGGATTTGATTATAGGGAAGCCCGGGGTAGGCCTCAAACGGGCCTAGCCAGAGACATCCAGGACCTCCACCAGCCGTTGTCGCAGCTGCGCCTGGCGTTCGGGATCGATGAGCGGTCGTCCTGCCTTGTCGGTGATGAAGAAAACGTCTTCTACCTTTTCGCCCAGGGTGGCGATCTTGGCCGCGGAGAGGGCGATGTCCTGCTCCATGAAGATTTGTCCGACCCGGGCCAGCAGACCGGGACGATCGGGTGCGATCAATTCCAGAAGCGTGCGGTCGTTGGCCGGGTCCTGCTCGATGATCACTTCGGTGGGTACCCGGAAGTGGCGCAGCTGGCGCGGCGTGTGTCGGGTGACGATCTGCGGGTAGTCGTCGGGGTCGTCGAGTTCTTCCACGAGATGGGCGCGGATCTCCTCGATGCGGGCGGGGTCGCGAATCGCCTTGCCATGGTCGTCGAGCACGATGAAGGTGTTGAGCGTCCAGTCGCTGCTGGAGGTGGCGATGCGGGCGTCGTGGATGGAGAGCCCGAGCTGGTCCAGGGCCGCGGCGGTGGCGGCGAAGAGGTCGTCCACCGAACGGGTGTGGATGAAGACCTTGGTGCCACCCTCGGCCATGTCGTCGACGGGAGCGCTGATCAGGATCAGCGGCAGCTGGCTGCCGCCGTGGGCCAGGATGCCCTGGGTCTGCCAGGCGATCTCGCTGGGAGCGTACTGCAGGAAGTACTCTTCGCCGAGCGACTCCCACAGGTGCTCCACGCTGGCCATGTTGGCGCCCACCGCGGCCAGCAGCGAAAGCGCCTCGCCGCGGGTCTCGTTGACCCAGTCGTCTCGCTCCAGCGGGTTCTCGAGGCCGCGGCGCAGGGCGCGTTTGGTCTCGGCGTGGAGCTGGCGCAGCAGGGAGGCGCGCCAGCCGTTCCATAGCGTCGGGTTGGTGGCGTTGATGTCGGCCACCGTGAGGACGTAGAGATAGTCGAGACGGGTCTCGTCTCCCACCAGGCGGGCGAAGTCGGCAATGACGTCGGGGTCGGTGGTGTCACGCTTCTGAGCCACCATCGACATGGTCAGATGGTGCTCCACCAGCCAGCTCACCAGGCGAGTGTCGCGGGTCGACAGGCCGTGGCGTTCGGCAAAGACCTCGACGTCCCGGGCGCCAAGGAGCGAGTGGTCGCCGCCGCGTCCCTTGCCGATATCATGATAAAGTCCGGCGATCCACAGGAGCTCCAGCTTGGGCAACTGGTGAATCAGGGCGGCGGCCACCGGGAAGGTCTCGCGTGCCTCGGGTTTGCGAAAGCCGTGGATGCATTTCAGCAGTCGCAGGGTGTGAGCGTCGACCGTGTAGATGTGGAAGAGGTCGTGCTGCATCAGCCCCACGGCGCGGCCGAACTCCGGCAGATACTTGCCCAGCACCCCGTAGCGGTTCATGCGGCGCAGCTGGCGGGCCACGTTGCCGCCTGAGCGCAGCAGTTCCATGAACAGGCTCTGGTGACGCACGTCGTCCCGGTAGAGGTCGTCCATCAGGTGGCGGTGATCGCGAATCAGGCGGATGGTGTCGGCGCGCACTCCCTCGATTTCCGGATGTTCGGCCATCAGCAGGAAGAGCTCCAGCAGCGCTGCGGGACGGTCCCGAAAGACGTTACGCGAGCGCGCCTGGATGTAGCCGCCGCGTATCTCGAAGCGGTCGTTGAGTGCAGCGGTCTCGAGCTCTTCGCCGGCGTGGAGAATCGCCTCGTTGAAGTGTTGAAGCAGCATGTCGTTGAGCCCGGCCAACGCCGTCACGTGGCGATAGTAGCGCTTCATGAACTGCTCGACGGCCAGTCGCTCCGGGCTGTCGCGGAAGCCGAACAGCTCGGCGATGGTGCGCTGGTGGTCGAACTGCAGGCGGTCTTCGGCGCGGCCGGTAAGCATATGCAGGGCGTAGCGCACTTGCCACAGGAACGCCTGGCCCTGGCTGAGGATGCGCAGCTCGGGGTCGTTCATGAAGCCGTTGGCCACCAGGTCTTCATAGCGCTGGCTGCCAAAGTAACGCTTGGCCACCCAGCCGATCATCTGGATGTCGCGCAGGCCGCCGGGAGAGCTCTTGATGTTGGGCTCAAGATGATACTCGGAGTTGTTGAAGCGGTGATGGCGACTGATCTGCTCCTGCCACTTAGCCTCGAAGAAACGGTCGGCGGGCCATAGCCGAGCAGGAGAGAGGCGACCTTTCATGGCGGCGCGCAATCTTTCCGGGCCGGCGACGGTGCGACTTTCCAGAAGATTGGTGATCACCGTGACGTCGGCTTCGGCCTCGCGTTCGCAATCGGATAGCGATCTGACGCTGTGACCTATCTCCAGGCCAATGTCCCACAGAAAAGTGATAAAGGCGGTCAGCGACTCCCGGTAGGGCGCATCGTCGTCGTGCTCGAGCAGTAGCAGCAGGTCGACGTCGGAGTGAGGGTGCAACTCCCCACGGCCGTAGCCGCCTACCGCGAGAAGTGCCACCCCGCTGTCTGGCCAGTCATGCTGCTCCCAGGCCACCGTCAGCAGCTGATCCAGGCACCAGGCGCGGCCATGGATCAGGTCGCGGATGTCAGCGCCCTCCCGGAAGCGTCCGTCGAGCCGGTCCTGGATCTCGCGCAGCGCCGCCTTGAAGGGGGCGATGGGCGAGCGGCTGCCTGCGAGTTCAGCGCGGAAGGCGTCGGCGTCGAACAGGCCCTCGTCGGGGGAGAAGCGGTAATGGTGGAGCAGCATGGTGTTAGCGCTCGAGGAAGGAGAGGTCTTCGTCGCGGCGCACGGTGAGCACCTCGACGCCGGTCTCAGTCACCAGCAGGGTGTGCTCCCACTGAGCGGAGAGGCTGCGGTCTTTGGTGATGGCGGTCCAGCCGTCGCGCAGTACCTTGGTGCGGGAATCGCCGACGTTGATCATCGGCTCGATGGTAAAACACATGCCGGCAGCCAGTTCGATATCCGCCTCGGGGGCGTAGCCATCGTAGTGCAGCACCTGGGGCTCCTCGTGGAAGCCGGCACCAATGCCGTGGCCGCAGAAGTCACGCACTACCGAGTAGCCGCTGGCCTCGGCGTGGCCCTGGATGGCGCGGGCAAGCGTGGAGAGTCGAGCGCCCGGACGGACGAGCGCGATGCTGCGATATAGGCACTCCTGGGTGACGCGGCACAGCCGCTCACCCTGGATGGTCTCGCCGATCACGAACATCACGCTGGAGTCGCCATGATAGCCGTCGGCGGTCTTCACGGTGATGTCCAGGTTCATGATGTCGCCCTTCTTCAGCGTCTTGCTGTCGTCGGGGATGCCGTGGCACACCACATGGTTGATGGAGGTGCACACCGATTTGGGAAAGCCGTGGTAGTCCAGCGGGGCAGGGGTGGAGCCTAGCTCGTCGACGATATAGGCGTGGCAGCGGCGGTCGATCTCACCGGTGGTGATGCCAGCCTTGACAAAAGGGGTGATCATTTCCAGCACACTGGCGGCCTGACGGCCGGCTTCGCGCATCTTCTCGATCTCGTCGGGCGTCTTGATGGGTACGTTCATGGAATCTCGAGGGGTAGGAGGTGGGGTCGCCCTGGCGACTTCAACTTGCGCATGATCCATGGTATAAAGCTGCGCGTCTTCCTGCAATCGCCCGTCTCTCATCTACCCCCCGCGTCGAAGCTTCGCCGTGAGGGTCATATGGAGAGCGTTGGCAGGACGGCCTAATTCAATGCAACGCCTTGAAATCACACATGCACCGGCACATGGTCCCGGGTGCTGTCGTGGTCATCTCTCGATGATGCGGCGGTCGGATCCATGGGGTGCGTGGAGGCCTAACCCGATTTTCCAGGAGTCATCCATGGCACACGTTAATATGCGTGACCTGCTCAAAGCAGGCGCTCACTTCGGTCACCAGACCAAATACTGGAATCCGAAGATGAGCAAGTTCATCTTCGGCGCCCGTAACAAGATCCACATCATCAACCTCGAGCATACCTTGCCGGCCCTCAACGAGGCCATTGACGTGGTCGAGAAGATGGCCGCGTCCAACAACAAGGTCATGTTCGTTGGCACCAAGCGCAGCGCCAGCAAGATCATCAAGGAAGAGGCCAAGCGTGCCGGTCAGCCCTATGTCAACCACCGCTGGCTGGGTGGCATGCTGACCAACTACAAGACTATCCGCCAGTCCATCAAGCGGCTGCGCGACCTCGAGACCATGCGCGAGGACGGCACCTTCGAGAAGTTGACCAAGAAGGAAGTCCTGATGGCGACCCGCGAGCAGGACAAGCTCGAGCGTTCCATCGGCGGTATCAAGGAGATGGGTGGCCTGCCCGACGCCCTGTTCGTGATCGACGTGGACCACGAGCGCATCGCCATCAACGAGGCGAACAAGCTGGGCATACCGGTCATCGGCGTGGTGGATACCAACTCCAACCCGGACGGCGTCGACTACGTGATCCCGGGCAACGATGACTCCATCCGCGCCATTCAGATCTACGTCATGGCCATCGCCGACGCCTGTGCCCGTGCGAAGGAAGGACGCCCTGACGAATTCGTCGAAGTGACCGACGAAGCCGTTCAGGAAAGCGACAGCGCCGCCGAGTGATCGTGGCCCGTCTGGTCGGTCGCGGTCGCCCAAGGTGGCCGTCGCCACGGCGGTTGGCCCCAGGTTGGCCGGCCAGATGAGAAGGGGGCCGCGGCCCCCTTTTTTCTCAGTATTCGCCGGATTCGTCCCAGCGACGGGTCCGCCATCCGTTGACAAACAGATCCAGAGGTAAACCCCATGGCAGCTATCAGCGCCTCCCAGGTCAAGGAACTGCGCGAGCGTACCGGGCTCGGCATGATGGAGTGCAAGAAGGCCCTCACCGAAACCGACGGTGACATCGAAGTCGCCATCGAGAACCTGCGCAAGAGCTCAGGCCTCAAGGCCGCCAAGAAGGCCGACCGTACCGCCGCCGAGGGCACCGTGGTGACCCGCGTGGCGGACGACGGCAGCTACGGCGTGATGGTCGAAATCAACTCCGAGACCGACTTTGTCGCTCGCGATGATAACTTCAAGGACTTTGCTACCAAGATCGTTGACGCCTTCTTCGCGGCCAAGAGCGAAGACGTGGCCGCGGTCATGTCCGGTGATCTCGAGACGGCTCGCGAACAGCTGGTGCAGAAGATCGGAGAGAACATCGGCGTGCGCCGCAGTGTTGTCGTCGAGGCCGGCGAGGGTGGCCTGGTGGGTGAGTACGTCCACGGCGGCCGTATCGGCGTTCTGACCGTGCTGAAGGGCGGAAACGCGGAGGCGGCCAAGGACGTCGCCATGCACGTCGCCGCCATCAACCCGGCCGTGGCACGTCCCGAGGACATGCCCCAGGAGCAGCTGGACAAGGAAAAGGAAATTATCCTCGCCCAGCCCGATATGGCCGGCAAGCCCGAGAACATCGCCGAGAAGATGGTCCAGGGTCGCCTGAAGAAATACCTGGCCGAGGTCAGCCTGACCGAGCAGCCCTTCGTCAAGAACCCGGACCAGAGTGTGGCCGAGTTCGTCAAGGCAGCCGGCGGCGAGGTTCTCGGTTTCACGCGGTTCGAAGTGGGCGAGGGTATCGAGAAGGAAGAGGTCGACTTCGCCAAGGAAGTCATGGAGCAGGCCAAGCGCAGCTGAGGCCAGATGTTCCCGCAGGATGATGGCGTGCGCGCGAGCGCACGCTTTCGCGTATCCGGCCACTACACAGGCCACCCGACATGCCACCGCTGATGCCCAGGAGACAGCCATGCCTACCACCGATCACGTCGAGACGCCGCCCAAGGTCCGTTCCGACAAGTCGAAGTACAAGCGAATCCTGCTCAAGCTCTCCGGCGAGGCGTTGACCGGCGATGCCGAGTTTGGCATCGACCCCAAAGTGCTCGATCGCCTGGCTCTGGAGATCGGCCAGCTGGTAGGGATCGGGGTGCAGGTCGGCATCGTGGTCGGCGGCGGCAACCTGTTCCGCGGTGCCGCCCTGCACGCAGCGGGCATGGATAGGGTCACGGGCGACCACATGGGTATGCTGGCCACGGTCATGAATGCCCTGGCCATGCGTGATGCCCTGGAACGTTCCAATATTCGCTCGCGAGTGATGTCTGCCATTCCCATGAGCGGCGTAGTGGAACACTACGATCGCCGCACCGCCATCCGCTATCTGACTTCCGGGGATGTGGTACTGTTCTCCGCCGGTACCGGCAACCCCTTCTTTACCACCGATTCCGCGGCCTGCCTGCGCGGAATCGAGATCGACGCCGACGTGGTAGTCAAGGCCACCAAGGTGGACGGGGTCTACAACAAGGACCCGGTCAAGCATGCTGACGCGGTCAAGTACCATCAGCTCAGCTATGACGATGCCCTGGACCAGAAGCTCGGCATCATGGATTTGACCGCCATCTGCCTGGTGCGTGACCATGACATGCCGGTCCGCGTCTTTAATATGAACAAGCCCGGCGCCCTGCTCAATCTGGTGGTTGGCGGCGAGGAAGGCACGCTGATAGACAGAGGTTGATATCGTGATCAATGACATCAAGAAGGATGCGGAAGCCCGCATGAAGAAGAGCGTTGAAGCTCTTCAAGGCAACCTGAACAAGATTCGTACCGGGCGTGCCCATTCCAGCATCCTGGATTCGGTTACCGTGGACTACTACGGCAGTCAGGTGCCCTTGAACCAGGTGGCGAACATCAATACCGAAGATGCCCGCACTCTTTCCGTGGTGCCCTGGGAGCAGAACATGGTGCCCAAGATCGAGAAGGCCATCATGACCTCCGATCTCGGTTTGAACCCGTCTACCGCCGGCAACAACATTCGCGTGCCGATGCCGATGCTCACTGAGGAGACGCGCAAGGGCTACATCAAGCAGGCTCGCGCCGAGGCCGAGCACGCCCGAGTGGCGGTGCGCAACGTGCGTCGTGATGCCAACGGCGATACCAAGTCGCTGCTCAAGGAGAAGGAAATCTCCGAGGATGAGCAGCACCAGGCCGAGGATGCGATTCAGAAACTCACCGACAAGTTCATCGCCGAGATCGACGGCATGCTGGAATCCAAGGAACATGACTTGATGCAGATCTGAGGAGCGCCGAGGGGCCGCCAGGAGGGCGGCCTCCCGTCTTGAGCCCCCACTCCCCGATGCGAGACCCCATGACGTCACCGCCTACCTCAGATCCCAGCGCCACGGAAGGCAAGCTCGCCAACTCGAAAGACGCGCTGCCTCGCCATGTGGCGATCATCATGGATGGCAACAACCGCTGGGCGAGAGCGCGCGGCCTTTCAGGTGTGCGCGGCCATCACGCCGGCGTTGAGGCGGTTCGCGCCACCATTCGCCGCGCTGCTGAGCGCGGGGTCGAGACCCTGACCCTGTTCGCTTTCTCCAGCGAGAACTGGAAGCGCCCCCGGGCTGAGATAAGTGCGCTGATGGAGCTGTTTCTGCTGGCGCTCAAGCGCGAGGTGACAAAACTTCACGCGAATGGCATCCGCCTCTCCGTGATTGGTGATCTTTCCGCCTTCTCGGAGTCGATCAGGAAACATATCGCCCGAGCCGAAGCGAAGACCCGCGATAACACCCGCCTGCACCTGGTGATCGCCGCCAATTACGGCGGACACTGGGATCTGGCGCGGGCGGCGCGTCGTTTGGGGGAGCGCGTTGCCGCCGGTGAGCTTGACCCCTCATTAATCGATGAAGCCGCTTTCGCCGACGAGCTGAGTCTGGCCGATGTTCCGTCGGTAGATCTGTGCATCCGCACCAGCGGAGAACAGCGCATTTCCAACTTTGTTCTCTGGGAACTGGCGTATGCCGAGCTGCACTTTACCCCGTGCCTGTGGCCCGACTTCGACGCTGAAGCCTTCGATCTGGCGCTGGACGACTTTCAGCGTCGTCAGCGTCGCTTCGGAATGACTGACGAACAGATCGAGGCGCAACAAGGTGCTTAGACAGCGCATCATCACCGCAGCCTGGTTGGCGCCGCTAATGCTGGCCGGCCTGTTCGGCCTTTCCGGCAGTCTCTTTGCCTTGTTCACTGCTGGCGTCGTGCTGCTGGCCGGCTGGGAATGGACCAACCTGGCAGGCATCAGCCGGCGCGATCACCGGCTGATGCTGGTGGGCGTGCTGGCTGTGATCATGCTGATGCTGTGGCTCAGCGGCGCGGCTCTTGCCGCTTGGCCGCTGTGGCTGGGGGTCGCCGGTTGGCTGGTCAATCTTTACTGGGTCGTTCACTACCCCGCCCGAGGGGGGCAATGGCAGTCGTCCCCGCGGCGCCTGGCCATGGGCCTGTGGGTGCTTCTGCCGGCCTGGGTGGGCCTCAATGTACTACGCGATACCGGCGCTGCATGGTTACTCTTCGTGCTGCTGCTGGTGTGGTGTGCCGATATTGGCGCCTACTTCGCCGGCCGCGCCTTCGGCCACCGCAAGCTGGCACCGAGCGTGAGCCCCGGCAAGAGCTGGGAAGGCGTGGCTGGCGGCCTGGCCGCTACCGCGGTGCTGGCCCTGATCTTCGGCGCCTGGCAAGGGCTTGGGCTTGGCGGTGGTCTGGCCCTGCTGTTGGCAACCTTGGCGGTGACCCTGGTCTCGGTGCTGGGAGATCTGCTGGAGAGCATGCTCAAGCGCTACCGCGGGATCAAAGACTCCAGCCAGCTGTTGCCCGGCCATGGCGGCGTGCTTGACCGCATCGACAGCCTCACCGCGGCGCTGCCTCTGTTTGCCCTGCTGTTGATGGGGGTGCTCTAGCGTGTCGTCGAAACAGAAGAATGTTCAACGTCGACAGGCGGTCACCGTGCTGGGGGCCACCGGTTCCATCGGCACCAGCACTCTGGACGTCATCGCCCGTCATCCCGAGCGATACCGGATCCATGCGCTGACTGCCCACCGTTCAAGGGAGCCTCTGCTGGCGCTTTGCCTTACCCACCGTCCCGCCTTGGCGGTGCTTGGCGATGAGCGTGATGCCACCTGGTTGCGCGCGCACCTGGCCGAGGCGGGCGTGGCCACCGAGGTCGAAAGCGGACCGGCTGCCCTGGTGGCGGCTGCCGAGGCCAGCGACGTGGACGTGGTAATGTCGGCCATCGTCGGCGCTGCGGGGCTCCTGCCCACCCTCGCCGCCGTGCATGCCGGCAAGCGCGTGCTCCTTGCCAACAAGGAGGCCCTGGTGATGTCCGGGTCGCTGTTCATGGAGGCGGTGGCCAAGAGTGGGGCGATCCTATTGCCCATCGATTCCGAACACAATGCCATCTACCAGTGTCTACCCACTGAGCATCGAGGCGGCCTGGCTCGCCACGGCGTGACTCAGCTGCTGCTTACCGCTTCCGGTGGCCCCTTTCGGGGCTGGTCAGCGGAAGCCCTGGAACAGGTCACGCCTGATCAGGCCTGCGCCCACCCCAACTGGTCCATGGGGCGCAAGATTTCGGTGGACAGTGCCACCCTGATGAACAAGGGGCTTGAGTTGATAGAGGCATGCTGGCTGTTCGATGCGCGACCCGAACAGGTCCAGGTGGTGGTGCACCCCCAGAGCGTGATCCATTCCATGGCCGCCTTCAGCGACGGTTCGGTGATCGCTCAGCTGGGCAATCCCGATATGCGCACCCCCATCGCCTACGGGCTGGGCTGGCCGGATCGCATCGATGCCGGCGTGGCGGCGCTGGACCTCTTCCAGGTGGCACGGCTCGACTTCGAGATACCTGACGAGGTCGCCTTTCCCTGTCTGAGGCTGGCCCGGGAGGCCATGGCCGCAGGAGGTACGTCTCCTGCGGTACTCAATGCCGCCAACGAGGTGGCGGTGGAGGCCTTTCTCGACGGTCGGCTTTCCTTCACCGGGATTGCCGATCTCGTGGCCAGGGTCCAGGACGCCGAGCCATTCGAGTCTGTTTGCGACCTCGAGGCGGTGCTTGAGGCCGATGCCAGGGCGCGACGTGCCGCAACCGCCTTGCTGGCAGGCCACTGAGCCGATGCCTACCCAACCCGACCCCCGGAGGAGACTGACTTGGGCCTGATTCAGAATATCTTGGCCGTTATCGTGGTGCTGGGCCTGCTGATTACCTTTCACGAGTTCGGTCACTTCTGGGTGGCCAGACGTTGTGGCGTCAAGGTGCTGCGCTTTTCGGTGGGCTTCGGCAAGCCGATCTGGTCTCGCCATGACCGCTACGGCACCGAGTTTGTCGTAGCCGCCATCCCGCTGGGCGGCTACGTGAAGATGCTCGACGAGCGTGAAGCCCCCGTGCCTGAGGAGCAGCTCGACCAGGCCTTCAATCGCAAGACGGTGTGGCAGCGTATCGCCATTGTTGTTGCGGGCCCCTTGGCCAACTTCTTGCTCGCCATCGTGGCCTACTGGGCGTTGTTCGTGGTGGGTACCACGGCGGTGGCGCCGATGATCGGCAGCGTCGAGCCGGGCTCGCCCGCGGAGCGAGGCGGGCTTACTCCTGGCCAGGAGATCGTTGCCGTGCGTGGGGAGACAGTGCGCGGCTGGGATGAGATCAATCTCAAACTGGTCGCCGCCATCGGCATGAGCGGGGAACTGCGCGTTGATGCTCGTTCCGATGCTTCCGCCGATTCTCGCGAGTACCGTCTGCCGGTGGAGAACTGGCTGGTGCGCCAGGATCCGCCCCAGCCGCTACCAAGCCTCGGCGTTACCCCGTGGCGCCCGCCTTTACCGGCGGTGATAGGACAGCTGGTGCCCGGTGAGGCCGCCGACGCTGCAGGTCTGCAGTCCGGCGACAAGGTTCTCACCGTGGATGGCGCGCCGGTCGACGACTGGATGCACTTTGTGGATATCGTGCGTGCCAGCCCTGGCGATTCGCTGATGCTGGAGGTGTCTCGGGATGACGAGCGACTAAGGCTGTCCGTCACCCCCGGCCGCAATGAACTGGAAGAAGGCGTGTCCATCGGCTACATCGGCACCGGGGTGGCGTCGGTGGAGTGGCCCGAGGAATACCTTCGCGAGATCCGCTACGGCCCAATAGCGGCGGTCGGCGAGGCCGTGTCGCGGACCGGCGAGATGACTCTGCTGACACTGGACGCTATCCGTAAGATGCTGGTGGGGTTGATCTCGCCCTCGAATCTCTCGGGGCCGATCACCATCGCCCAGATATCGGGCGACTCAGCGCGGGCGGGCCTGGAGAGTTTCGTCAGCTTCCTGGCGTATCTCTCCATCAGTCTTGGCGTGCTCAACCTTTTACCGATCCCTGTGCTCGACGGTGGCCACTTGCTCTACTATTTCATGGAAGTGGTCCGCGGGCGTCCGGTTTCCGAGCAGGTCCAGGCGATCGGGTTGCGTATCGGTCTTGCGCTGGTGGGCTCCCTGATGCTGATGGCAATCTATTTTGATCTAATGCGGTTATGGTGACGCATGGCCTGAGCGACTGCACAGAGCAAGGTGGCTAGGGATTGCCCTTCCCCGACGCCCCTCGCCGGCAGTGCCGTTTACTGGTTCAAGGCCTCTGCCTTGTCAGTGGGTCGCACAAATGTATATGGTGCCTGTCTGGACAGGTTTGGCAGATCAACGCGAGCGAATCGACTGCATGAAAATCAAGACCATCGGACTTGCGGCACTGCTGCTCGTCGGGGCCGGCACGGCCCAGGCCCAATCCTTCGAGGTTTCGGACATTCGTGTAGAAGGCTTGCAACGAGTTTCCGCCGCCTCCGTCTTCAACGCCTTCCCTGTCAGCGCTCGCGACCGCGTCGATGACCGTGAGCTGGCCGAAGCGACCCGCAGCCTGTTCGCCACCGGGATGTTCGAAGATATCAGCCTCGCTCGTGACGGCGACGTGCTGATCATCCAGGTGGTGGAGCGCCCGACCATCAGCCGCCTTAACATCAGCGGCAATAGCCAGATTGGTGATGAAGCGCTGCGCCAGGGCTTGCGCCAGGCCGGCCTGGCAGAAGGCGAAGTGTTGCAGCTCTCTACTCTGGAGGAGATTCAGCGCGAGCTGGAGGGCGTCTACCAGGGGCAGGGCCGCTACAGCGCCAGCATCGAGACCAGCGTAAGTGAGATCGATGAAGGTCGCGTGCAGGTTGACGTGACGATCAACGAGGGCGCCGTGGCACGCATTCGTCAGATCAACCTCGTCGGCAACCGTGACTTCGATGACGACACCCTGCGCGACGTCTTCGAGCTCAACGATCGTCCTGGCCGACTCTTCGGCTGGTTCTCCCAGGATGAGTACTCTCGCGAGGCACTGGCCGGCGATCTGGAACGCCTTCGCTCCTTCTATCTGGATCGCGGCTACGTCAACTTCAACGTCGACTCGACCCAGGTCTCGATCAGTCCGGACAAGTCGCAGATCTTCATTACCGTCAACCTCAACGAGGGTCGCCAGTACCGAATCGGCGACGTGCGCTTCGTGGGTGACCTGCAGATCAGCGAGCGTGAAGCGCGTGACCTGCTGGCCGTGGAGCCGGGCCAGGTATTTTCCCGCAGCGATGTGACCACCTCCTCCGAGGCGCTGCGTGCGCGGCTGGGAGCCGAGGGGTTTGCCTTCGCCAGCGTCGATGGCATTCCCGAGGTTTCCGTCGATGGCGACGCTGTCGACCTCGCTTTCCGCATCGATGCCGGGCGTCGCGCCTACGTGCGCCGCATTGAGTTCGTGGGCAACACCACCACTCAGGACGAGGTGCTGCGCCGCGAGATGATTCAGCTGGAAGGGGCGCCTGCCTCGACAGAGTCGATCACCCAGTCCCGCCAGCGTCTCGAGCGACTGGGCTTCTTCCGTGAGGTGGATGTGGAAACGCGCCCGGTGGCAGGTGAGCCGGACAAGCTAGACGTCACCTACACCGTGGAGGAGCAGCCCTCAGGCTCCGTCTCCGCCAGCGTTGGTTTTTCCCAGAGCGCCGGTGTCATTTACGGCGTGGGCCTCTCCCAGAGCAATTTCCTGGGGACCGGCAACCGGGTGAATGTCGGCGCCCAGCGCAGTGACACTTTCACCAGCGTCAACTTCGGTTTCACCGACCCTTACTGGACCCTCGACGGTATCTCTCGTGGCTATAATTTTTACTATCGAGAGACCGACTACGAAGATTCCGATATCTCCACCTATTCCACCGACGCCTACGGCGCGGGGATCAATTTCGGCTATCCGATCAATGAGATTACCCGTCTCAATTTCGGCGCCGCGGTGGAGGATCTGACCATCAAGACCTATCGCGATACCGCTCAGGAGATCCAGCAGTATGTCCTGGACCAGGGCGAGGACTCCCAGGCCTTGAAGCTGACCGCCAGTTGGACACGCAACAACCTCAATCGGGGCATCATGCCCACTGCCGGTAATTACCAGCGCCTGTCGCTGGAGACTGCGGTGCCCGGCAGCGACGCCGAATATTACAAGGTGCGCGCCCAGGCCCGACAGCTGTTTCCCCTCAATGACAATCAGGACTGGGCGCTGAAGTTCAGCGGAGAGGTGGGTTATGCCGATGTGGTCGGCAGCGACCCCTATCCGTTCTATGAGAATTTCTATGCCGGTGGTCTCGGCTCGGTCCGCGGTTTCACAGCCAATACCCTCGGGCAGCTCACCACCCCCCCGGAGACCGGCGGGCGTGACCGTACCATGGGCGGCAACGTGCTGATGCAAGGCAGCGCTGAGCTGCTTTTCCCGCTGCCGTTCATCGAGGATCGTCGTTCTTTGCAGACCTCACTGTTTCTGGATGCGGGTAATACCTTTCTCACCAGCTGCTATGACGTACCCGATAGCACACCTTCCTCCTGCAGCTCCGGAGTGGATCTGGGCGATCTGCGCTACAGCGTGGGCGTGGGGCTCTCCTGGCTGACCCCGGTGGGCCCGCTCACCTTCAGCGTTGCCGAACCCCTCAACGATGAAAGTGGCGATGACACCCAGTTCTTCCAGTTCTCGCTGGGCCAGAGCTTCTGATCCCGCCCCATCCGACAGCCGGGCCGCCTCAGGGCGGTCCGCCAAGGAGTTTGATATGCGTAGATTAACCGCGGCATTGAGCCTCATCCTGCTGGCGGCACTGGCCCTTCCGGCCCAGGCTGCCGACGTGGCCATGCTGGACTGGCGGCGAGCGCTGATGCAGACCGATGCCGCCCAGCGTTCCATGAGTGAGCTGGAGGGTCGCATCGGTAGCCAGCAGCGTCAGGCACAGGCGCTGGATCAAGAGCTGTCTCAGTTACAGCAGCGCGCCGGCAGTCTCTCCGACAGTGAACGCCAGGAGGCCAATCGGAAGGCCTCTGAGCTCAACCGTCTGGTCAGTGACATCATGCAGACACAGCAGGAGGCCGAGCAGCGTTTTCTGAGCGATGCGGAGTCAAGGCTCGAACAGGCGGTGGAGCAGGTGATCGCGCGTCACGGCATCGACGTACTCGTCGAGCCCCAGGGCGTGCTTCACGCCAGTCAGGACTTGCCCGACCTGACCGGCGAAGTGACCCAGATTCTCAATACCCTGTTCTGAGCCGGCTGCAGCGGATCCTCGCCATGACCCGACGCGATCTTCCTACTTATACCCTCGGTGAACTGGCCGGCCTTCTTGGCGCCAGGCTTGTTGGCGACGCCGATCGCCGCGTCAGCGGGCTTGCCACCCTCAAGGAGGCCGGTCCGGATCAGGTGGCTTTCCTGGCTAATCGCGCCTATCTCAAGGATCTTCCGGAAACCCGCGCCGCGGCGGTACTGTTGCATCCCCAGCATGGCGAGGCCTGCCCTGCCGCCCGGTTGGAGCTCGACAACCCCTACCTGGGTTATGCCGCACTGTCGCGGCTCCTGGATCCTCTGGTGGGTCGCGAGCCCGCCGGTGTGCATGCCTCGGCGGTCGTGGACCCCAGCGTCAATCTGGGTGAGCGGGTCGAAGTGGGTGCCAATGCCGTGATCGAAGCCGGTGCAGCATTGGGCGACGACGTCATCGTTGGCTCCGGCTCGGTGGTCGGGGCAGACGCAGTGATTGGTGAGGGTTCGCGGCTGCACGCCAACGTCACCGTCTGCCATGGGGTGGTGATCGGGGAGCGGGCCATCCTGCATAGCGGCTGCGTGATCGGCGGCGACGGCTTTGGCTTCGCCCATGACGGGGCTCGCTGGCACAAGATTGCACAGCTCGGCGGGGTGGTTCTGGGCAATGACGTTGAGGTGGGCAGCTGTTCGAGCATCGATCGCGGAGCCCTGGGAGATACCTTGATCGGTGACGACGTCAAGATCGACAGCCAGGTGCAGATCGCCCACAACGTGCAGATCGGGGACCACAGCGCCCTGGCGGGCTGCGTGGGGATCGCTGGCTCGACGAAAGTTGGCAGACACTGCATGCTGGGCGGCGGTGTCGGGCTCTCCGGCCATCTGACGATTTGCGATGGCGTTCAGGTTACCGGCATGAGCCTTGTCACCAACTCGATCACCGAGCCCGGTGTGTATTCCTCCGGCACCGGGGCGATGAAGAACGTTCAGTGGCGCAAGAATGCAGTACGATTCAAGCAGCTCGACGACATCGCCAAGCGGCTTTCGCGTCTCGAGAAGGAGCGTGACGGTTGAGGGTAGCGCCCGGGGCGCTATAATTCACCGCCTGTTCGACGGCTCCGGCCGTCGGCTCGCACCCGTTAGCAAGGCGGGTCTACCGACACCCCAGAGGTTGTAACGATGGTAATGGACATCAACGAGATTCGAGACTATCTGCCTCACCGCTACCCCTTTTTGCTGGTGGATCGGGTCACGGAGATTGCCCTCGGTGAATCCATCGTCGCCTACAAGAATGTCAGCATCAACGAGCCCTTCTTCAATGGCCACTTCCCCCACCATCCCATCATGCCCGGCGTGTTGGTGTTGGAAGCGCTAGCCCAGGCCTGCGGGATCCTCGGCTTCAAGACCGTCAATAAACTGCCCGCCGATGGCTATGTCTATTACCTGGTGGGTAGCGATAAC
The DNA here is from genome assembly GCF_042643535.1 of Halomonas tibetensis. Classification (NCBI taxonomy): domain Bacteria; kingdom Pseudomonadati; phylum Pseudomonadota; class Gammaproteobacteria; order Oceanospirillales; family Halomonadaceae; genus Halomonas; species Halomonas tibetensis. The sequence goes on from NZ_JBHRSQ010000012.1 coordinate 56,767, forward strand.
GTGCGATTCAAACGTCCGGTGATGCCAGGCGACCGACTCCAGCTGCGCGCTGACGTGATACGCGAGAAGCGTGGCATCTGGAAGTTTGCCTGCAAGGCGACCGTCGACGGTGAGCTGGCCTGCGAGGCAGAGATCATCTGTGCCGAGAGGAAGGTCGCTTGATTCATTCCACCGCCCTCGTCGACCCCGCCGCGCGCCTCGCAGATGACGTAGAGGTGGGCCCCTTTACCGTAATTGGCCCCGACGTGGAGATTGGTCCCGGTAGCCGAATCGGTCCCCATGTGGTGATCAAGGGCCCCACGGTGCTCGGTGCGCGCACGCGCATCTTTCAGTTCGCCTCGGTTGGCGAGGACTGTCAGGACAAGAAATACGCCGGCGAGCCCACCCGCCTGGTGATGGGTGATGACAACGTCGTGCGCGAGGGGGCAACCCTGCATCGCGGCACTGTCCAGGACCGCGGCGAGACCACCATCGGTTCGCGAAATCTTTTCATGGCCTATGTGCACGTGGGCCACGACTGCGTGATAGGCAACGACTGCATCCTGGCCAACCAGGTGACGCTCGCTGGCCACGTCAAACTGGGCGACTTCGCCATCCTCGGCGGCCTCGCTGCAGTGCACCAGTTCTGCCACTTCGGGACCCACGCCATGGCCGGCGGAGGCTCCATCATCACCAAGGACACCCCCGCCTTCGTGATGATCAACGGCAATCCGGCCCAGGTCCACGGACTCAACCTGGTGGGTCTGAAGCGCCGCGGCTTCTCCCGCGAGGCGCTTAAGGCCCTTAGTGAGGCCTATCGGCTGGTCTACCGCCAGGGGCTCACCGTGGAGCAGGCGCTGTACGAGATCCGCAGCCGCTTCCCGTTTGCCGAGACCGAGACCTTCGCCGCCTCCATCGAAGTTTCTACTCGCGGCATCATCCGCTAAGCATGGCGGCGCCCGAGCGACAGGCGGTCAAGCGGGTCTACCTGGTCGCCGGCGAGCTCTCCGGCGACACCCTCGGCGCAGGCTTGATGCGCGCCCTCAAGGCACGCCACCCCGGCGTCGAGTTCCGTGGCATCGGCGGTCCGCGAATGATCAGTGAGGGTATCGACAGCCGCTTTCCTTTGGAGACCCTCTCGGTGATGGGCCTGGTGGAGGTGCTCAAGCACCTGCCGAGGCTGATTGGGGTTCGACGCACCCTCAAGGCCGATGCTCTGGCGTGGCGCCCGGATATCATGGTGGGTATCGACGCCCCGGACTTCAATCTAGGCCTGGAGCGACAGCTGCGAGAGACCGGGCTCACTACCGCCCACTATGTCAGCCCCTCCGTCTGGGCCTGGCGCCAGGGCCGGGTCAAGGGCATCGCGAAGTCCGTAGACGCCATGCTCACCTTTCTGCCCTTCGAGGCGGCCTTCTACGCCCAAAACCGTGTGCCGGTGGCCTTCGTCGGCCACCCGCTTGCCGATGAATTTCCTCTGGAAAACGATCGCACCGCCGTACGGGCCGAGTTGGATCTTGCGGCTGATGGCGAGGTGCTGGCGCTGCTGCCCGGTTCCCGGTCCAACGAGATCCGCTTCCTGGGCAAGACCTTTCTCGAGGCCGCCGAACGGCTCTGTGCCTCTCGGCCCGACCTGCGGGTGCTGGTGCCGGCGGCTACGCCCGAACGGCGCGCTGAACTGGAGGTGTTGCTGGGCGAACACCCTACCCTTCAGGGCCGTCTGATCCTGCTCGACGGCCAGGCCCGGGAGGCCATGGTGGCCAGCGATGCCGTGCTGCTCGCGTCTGGCACCGCGGCGCTGGAGGCGATGCTCTGCCATCGACCCATGGTGGTGGCCTACCGCCTGGCGCCGGCCACCCACTGGCTGGCCAAGCGTCTGGTCAAGACCGAGTGGATCTCGCTGCCCAACCTGATCGCCCGCGAGACCCTGGTGCCGGAGCTGATCCAGGACGAGGCGAGTGCCGAGACCATCGCACAGTGCCTCGGTGACATGCTCGATGATGCCACGGGCCGCGCCGAGTTGGAGACGCGCTTCGCCGAGATGCACCAAGGCCTGCAGCGCGATGCCAGCCGCCGCGCCGCGGAGGCCATCGAGGCTCTGGTGGCGGGCCTGCCGCTGCCAGCGAGCGTGGCCCCGGAACGCGCCGACGAGAGCGTTGGCAAGAGGGCTGGCGGGGGTGCGCAGTGACCTCGGCCAGGAAACGGTCCAGCGAGCTGCCACCGCTGATGGTGCCCTATGTCGGCGAGCGTCTGGCGGGGGTCGACGAGGTGGGGCGCGGGCCCCTGGTGGGTGCGGTGGTCGCCGCTGCGGTGATCCTCGATCCGGCCCGGCCCATTCCGGGGCTTGCCGACTCCAAGGTGCTCTCCGCCAGGCGCCGAGAAGCGCTGGATCTAGAGATACGCGAGGGCGCGCTGGCGTTCGCCGTGGCCGAGGCCTCGGCCGCCGAGGTCGATGAGCTCAATATCTTCCACGCCACCCACCTCGCCATGCGGCGTGCCATCGATGCCCTGGCCCCGGCGGCGGAGTACCTGCTGGTGGACGGCAATCGTCTGCCCGGGCATCATGTTCCGGGCCAGGCGGTGGTCAAGGGCGACGCCCGCCATCCGTCGATCGCCGCCGCCTCGATCCTGGCCAAGGTGGCCCGAGATGCCCAGATGGCCGCGCTTGGCGCCCGCCATCCCGACTATGGCTTTGCCCGCCACAAGGGCTACCCGACCCGCGAGCACCTGGCCGCCCTGGAACGATTGGGGCCGTTGCCGGAGCATCGCCGCTCCTTCGGCCCGGTGAGGCGCCAACTGGCGCTGTTTTGATATTTCTTAACCCCCCGAGCCCATCATGACCACCCCCTTTGTTCATCTTCGCGTCCATACCGAATACTCCCTGGTCGACGGCCTGGTGAGGCTCAAGCCGCTGGTCAAGGCGGCTGCCGGTCATGGTATGCCGGCGCTGGCGGTGACCGACGAGGCCAATCTGTTCGGCCTGGTCAAGTTCTACAAGGGCGCCCATGGCGCAGGGCTGAAGCCGATCATCGGCGCCGACCTGTGGCTGGCCAATCCCCATGACGAGGGGCACCCCTACCGGCTGACGCTGCTGGCCATGAATGATGTGGGCTATCGCAATCTCACCGAACTGATCTCCCGCGGCTGGATGGAGGGGCAGCGACTGGGGCACGCCGAGCTGAAGCGTGATTGGGTGTTGGCCCAGAGCGAGGGTCTCATCGCGCTCTCCGGTGGCCGCGATGGCGAGATCGGTCGCCACCTGCTGAGCGACCATGGCGTTGAAGCGCGGTCACTGCTCGACGAGTGGAACACCGCCTTCCCCGGCCGTTTTTACCTGGAACTGGCGCGCACCGGTCGGCCCCTGGAAGAGGAGTGCGTGCACCTCTCGGTGGCGCTGGCCGTGGAGACCGGCACTCCGGTGGTGGCCACCAACGACGTGCGCTTCCTCGACAAGGAGGACTTCTGGGCCCATGAGACTCGCGTCGCCATCGGCGAGGGGAGAGCCCTAAACGACTCTCGGCGCGAGCACAAGTATACCGAGGAGCAGTACCTCAAGAGCCCCGAGGAGATGGCGGAGCTGTTCGCCGATATTCCCGAGGCGCTGACCAACAGCGTGATGATCGCCGCGCGCTGCAGCGTCGAGGTGCGCCTCGGGGAGATCTTCCTGCCGGAGTTCGAGATCCCCGAGGGCATGACCCAGGACGAGTTCTTCCGCAAGGTCTCCCACGACGGCCTCGCCGAGCGCCTCGACTTCCTCTTTCCCGCCGAGCGCTATCCCCGCGACGGCGACGAGTTCGCCGAGATCGACGCCCGCTACCGCCAGCGGCTCGATTTCGAGCTGGACATCATCATCCAGATGGGCTTTCCCGGCTACTTCCTGATCGTGATGGACTTTATCCAGTGGGCCAAGGACAACGACGTCCCGGTGGGGCCGGGGCGCGGCTCCGGCGCCGGCTCCCTGGTGGCCTACTCCCAGAAGATCACCGATCTGGATCCTATTGGCTACGATCTGCTGTTTGAGCGCTTTCTCAACCCCGAGCGTGTCTCCATGCCTGACTTCGACGTCGACTTCTGCATGGAGAAGCGTGACCGGGTGATCGAGTACGTGGCCGACCGCTACGGCCGCAACGCCGTGTCGCAGATCGTCACCTTCGGCACCATGGCCGCCAAGGCGGTGGTGCGTGATGTGGCCCGTGCCCAGGGACGCCCCTACTCGCTGGGCGATAAGCTTTCCAAGTTGATTCCCTTCGAGGTGGGCATGACGCTGGGCAAGGCCATCGAGGCGGAGCCGGCCCTGCGTGAATTCGTCGAGAATGACGACGAGGCCGCCGAGATCTGGGAGATGGCGCTCAAGCTCGAGGGCATCACCCGGGGCACCGGCAAGCACGCCGGCGGCGTGGTGATCGCGCCCACCAAGCTCACCGACTTCTCGCCGCTGCTGTGCGACGAGGACGGCTCGGGGCTGGTCGTGCAGTTCGACAAGAACGACATCGAGGAGGCCGGGCTGGTCAAGTTCGACTTCCTCGGCCTGCGCACCCTGACCATCATCGACTGGGCGCTGACGATGGTCGACAAGGTGCGGGCCGTGGAGGGCCAGGGGCCGCTGAAGATCGAAAGCATCCCGCTGGATGACGCCCCCACGTTCGAGATGCTCAAGCGCGCCGAGACCACGGCGGTGTTCCAGCTCGAGTCCCGCGGCATGAAGGAGCTGATCAAGCGCCTGCTGCCCGATTCCCTGGATGACATGATCGCACTGGTGGCGCTGTTCCGCCCTGGCCCGCTGCAGTCGGGCATGGTGGACGACTTCATCAACCGCAAGCACGGCCGGGCGGCGATCTCCTACCCCCATCCTGACTACCAGCACGAGCTGCTCAAGCCGGTGCTCGAGCCGACCTATGGCATCATTCTCTACCAGGAACAGGTGATGCAGATCGCCCAGGTGATGGCGGGATATAGCCTGGGCCAGGCCGATATGCTGCGTCGAGCGATGGGCAAGAAGAAGCCAGAGGAGATGGCCAAGCAGCGCGCGGGCTTCATGGAGGGCTGCGCGACCAACGGCATCGACAAGGACCTGGCAGGCAACATCTTCGACCTGGTAGAAAAGTTCGCCGGCTACGGCTTCAATAAGTCCCACTCTGCGGCCTATGCCCTGGTCTCCTACCAGACCGCCTGGCTCAAGGCGCACTATCCCGGCCCCTTCATGGCGGCGGTGATCTCCACCGAGATGGACAACCTCGACAAGGTGGTGCCACTGATCGAGGAATGTCGTCACCAGAAGCTTACGGTGACCCCACCGGACGTCAACGTCGGTGAGTACAAGTTCACCGTGGATACCGAGGGACGTGTGGTCTACGGACTGGGGGCGATTCGCGGCGTAGGCGAGGGGCCCATCGGCGCCATTGTCGAAGCGCGCGAGGCGGATGGTCCCTTCAACGACCTTTTTGACTTCTGCCGCCGCGTTGATCCCAAACGCATGAACAAGCGCACCCTCGAGGCGCTGATCCGCTCCGGGGCCCTGGACACCCTCGGCCCCAACCGCGCGGTGATGGCGGCGGCCCTGGACGACGCCCTCAAGGCCGCCGCCCAGACTCAGACTAACCAGAACCTGGGCATGATCGATATGTTCGGCGAGGCCTTCGTTGACGAGGAAGCGTCGGGCGGCGACGTCTACGACGAGTATCGGCGGGTGCGTGAATGGACCGACAAGGAGCGCCTGGCCGGCGAGAAGGATACCCTGGGGCTCTATCTGACGGGTCACCCCATCGATGAATACGAGAAGGAGCTCGAGCGTTTCGTCTCCACCCGCATCAGCGACCTCAAGCCGTCGCGGGAGCCTCAGCGTGTGGCGGGCCTGGTGGTGGGGGTGCGCACCATGAAGTCGAAGCGCGGTGACACCATGGCCTTCCTGACGCTGGACGACCGTACCGGGCGCATCGAGGCATCGCTGTTCGGCGAGCTCTACGATCAGCTGCGCGGCCAGATCGAGGCGGACCAGGTGCTGATCGTCGAGGGAGAGGTCTCCTCCGACGACTACTCGGGCGGCCTGCGCCTGCGCGGCAAGGAAGTCACCCCCATGGTGGCTGCACGCACTCGCTTCGGCCAGGCGGTGGAGCTCTCCCTGGACGGCGCGGCCATCAACGGTCGCCTGGTCGACTCCCTGCGGGCGAGCCTCGATCCGCACCGCGACGCCGACGGCCTGCCGGTGCGTCTGCGCTACCGCAACGCCGAGGCCACCGGCTGGCTGGAGCTCGATGCGGCGTGGAAGGTCTCGCCCACCGATGATCTGTTGATCCGCCTGCGCGAGGTGCAGGGGCAGGACGGCGTGCGACTCAAGTACCGCTGAGGTGCCGCCTTGCGCCGCGCGTTTAGGGTGCGATAATGCCAAACACTTTATTTTTCGCGCCGCGCCTGGTCTCGACGGGCAGGGCGGTGAAACACGACAAGGCATTCGGCCAATGAATCCCAACTATCTCGACTTCGAACAGCCCATCGCTGAACTTCAGGCCAAGATCGAAGAGCTGCGTCTGGTTGGCAATGACAGCCAGGTCAGCCTCAGCGACGAGATCGGTCGCCTTGAAGAGAAGAGCCGTCGGCTCACCGAATCCATCTTCAAGGACCTTTCCCCCTGGCAGGTCTCCCAACTCTCCCGCCATCCCCAGCGCCCCTACACGCTGGACTACCTGGAGCACGTCTTCACCGACTTCGACGAGATACATGGTGATCGCCAGTTTGCCGACGATGCCGCCATTGTCGGGGGCGTGGCCCGCCTTGATGGGCGCTCGGTGATGGTGATCGGTCACCAGAAAGGCCGCGACGTGAAGGAGAAGGTTCGTCGCAATTTCGGCATGCCGCGCCCCGAGGGCTATCGCAAGGCGTGCCGACTGATGGAGATGGCCGAGCGCTTCATGATGCCGGTGCTGACCTTTATCGACACGCCGGGAGCCTATCCGGGTATCGACGCGGAGGAGCGCGGCCAGTCCGAGGCCATTGCCCACAATCTGGCCGTCATGTCGCGCCTGCGCACGCCGATTATCGCCACCGTGGTGGGCGAGGGTGGTTCCGGCGGGGCGCTCGCCATCGGCGTCTGCGATGAACTCGCGATGCTGCAATACTCCACCTACTCGGTGATCTCTCCTGAGGGCTGTGCCTCTATCCTGTGGCGCAGCGCCGAGAAGGCCTCCGATGCCGCCCAGGCCATGGGCGTCACGGCTGAACGACTCCAGGAGCTGGGCTTCGTCGATACCCTGATACCCGAACCGTTGGGCGGTGCTCATCGCCAGCCGGTCACCACCGCCGAGCGGGTCAGGGAGGCGCTGCTGGCGAGCCTCGACCGCCTCGACGCCATGGATGCCGACGCCCTACTCGAACGACGCTACAAGCGTCTGATGAGCTACGGGGCGCCTGCGTAACAGGATGCCCGTGCAAGCTTTTATCGACAGCGCCCTGGCCCATACTTCGCCGGGGCGCTGCGTGTGGGTGGCGCTCTCCGGCGGTCTCGATTCTTCGCTGCTGCTGACGCTGGCCACCGAGGCGTGCCGTCGTCACCCTCGCCCGCTGCATGCTCTGCATGTCCATCACGGACTCCAGGCTGACGCCGACGGCTTCGAGATCCACTGTCGCCGGCTTTGTTCGCGGCTCGGCGTGCCGTTGTTCGTTGAACGGGTCAGTGTCGACACAGCGGCGGGGCAGGGACTCGAAGGGGCGGCCCGAGAGGCGCGCTACGCCGCCTTTGCTCGCCGCGTGGCGCCGGGCGACACCCTGTGGCTGGCCCAGCATCGTGACGACCAAGCCGAGACCTTTCTGCTCGCCGCCCTGCGCGGCAGCGGCGTACGCGGCCTGGCCGGCATGCCTCCGGTACGGGCCTGGCGGGGCCGCCGGCTGGTGCGACCGCTGCTAGGCATTGCCCGGGCCGAGCTCGAAGCGGAGGCGGCGCGCCTGGGGCTCGACTGGATGGAGGACGCCTCCAACGTCGATGAAAGTCTCGATCGCAACTATCTGCGCCACAGCGTATTGCCGAGATTGGCGGCGCGCTGGCCCCATGCCGCCGCGTCGCTGTCACGTAGCGCCGCACTGGCCCTTGAGGCCGAAGGGCTGCTCGGTGAACTGGCAGAGCTCGATCTCGAGCGCCTGGGCGGAGAGCCGGCCCGCCTGTCCACCGAGGGGCTGAAGGCCCTGTCTGCGGCCCGACAGCGCCTGCTGCTGCGCCACGCCTGCGCGAGATTGGGGCTGCCGAATCCGCCGGCGGCTCGCCTGACAACGCTGCTGGATCAGCTGGCATCGCAGCGGGATGCCGAGGTGCGGGTAGCCTGGGAGGGCGTCGAGGCGCGGGTCTGGCGCGAACAGCTTTACCTGTTGGCACCACTGCGACACATGCCGGAGGGCTGGGGAACGAGTTGGAGTGGCGAGACGCCGCTGATGACGCCGCTGGGTATTTGCGCCGTGGGACTGAGCCATACGGCGGAAGAGACAGATCTGCTTCTGCTGCGGCAACGCCAGGGAGGCGAACGGATTCGGCTGGCGGGTCGCGGCTCTCGCGACCTCAAGCGGCTGCTGCAGGAACTGGAGGTGCCGCCATGGGAGCGCCAGCGTCTGCTGGTGGCCTGGAGCGGTGAGACGGTGGTGGCGGTTCTCGACCCGGTGACCGAGCGCTGGCTAGTGGTAGCGTCAGGGTGGCGGGGCGAGTCGCCATAGAGACTATCGCTCAGGGTTGTCAGGCTCAGGGCGCGGACATTAGCGTCAGTGTGAAGCCGGCAGCCTGCTGGTAGGCGCACTCCTGCTCCAGGTCCGTGAGCAGCAGCATGGGATCCTCGCCGGGCGCGAGCCAAAGCTGCAGCGTCTCGCCGTCGGCCTCCAGGCGGGGTGTGCCGGGCGGCTGCTCCGGCCGACTGTGGTTGAGCAGCATCGCCAGGCGCAGAAGCCGGGCCAATCGGGCGTGGGAGCGCTGCACGGAGGCGGGCAGTGCCTGCCATTCCCGGGTCGGGAACTTGCGGCGGTGGGCGCGTACCAGAAAGGCCAGCAGGCGCTGCTCCGGGCGCGAGAAGCCCGCCATATCGGAGTGCTCCAGCAGGTAGGCACCGTGCCGATGAAACTGACTATGGGAGATCGCCAGCCCGATCTCATGAAGCCGGCTGGCCCAGCCAAGGAACCGGGCCTGGTCGTCGTCGAGCCCCCAGGCGTCGCGTACCTGATCGAACAGGGCCGCGGCACTGGTGGCAACGTTGGTCGCCTGACGCTCATCCACCCCGTAGCGGCGTTCGAGCAGCTCCAGGCTCTTGAGTCGAGAGTCCTCCGGGCTGTTGCGCCCCGCCATGTCGTAGAGCACGCCCTCGCGCAGAGCGCCGTCGGCGTAACGCATCTGTTCCAGGCCGAAGGCCTCGAAGACAGCGCCGAGTACCGCGATGCCGGCGGGAAAGACCCTGGCCCGATCGGGCTTGAGACCCTCCATGGAGACCTTGTCGAGGCGCTTGCAGCGGATCAGCCGCTCGCGCAGGGCGGCTAGCCCTTCCCGGGTGATCACACCTTCGGTGGCGTCCCCGGCGGCGTGGATCACCGCAGCGGCCGCCTTGATAGTGCCGCTGGAGCCTACCGGGTCTTCCCAGCCCAACTCGCGGTACTGACGCCGGATATTGGCCAGCTCCGAGAGCGCGGCGAGTTCTGCCTTGCGCATGCGCTTGTCGGTGATTTCTCCGTTTTCGAAGAAGCGCCGGGTGAAGGTCACGCAGCCCATTCGCAGACTTTCCAGCGCCAGCGGCTCGAAGCGTTCGCCGATGATGAATTCGGTGGAACCCCCGCCGATATCGACAATCAACCGGCGCCCTCCCTCGGCCAGGGCATGGGCAGCCCCCAGGTAGATCAGACGTGCTTCTTCACGTCCGGCGATGATCTCGATGGGGCATTTGAGCAGTGCCTCGGCGCGTTCGATCAACGCCTGGCTGTTGGCGGCATCCCGCAGGGCATTGGTGCCTACCACCCTGAGCTGTCCCGGGGCGATGTCTTCCACGAAGGGGGCAAAGCGGGCCAGACAGTCAAGGGCTCGCCCCATGGTGACCTCGTCGAGCAAGCCCTCCTCGTCGAGGCCGGCCGCCAGCTGCACCTTTTCTCCCTGTCGTGCCACCACCTGCAGACGCTCATCCTGATAGTTGGCGACCAACAGGTGAAAACTGTTGGAGCCCAGATCGATAGCGGCGAGGCGTCGTGTGGGGGGCAGAGCCGGCTCCACTGGCGAGGTCATGGTGAGTCCTTGAAATTGTCTTGGTGAGAAAGGTTGCGGTGCGACCCTCGCTCTGTCAATCGCCGCGGGGCTTGCGTTACCCTAGGGCCTTGTCTAGTATCGAAGCGTTCACCTGTTTTGTATGCTCCATGACCGTCTTGCGGTAATCCCGTCTCGGTCAATTCCAAGTCGTCAGTCAGCCCACTATTCCCAGCGATACCCAGACAAGTCGTAGCCGCTGGTCAGGCGAAAACGCATCTATTCCCTCGACTTCCTATCGGCCGGCCATCCCCTGCGGTTGCCTATCCCATGGCCATCTGGATACAAAAATGACGAGTGATACCTCTCCGGGCTCTGAACGCACCTCACAAGGCGTTATCGTCTCGCCTCCCGCCACACGCGGCGCCCCGACGCCCGGCTTCCACGAGCAATCTCTGATCACACCGATGAATCTTACCGACCTCAAGCAAAAGTCCGTGCCGGATCTCCTGGAGATCGCCCGCGAGATGGGCATCGATAACCTGGCGCGCTCCCGCAAGCAGGACATCATCTTTGCCATTCTCAAGAAGCACGCCAAAAGCGGTGAGCCGATCTTCGGCGACGGCGTGCTGGAGATTCTGCAGGATGGGTTCGGCTTCCTTCGCAGCGCCGACAGCTCCTATCTGGCCGGACCCGATGACATCTACGTCTCGCCTTCCCAGATCCGGCGCTTCAACCTGCGCAAGGGTGACTCCATCTCCGGCAAGATTCGGCCGCCCAAGGAGGGCGAGCGCTACTTCGCGCTGCTGAAGGTCAATGATATCAACTTCGACCGCCCGGAGAATGCCAAGCACAAGATCCTGTTCGAGAACCTCACGCCGCTGTTCCCCGATGAGCGCCTGCGCATGGAGATCGGCAACGGTTCCACCGAGGATCTCACGGCGCGGATCATCGATCTTACGGCGCCTATCGGCAAGGGCCAGCGAGGTTTGCTGGTCTCTCCGCCCAAGGCGGGCAAGACGCTGATGTTGCAGAACATTGCCACCTCTATTACCCGCAACAGCCCCGAGTGCCACCTGATCGTGCTGCTGATCGACGAGCGCCCGGAAGAGGTGACGGAGATGTCGCGTACCGTGCGCGGCGAGGTGGTGGCCTCGACCTTCGACGAGCCGCCGGCACGCCACGTGCAGGTGGCCGAGATGGTGATCGAGAAGGCCAAACGGCTGGTCGAGCACAAGAAGGACGTAGTGATTCTGCTGGACTCCATCACCCGTCTCGCGCGCGCCTACAACACCGTGGTCCCGAGCTCCGGCAAGGTGCTCACCGGCGGCGTGGATGCCCATGCCCTGGAGAAGCCCAAGCGCTTCTTCGGCGCGGCGCGCAACATTGAAGAGGGCGGCAGCTTGACCATCATCGCCACGGCGCTGGTGGATACCGGCTCCAAGATGGACGAAGTGATCTTCGAGGAGTTCAAGGGCACCGGCAACATGGAAGCTCACCTGGATCGCAAGCTGGCCGAGCGCCGCGTCTACCCGGCGATGAATATCCGCCGTTCCGGTACTCGCCGCGAGGACCTGCTTGCCTCCGAGGACGAGATGCAGCGCATGTGGATCCTGCGCAAGCTGCTCAACCCCATGGAAGACACCGCCGCCACGGAGTTCCTGATCGATCGCCTCAAGGATACCAAGACCAACCTCGAGTTCTTCGAGGCCATGAAGCGGCGTTGAGACGCGTTCGGCGCGGGCAGTGCGTGCAATAAAATTGTGCAATAGTTGTACGAATTGCCGGGAGGTAGCATGCTATGCTACCTCCTTTTGTCGTATTGGAGCCGGGAAAACCGAATGAAGTACAAGGACCTGCGAGACTTCATCAGCGCCCTGGAGGCCCGGGGCGAACTCCAGCGCATTACCGCCGAGGTGGACCCCTACCTCGAGATCACCGAGATCTGCGACCGCACCCTGCGTGCCGGTGGCCCGGCGCTGCTGTTCGAGAACGTCAAAGGCCATGATATGCCGCTGCTGGGCAATCTTTTTGGCACGCCGAAGCGGGTTGCCCTGGGTATGGGCCAGGATTCCGTGGCCGCCCTGCGCGAGGTGGGCGAGCTGCTGGCCTTTCTCAAGGAGCCGGAGCCTCCCAAGGGTTTCCGCGACGCCTGGGACAAGCTGCCGATCTTCAAACAGGTGATGAGTATGGGGCCGAAGAAGGTTCGCTCGGCACCGGTACAGGAGATGGTCTATGAGGCCGACGAGGTGGACCTCGGTCGATTGCCGATCCAGCACTGCTGGCCGGGCGACGCCGCCCCGCTGGTCACCTGGCCGCTGGTGATCACCCGGGGTCCCCACAAGAGGCGCCAGAATCTAGGCATCTATCGCCAGCAGAAGCTGGGCAGGAATCGCCTGATCATGCGCTGGCTCTCCCACCGCGGCGGCGCCCTGGACTTCCAGGAGTTCCAGAAGGCCCACCCCGGCGAGCCCTTTCCGGTGGCGGTGGCACTGGGCGCCGACCCGGCGACTATCCTCGGCGCGGTGACGCCGGTGCCTGACTCGCTCTCCGAATATGCCTTCGCCGGGCTGCTGAGAGGTTCGCGCACTGAGCTGGTCCAGTGCGGCCACGCAGATCTGGAGGTGCCGGCTTCGGCAGAGATCATCCTGGAGGGTTTCATCTATCCGGATGATACGGCCCCGGAAGGCCCCTACGGCGACCACACCGGCTACTACAATGAGATCGATCACTTTCCGGTGTTCACGGTGACGCGCATGACCATGCGCCGTGACGCCATCTACCACTCCACCTACACCGGTCGGCCACCCGACGAACCGGCGATACTGGGGCTGGCGCTGAACGAGGTGTTCGTGCCGATTCTGCGCCGCCAGTTCCCCGAGATCGTCGATTTCTACCTGCCGCCGGAAGGCTGTTCCTACCGCATGGCGGTGGTGACCATGAAGAAGCAATACCCGGGCCACGCCAAACGGGTGATGATGGGCGTATGGAGCTTCCTGCGCCAGTTCATGTACACCAAGTTCGTGGTGGTGCTCGATGATGACGTCAGCGCCAGGGACTGGAAGGATGTGATCTGGGCCATCACCACGCGCATGGATCCGGCCCGGGATACTGTGCTGGTGGAGAATACCCCCATCGACTATCTGGACTTCGCATCGCCGGTCTCCGGTCTGGGTTCCAAGATGGGCATGGACGCCACCAGCAAGTGGCCCGGTGAGACCGACCGCGAATGGGGAGTGCCCATCGTTATGGACGAGGCCGTCAAGGCCCGCGTCAGCGAGCGCTGGAACGAGCTGGGTATCGAGCTCCCCGATAACACGACCCCCTGACAACCGCATGAGGTATGCATGACGCCAAGGACCCTGACCTGCCTGGTCGAAGAGGTCGAGGACCTCACCCCGGATGTTTTCCGGGTACAGATGGAGGGCCGCCCCGAGGCGGTGGCCCACGCTCCGGGCCAATACCTGGAGCTCAGACTCGACGACGAGACCTGGGTACCTTTTTCCATCGCCAACGCCCACTGCGGCGACGGCATGATCGAGCTGCATATCCAGCACTGGCCGGAGCGCGAAAACTCCGCGCGGATGCGCGAGCTGGTCCAGGTAGCCAGCCGGCTGACCCTGCGTCTGCCCGGCGGGGACTGCGCACTCGATCCGGACAGTACCCGCCCGCTGCTGCTGATTGCTGCCGGCACCGGTTTTTCCCAGATGAAAGCGATCTCGGAAGCCGCCCTGGCACAGAACCCCGGGCGTCAGATCGACCTGTGGTGGGCGGCCCGCGAGCGGCGTCAACTCTATCTGGAGCGCCTGCCCGTGGAGTGGGCCGAGGCCTATCCCGGCTTTCGCTTTCACCCGGTGACCGAGCTGGCGCCCGAGGAGCCCTGGGCGGGAGAGGGAGTAATCGGCCACCGCGGGCGCATCGACGAGGCCCTGGCCGAGGGGCTCGACGATGTCTCGGGCCAGGACGTTTATCTCTCTGGGTCGCCGGGCATGGTCTACGCCTGCGTAGACGTGCTGGCCTCGCTGGGGTTATCGCCCTCGCGGACCTTCTCAGACGTCTTCGCCTATGCGCCCCGTGACCCGCTGGTCCCGGTGACCGGCAGCCTGGTCAAGGAGCGCCGTGAATGAGCGCCTCGCCGATCCTGATCACCGGTGGCGCCCAGCGTCTCGGGCGTCACTGCGCCGAGCGTCTGGTCGACGACGGCCATCCGGTGATCATCAGCTATCGTCGTGAGCGGCCCGAACTCGACGCGCTGCGGGAGCGGGGCATCGTCACCTTGCCGGCCGATTTCTCGACCGAGGCGGGCATCCTCGATTTTCTCGAACGGCTCAAGGCCGAGACCTCGTCGCTGCGTGCCATCGTCCACAACGCCAGCGACTGGGCGCCGGATTCCAGCGGGCCGGAGGCCGGCGCCACCTTCGAGCGGCTGTTCCGGGTGCATATGCTGGCCCCCTATCTGATCAATCTGCACGCCCGCGGACTGCTCGAGGCGTGCAGCGAGCCTCAGTGCGATATCGTGCACATGACCGACTATGTAGTGCAGAAGGGCTCAAAAAAGCACGCGGCCTATGCGGCCAGCAAGGCGGGGCTGGACAACCTGACCCTGTCGTTCGCTGCCATGTATGCGCCGGCGATTCAGGTCAATGCCATCGCACCGGCGCTTATCATGCTCAACGAGGGCGACGACGAGGCCTACGCGGAGAAGGCCAGCGCCAAGTCTGCCATGGAGATGGTCCCAGGGCCCGGGGTGATCTATCAGAGCCTGCGCTACCTGCTCGACAACCGCTTTGTAACAGGTGTTACCCTCCCCGTGGACGGTGGGCGACACCTGCGCTGAGCCGCGCCCCACGGCGCTCTTGTCAGGCCCGCCCCGGGAGTTTTGCGTTCTGGGCCAGTCGATTGCACCCGAACATCACCACATTTGACCGCAACTCGGAGTTGATGACCCATGAGCGCTTCCCTTGACGCCGCTCCCACCCGGACTGATTCGGACGCCGTCGCGCATGAGGCTGCCAGTTCAGGCGCCGCCGCGTCTCACATCACCCGCCGTCAGCTGCCAACGGCCGGTGAATTGCGCCGCGCGCTCCCGCTGGGAGTCGACTTGGCTCGACAGATTGAGGATCAGCGTCAGGCCATCCGCGACATTCTCGCCGGCCGTGACGATCGCCTGCTGGTGGTCGTCGGGCCCTGCTCCATCCACGATCCCCAGGCGGCTCTGGAATACGCTCGCCGCCTGGCCGCGCTTTCCGCGCAGGTGTCCGACCGCCTGCTGCTGGTCATGCGGGTCTACGTGGAGAAGCCGCGCACCACCGTGGGTTGGAAGGGGCTGGCCTATGATCCGGATCTGGACGGCAGCGATGACATGGCCCGCGGCCTCAAAGTCTCTCGGGAGTTGATGCGCGAGATAACCGCGCTGGGTTTGCCGGTGGCCACCGAGCTGTTGCAGCCGATGCTGGCGCCCTACCTGGAGGACCTGCTGGCCTGGGTGGCCATTGGTGCCCGCACGACGGAATCCCAGCTGCATCGCGAACTGGCCAGCGGCCTCGATGCCGTGGTCGGTTTCAAGAATGCCACCGGCGGTGACATCGGAGTCGTTCTGGACGCGATGCGCGCCGCTGCTCACCCTCACAGCCATTTCGGCCTGGACCCGGAGGGGCGCCCAGTGGTCCAGCAGACGGTCGGCAACGCCCACACCCACCTTGTGCTGCGCGGGGGCCACGGCGAGCCTAACTATCAGACCGCGCACGTACAGGCGGCGCGCCGCGCGCTGGAGGAGGTCGGGCTCACACCGAGAATGATGGTGGACTGCAGCCATGCCAACGCCCGCAAGGACCACCGCCGCCAGAGCCAGGTGTTCCTCGATGTGCTGGCCCAGCGCCTGGCAGGGGAGACGGCCCTGGCCGGGCTGATGATCGAGAGCCACCTGCACGAGGGCAAGCAGGCGTTAGCGCCTGGCCGGTTGCGCCACGGGGTCTCGGTCACCGACGCCTGCATCGGCTGGGAGACCACCGAGCATCTGCTGCAAAGTGCCGCCGAACGCTTGCGTTAACCCTATACCCCGCGAGGCGTAGTCGGGATAATCCTGTTCATTTCCGATTCACCACCCAGGAGTCCTCATGTCCTTCCGGTTCAAAGAGCACGATCCCGAGACCTACCGCCGCAAGGGCAGACTGATCAGCCTGGCCATGGCTGGCCAGCTGATCGTCTTCGGACTGATCTTCTCCCAGCTGTTGCAGCTCGCCTTCGACGGTGGTTTCTGGCTCAACGTGGTGGGCGTGTTGCTGGGACTGGTGACCACCAGCATGATCTTCGCTGTGCTGCGAGAGCGCCCCTGGATGACCGAAATGCGCTACGTCTGGCAGCTCAAACACCATCTGTCCCGTGTCAGCGCCTACCTGCCCGCGCTGCGCCGCGCCGTGGAGGAGGGGAACGGGACGGCGCTGGCCATTCTCACCTTCTACCATCAGGGTATGGCCCAGCTCGCCGAGCTCAACGGGCGCACTCTGGACGACGATTCCGAGCTGCTCGCCGAGCGCCAGAAGGTGTATCTGGCCCGCCAGGAAAGTGGCCTGCCCGAGCGGGTCGACGGCTTTGATCCACAGGACCTGGCCGCCTTCAAACGCGGCTGATTCGCCTTTCCTGCCTTCCTTTCCCGATTCCTTTGTCGCCCCCTCTTTCTGCGAGCTTCACGCTTTGGGGGCGCCCTTTTCTCCGGTAGCCATCAGGCCTTGGCAGCATAGGCATAGAGCAACGTCTCCTGGGCGCTGATCGGTGCCGCGTCGCCTGGCTGCTGCTTGACGTAGCTGCCGTCGGGCTGCAGCCGCCAGCTCTGACAGTTGTCCACCAGGTAGGTCTCCAGGTCCTTGCGCACCCGAGCGGCAAGTTTCTTGTCGACCAGTGGGAAGCAGGTCTCTACCCGGTGGAACATGTTGCGGCTCATGAAGTCTGCGCTGGACGCCCATACCTCGGCCTTGCCGTTGTTCTGGAAGTAGAACACCCGGGTGTGCTCCAGGAAGCGACCAATGATCGAGCGCACCCGAATGTTATCCGACACGCCGGGGACCCCGGGCCGCAGGCAGCACATGCCGCGGATGATCAGGTCGCATTCGACGCCGGCGCGGGAAGCGCGATAGAGCGCCTGGATCAGCTTCGGTTCGGTCAGCGAGTTGCACTTGATGATCAGATGGGCGCGGCGGCCACGGCGGGCATGCTCCGCCTCGCGCTCGATCATCGCCACCATCCCCTCGTGGAGCGTGAAGGGCGCATGCAGCAGGGTCTCGATATGTCGCGCGCGGCCCATTCCCGATAACTGCTGGAACACCTGGTGGACGTCCTCGCAGAGCGCCTCGTCGGCGGTGAGCAGGCTGTAGTCGGTATACAGCTTGGCGGTCTTCGAGTGGTAGTTACCGGTGCCCAGGTGCACGTAATAGCGTAGCCGACCCTTCTCGCGACGGACAATATGCATCATCTTGGCGTGGGTCTTGTAGGCCATCACGCCGTAGATGACGATGGCACCGGCCTCCTGGAGGCGCGAGGCCAGCACCAGATTGTCTGCCTCGTCGAAGCGGGCGCGCAGTTCGATGACCACCGTCACCTCCTTGCCGCCACGGGCCGCCTCCACCAGCGAGTTGACGATGGGGGAGTCGGCACCGGTGCGGTAGAGAGTCTGTTTAATGGCCAGCACCGAGGGGTCCCGGGCCGCCTCGGCGAGCAGATCCTCCACCGGTGAGAAGGACTGGAAGGGGTGATGGAGGAGGATATCGCCTGCGGCAATGACATCGAACAGGCTGCCATCCTTCTTGAGGTTCTTGGGCAGCCCCGGAATGTAGGGGCGGTAGAAGAGTTCGGGACGTTGCAGATCGCCCAGCAGCGACATCATGCGGGTCAGGTTGACCGGGCCCTTGACCCGATAGAGGTCGTCCTCGCCCAGCGCAAACTCCCTAAGCAGGAAGGCCGCCAACTCGTCGGGGCAGGTGTCGACCACTTCAAGCCGCACGCCGCTGCCGTAGCGGCGGGCCAGCAGCTCGCCTCGCAGCGCCGAGGCCAGGTCCGAGATCTCTTCCGGATCCACTGTCATGTCGGCGTTCCGGGTCAGCCGGAACTGGTAGCAGCCGCGTACCGTCATGCCCGGGAACAGCTCTTCGGCGTGGGCATGGATCATCGAGGAGAGGAAGACGGCCTCGCTGAAGCCCTCTTCGCACAGTTCGGTGGGGAGGGCGATAACCCGCGGCAGCGAGCGGGGTGCCGGCAGGATGGCCAGCCCTCCCTCGCGGCCGAAGGCGTCCTTGCCCTCGAGCTTGACGATGAAGTTGAGACTCTTGTTGACCAAGCGTGGGAACGGATGGGAAGGATCCAGCCCGATGGGGCTGATTACCGGCATGATTTCCTCATCGAAGTAGTCGCGCACCCAGGCGTGCTGGGCCTCGGTCCACTCGCTGCGCCGCCGGAAGCGCAGCCCTCGCTCCTCCAGCGCCGGTAGCAGCACTTCATTGAGAATGCGGTACTGTCGTTCGATCTGCTCGTGGGCGATCTTCGAGATTTCGGCGATGACCGAACTCGGAGAGCGTCCGTCGAAGCCGGTGCCTTCATCGCCCAGCGCCACTCGGTGCTTGAGGCCGGCAACCCGGATCTCGAAGAATTCGTCCAGATTCGAAGAGAAGATCAGCAGGAACATCAGCCGGTTGAGCAGCGGGTGAGCGTCGTCCAGGGCCTGTTCCAGCACCCGGATATTGAACTGCAGATGGGAGAGCTCACGGTTGAAGTAGAGACTCGGGTCGTCGAGCTCCGCCTCCGGCAGTGCCTTTGGCTTGATGCCGGTGCGGGTCTGATTGAGACGCGGTGCCGGCGTGTCGGATGCGGCCTCATCGCCCGGCGCGTCGGCGACGTGAAGCTCGGGCAAGGGCGTGGCGGATTCTGGGCTGCGGTCTTCCATGGGTAACTCTCTTCGGGTCCTGGAAGGGGCGCAGCCCCCTCCGTCACTGGGCCAGCAGGCGCGCCGCCCGCTTGGCAAAATAGGTTAATACGCCGTCGGCGCCGGCCCGCTTGAAGCAAGTCAGGGACTCGAGAATCACGCTGTCGGCGTCCAGCCAGCCGTTCTCGAACGCTGCCATGTGCATGGCATATTCGCCGCTGACCTGATAGGCGAAGGTAGGCACTTTCAGCTCATCTTTCACCCGGCGCACCACGTCCAGATAGGGCATGCCGGGCTTGATCATTACCATATCCGCGCCCTCTGCGAGGTCGAGGGCCACTTCGTGGAGCGCCTCGTCTCCGTTGGCCGGGTCCATCTGGTAGGTTCTCTTGTCAGCGTTTCCAAGGTTGGCAGAGGAGCCCACCGCATCGCGAAAGGGGCCGTAGTAGCGCGAGGCGTACTTGGCGCTATAGGCCATGATGCGGGTGTTGACCAGATGTTCCTTCTCCAGCACCCGGCGGATCTCGCCGATGCGCCCGTCCATCATGTCGGAGGGTGCCACCACGTCGGCGCCGGCCTCGGCGTGGGAGAGTGCCTGCTTGAGAAGTGTCTCCACGGTACGGTCGTTCAGCACATAGCCTTCATCGTCGATGATGCCGTCCTGGCCGTGGCTGGTGTAGGGGTCCAGCGCCACATCGGTGATGATACCGAGTGCAGGCAATGCTTCCTTGAGGGCCCGAACGCTGCGTTGAACCAGGCCCGAGGCGCTGTAGGCCTCTTCGGCCAGCTCGCTCTTAAGCGAGGCATCGACTACCGGGAACAGCGCCAGAGCAGGGATGCCGAGCAGATGTGCCTCGCGGGCTTCCTCGATCAGCAGATCCAGTGACAGGCGCTCGACACCGGGCATGGAAGGCACTGCTTCACGCTGATTCTCGCCATCCAACACAAACACCGGCCAGATCAAGTCGGCGGGCGTCAGGGTGTTCTCGCGCATCAGCCGACGCGAGAAGTCGTCGCGACGCATGCGGCGCAGGCGGGTCACAGGAAACTGGCGGGTGGTCAT
Organism: Halomonas tibetensis; assembly: GCF_042643535.1. NCBI lineage: Bacteria > Pseudomonadati > Pseudomonadota > Gammaproteobacteria > Oceanospirillales > Halomonadaceae > Halomonas > Halomonas tibetensis. The sequence goes on from NZ_JBHRSQ010000012.1 coordinate 76,909, forward strand.
GAAACTCAAGGCAATTCTCCAGCAGTGTCACCGCGCTGACGACAGTCTGGCGCGACGGGATGACAGTTTGATGACTTTCGTTCGGCGCTGTCCACGAGTATATCAGCGCACCCGTGCGCCGAAAGTCTCGCCTTGTCGCACCCGGGCGTACGCTCTAGAGTATCGGATCAGATCATTGGGCCCGCTGATTGGCGGGTGACCCTTGCAAGGAGACAGGCATGACGAAACAGGTGGCGGTGATCCTCTCGGGCTGCGGCGTCTTTGATGGCGCCGAGATCTACGAGACCACCCTGACTCTGCTGCGGCTCGACCAGTTGGGCATCGGCTATCGCTGCTTTGCCCCCGATGTCGAGCAGCACCACGTGATCGACCACCGCAGCGGCGAGTTGGCCAAGGGCGAATCCCGTAATGTACTGACCGAGTCGGCGCGCCTGGCACGTGGCGAGATCTCACCGCTCTCGGAGCTTGCCGCCGACGACTTTGATGCTGTGATCCTGCCGGGCGGCTTTGGGGCAGCCAAGAATCTCTCCAGCTTCGCCGAGGCGGGGGCCGACATGGAGGTGCTCGACGAACTCAAGGAGGCCCTGGCCGACTTTCAGGAGACACGCAAACCGATCGGGCTGATGTGCATCGCCCCGGTGATGGTGCCCAAACTGCTGGGCCCGGGAATCGCCGTGACCATTGGCCACGATCCGGGCGTCTCCGGGGCGATCAGTGCCATGGGCGGCCTGCACCGCACCTGTGCTGTGGAAGATATCGTGGTGGACTTCGAGAACCGCGTGGTCACGACCCCGGCTTACATGCTGGCGACTCGCATCAGCGAGGCGGCCACCGGTATTTTCAAGCTGGTCGACCGCATTGACGAGATGATGGACCTGTAGGCAACAGACCGGTAGGCGACAGGGAGGCTCAGCTCAGACTACCAACCGCTCTTCCCGGGACACCCCTGCCGGTTCTCATCCGGCAGGGGTGTCTTGTCTTGTCAGGGGGGGCGTGCTTTGTTAGTCCCTCTCCGTCTCACCTTGCGCTTCGCGACGTTGCTTCTTGCGCTGAGCCAGGCGGCCGAACAGCAGGCCGACTTCGTACAGCAGGTACATGGGTACCGCGAGGAGGCTCTGGGAGATCACGTCCGGCGGGGTGAGCAGCATGCCCACCACGAAGCAACCGAGGATGATGTAGGGCCGCTTCTTGGAGAGGCTCTCCACGGTGGTGGCGCCTGAGGCGATCAGCAGAAAAGTGGCGATGGGGATCTCGAAGGCGACGCCAAAAGCGAAGAACAGTTTGAGAACAAAGTTGAGGTAGGAGTTGATATCGGTCATCACCGCCACGTTCTCCGGCCCGGTCTGGGTGAAGAACTGGAACAGCAGCGGGAAGACCACGTAGTAGGCGAAAGCGGCCCCGGCGTAGAAGAGCAGCACGCTGGAGGCCAGGATCGGCATCGCCAGGGCCTTCTCGTTGTCATAGAGGCCCGGAGCCACGAAGGCCCAGGCCTGGTGCAGCACATAGGGAATGGCGATGAACACCGCCACGACCAGGGTCAGCTTGAAGGGCGCCAGGAAGGGCGAGGCCACCTCGGTGGCGATCATCTGCGACCCCTCCGGCAGCAGTGCCATCAGCGGCTGGGCGACGAAGGTGTAGATGTCGTTGGCGAAGGCGTAGAGACCCAGAAAGATCACCAGGATCGCGACCACGCTGCGCAGCAGTCGCGAGCGCAGTTCGATCAGGTGTTCAATCAGCGTGGCCTGCTGCTGTTCCGGGCTGTCACCGGTCTTGCTCATCGTGAGGAAGCGTCCTTGTCGGCGGCGGAAGGCACGGGGCGTTCATCGGGGCGTTCATCATCGCCGTCTGAACCGCCACGGCGGGCACGGGCCAGGGCGTCGTCCAGGCGCTGTTCAGGGCCCGGCGCCGGTGTCTTGTCCGTGCCGCGCTTGCGGGGCGGGTCGGCGGGGCGGTCGGGCTCGGCCAGGCTTTCGACGTCGCGCTGGACCTGGCGCACGCTCTCGTCGAGCTTCTTCTGCTGCTCGTTGAGCTTCTGGCGCAGCTCCTCGGCCTCCAGCTGGGCGCTGATGTCACGCTGCATGCCGGAGACGGTGCGCTTGATCTTGCCGATCCACAGCCCGAGAGTGCGAGCTGCCTTGGGCAGTCGCTCCGGGCCCAGCACCAGCAGACCCACCACGCCGATGAACATGAGTTCGAGAAAGCCGATATCAAACATGGTGGCTTACTTTCGCTCTTCCTGTTCTTCGGGTTTTCGCTCGGCCTGGACGTCGTAGGTGTTGGTCTCTTCCTTGTGGTCCACCTTCGCCTGGGCCTGCTGTTCCGTTTCTTCCTCGGCTTTTTCAGCCTTTTCCTCTTCGCTCATCGCCTTCTTGAAGCCCTTCACGGCCCCGCCGAGATCTGTGCCGACGTTGCGCAGCTTCTTGGTGCCGAAGACCAGGATGATGATGCCGAGTACGATCAGCAGCTGCCAGATACTGATACCACCTAACATGAGTGCTTCCTCTGGATAGGGGCCCCCGGCCGGTCCGGGGGCCCTGTGAATCTGGTGTGTCTTGGCGTCTATTGAGGCTTGGAATTCTTGAGGCCTGGAATCTACTGGGGCCTGGCGGCCTTCTCGTCGTGGCCGGAGATGCCGAAGCGGCGCCCCAGTTCGTCGAGTACCGCGCGGTGATCGAGGTCGAGGTGCGACAGCATCACCAGGCTATGAAACCACAGGTCGGCGGTTTCGGCGATCAGGGCCTGGCGCTCCGCCTCTCCGCCGCCTTCTGCGTCCTTGGCGGCCAGCAGGGTCTCGGTGGTTTCCTCGCCGACTTTCTCGAGTATCTTGTTCAGGCCCTTGTGATGCAAGGCGGCTACGTAGGAATCCTGAGGATCCGCGTGGCGGCGTTGATCCAGGACAGCTTGCAGGCGGTCGAGAATGTCGCTCATGGATGAAGGCTCCGTTGCTGTCGAGCATGAAGGTGGTGGGGAGTCGGGGCGCAAATTCGGGTCAGTGCCAGGCCAGCAGGGCCAGGCCGATGATGGCGGCGGCGAGGGCCGGCCAGGGCTGGCCGGCGGCCCACTGAGCCAATGGCTGCCAGGCCAGCGCCAGGGCCAGCAGCAGCAGCCCCAGGCGCAGTCGGCGGCCACGGCGGCCTTCGAGGGCCAGCTGCCGGCGGATGCCGCCGAGCGCCTCGCCCTGGTGGCGGCGCTGCCGTTTCTCCTGATCCATCTGGGATAGCGCCTGATGGGCCAGTACGGGCAGTTCGGGCATCCGGCGAGTCAACTCCGGAGCCTGACGCTTGAGGGACTCCCAGAAGCCCAACGCGCCGGCGCGTTCCTTCATCCACTGCTCGAGGAAGGGCTTGGCGGTCGTCCACAGGTCCAGGTCGGGGTAGAGCTGGCGGCCCAGCCCCTCGATGTTGAGCAGGGTCTTCTGCAGCAGCACCAGCTGGGGCTGGACCTCCATGTCGAAGCGCCGGGCGGTCTGGAACAGGCCCAGCAGCACCTGGCCGAAGGAGATGTCCTTGAGCGGCTTCTCGAGAATCGGCTCGCACACCGTACGTATCGCCGCGGCGAACTCGTTGGCCCGGGTATTCTCGCCGACCCAGCCGGACTCGATGTGCAGCGCCGCCACCTCGTAGTAGTCCTGATGGAAGAAGGCCAGCAGGTTGCGCGCCAGGTAGTCCTGATCCTCTCGGGTGAGGCTGCCGACGATGCCGCAGTCGATGGCGATGTACTGGGGATCATGGGGCTTGCCCCGGGTGACGAAGATATTGCCCGGGTGCATGTCGGCATGGAAGAAGTTGTCGCGAAACACCTGGGTGAAGAAGAGCTCCACCCCCCGCTCGGCGAGCTTCTTGAGGTCGGTTTCCTGCGCCTCGAGTGCCGCCATGTCGGCGACCGGAATGCCGTAGATGCGCTCCTGCACCATGACGCGCTGGCGGGTCAGCTCCCAGTGAATCGCCGGCACGTAGAGCAGCGGCGAGTTCTTGAAGTTGCGCTTGAGCTGGGAGGTGTTGGCCGCCTCCTTGTGCAGGTCGAGCTCGTCGAACAGCGTGGATTCGTAGTCTCGCACCACCTCGACCGGGCGCAGGCGGCGGGCCTCTGGCACCAGGGCCAGGAACTGGGCGAAGCGGTACATCAGGGCCATGTCCTGACGCATGATCCGCTCGATGGTGGGACGGATGATCTTGACGACCACCTCCTCGCCGGTGTGCAGGCGCGCGCCGTGCACCTGGGCGATGGAGGCCGAGGCCATGGGGTCGGCGTCGAAGCGGGCGAAGGCCAGCGCCACGGTCATGCCGAGCTCATCCTCCACCACCGCGAGGGCCTGGTCGCTGGGGAAGGGCGGTACCTGATCCTGCAGCCGCTTCAGCTCGTCGGCGATGTCCTCGGGGAGCAGGTCGCGGCGGGTGGAGAGCATCTGGCCGAACTTGACGAAGATCGGTCCCAGCGATTCCAGCGCCAGGCGAAGGCGTGCCCCGCGAGAGCGCTCACCGATGGGCACCAGCCGCAGCGGCGAGAGGCGCAGCAGGGTGCGCAGCACCCAGGGCAGCCGCTCCAGGGGAATCAGGGTATCGAGCCGGAAGCGAGTGATCACCCAGATGATGCGCAGCAGCCTCAGCAGCATCATGGCGCCACCCGCCCGTCTCTCCGAGCCGCCAGGAGGCGGTGCAGTCTGGCCAGACGCGCCTCCAGGCGATCGGCAGAGACCTCGAGCTCGGTGAGGTGGTCGCGCAGCACCTCCAGCTGGGGGCGGCCCGGCAGCAGGCGGGCCTCTTCCACCAGGTACTCCGAAAGGTCGGCGCGAAACTCCTCGCGGGTGCGCAGCCCGAAGCGGCCCAGGCGGCGCAGTCCTTCGGCGAGGCTGTTGGCGGGGATATCCCCGAGCCAGCGGGCCAGTTCCCCCTCCCAGTCCAGGTCGAGATCGAGCAGCAGATCTCGGGTCGCCTCCAGCAACGGGAGGCGTCCGCGCGCCCCCAGTCGGCCCTGGAACATCAGTCGTTCCATCGAGGCGCCGCCGAGCAGCGCGCCGGCGGTCTCGGCGTCGAGTTCCACCACGGCGTCAAAGGCCTCGTCGGCAATACCGTCCGGGCGAAGCAGGTCGAGGCCGTGGGGGTGGTAATGGATGGCCAGGGCCAGCTCGGGGTTTTCCAGGCGCAGCAGCAGCCGCTGACCGGCGAGCCGGGCCAAGCGAGAGGGGGCCGCAGGGTCTCGAGCGAGCAGAGCGTTGAGGGTGCGCTCCAGGCCGGCCAGCAGCAGGGTCGAGGTCAACGCCATGCCCACCTCAGAGCTTGATGCCGCGGTGAAGGGCAACGATGCCCCCGGTGAGGTTGGTGTACTCCACCCGCTCCAGGCCGGCCATCTCCATCATCGCCTTGAGCGTCTCCTGATCCGGGTGCATGCGGATCGATTCGGCCAGGTAGCGGTAGCTGTCGGCGTCATTGGCCACCAGCTCGCCGATCTTCGGCAGCAGGCGGAAGGAGTACTCGTCGTAGGCCTTCGAGAGCAGGGCGCTGGGCGGCTTGGAGAATTCCAGCACCAACAGGCGTCCGCCGGGCTTGAGCACCCGGGCCATGGAGCGCAGGGCGGCGTCCTTGTCGGTGACGTTGCGCAGGCCGAAGGCGATGGTGATGCAATCGAAGGTATTGTCGGGGAAGGGCAGGCATTCGGCGTTGGCCTGGACATACTCGACGTTGCCGCCGACGCCGTGATCCAGCAGCTTGTCGCGCCCCACGCGCAGCATCGACTCGTTGATGTCGGCCAGCACCACCCGGCCACGTGGCCCCACCAGGCGCGAGAACTTGAGCGTCAGATCACCGGTGCCTCCGGCGATATCGAGCACGCTGTGGCCCGGGCGCACCCCGGCTCGTTCGACGGTCAGGCGCTTCCACAGGCGGTGGATGCCCATCGACATCAGGTCGTTCATGACGTCGTAGCGGGCGGCCACGGAGTGGAAGACGTCGGCCACGCGGGAGGCCTTCTCCTCGAGGGGTACTTCCTGGTAGCCGAAGTGGGTGGTCTGATTGTCCCTGGAGCTGGGGTTGGCGCTCATGCGATAGGGCTCCCGAATCGCTGCATGGCAGAGGCGGTGCCTCGGATGAGCGCCATTGTAGCCTCCCCGCGCGGCGATTGTCTTGAAGGGGTTAGAGCTGCTTGATCTCGATGCCCAGCGGCTCGCGGCTGGCGCCGGCATCCTCCAGTCGCTGCAGGTAGTCGGCCCAGTTGGTCTCGCGGTTCTCGATCAGCCACCTCAGGTAGTCCCAACTGAACAGGCCGCTGTCATGGCCGTCGTCGAAGTGCAGCTTGAGGGCATAGCGGCCGGTCTGGGTGATGTCCTTAAGGCCGACAAATTTCTTGCCCACCTGCAGGGTGGCAGTATCGCGGCCGTGGCCGCGCACCTCGGCGGAGGGGGAGAAGACCCTGAGATACTCGATGGGCAGGCGGTGGCTCTTGCCGTCGTCATAACCGAGTTCGAGCTCCTGGGCCTTGCGGTGGTAGTGCACTCGGGTCGGGATAGGAGCTGTCATAGGATATACCGAGAGAGATCCTCGTCCTTGGCCAGTTCACCGAGCTGGGAGTCCACGTAGTCGGCGTCGATGGTCAGCGGCGTACCGACATCGCTGCCTCTGAATGAGGCTTCTTCAAGCAGGCGCTCCATCACAGTGTGCAAGCGGCGCGCGCCGATGTTTTCGGTGCCCTCGTTGACCTGCCAGGCTATCTCGGCGATGCGCTCGATGCCATCGGGGGTGAATTCGATCGCCAGGCCTTCGGTGGCCAGCAGCGCCTGATACTGCTTGGTCAGCGCCGCAGAAGGCTCGGTGAGGATGCGCTTGAAGTCCTCCGGCGTCAGGGCGTTGAGCTCGACGCGAATCGGCAGGCGGCCCTGTAATTCGGGAATCAGGTCTGAAGGGCGCGACAGGTGGAAGGCGCCGGAGGCGATGAACAGGATATGGTCGGTCTTCACCATGCCGTGCTTGGTGGACACCGTGGAACCCTCGATCAACGGCAGGAGGTCGCGCTGAACGCCTTCGCGGGAGACCTCGCCGCCGCTGGACTGGCCGCTGCCCTTGGTGACCTTGTCGATCTCGTCGAGGAAGACGATGCCGTGCTGCTCCACCGCCTCGATGGCACGCGCCTTGATCTCCTCCTGGTTGACCAGCTTGCCGGCCTCCTCGTCACGCAGCAGGGCGAAGGCATCCTTGACCGCGACCCGGCGGGTCTCGGTCTTCTGCTTGCCCATGCCGGAGAACAGGCTGGAGAGCTGCTGGGTCATCTCTTCCATGCCCGGCGGGGTCATGATGTCGACATTGGGCCCCTGCTGGGTGAGCTCGATGTCAATTTCCTTATCATCAAGCTGACCCTCGCGCAGTTTCTTGCGAAATATCTGGCGAGTCGAGCTGTCCTGGCGTGGCTCATCCTCCTGACCGCGGGGCGGCGGCAGGAGGGCATCAAGGATGCGATCCTCGGCGGCGTCCTCGGCGCGGTGGCCGACCTCTTCCTTGGCCTGCTCGCGCACCAGCTTGATGGCGGCTTCGGTCAGGTCACGGATGATCGAGTCGACGTCGCGGCCCACATAGCCCACTTCGGTAAACTTGGTGGCCTCCACCTTGATGAAGGGGGCCTTGGCCAGCTTGGCCAGCCGCCGGGCGATCTCGGTCTTGCCCACCCCGGTGGGGCCGATCATCAGGATATTCTTGGGCGTCACCTCCTGGCGCAGGTCGGCGTCGAGCTGCATGCGCCGCCAGCGGTTTCGCAGGGCGATGGCGACGGCGCGTTTGGCATCCTGCTGGCCGATGATGTACTGGTCCAGGGCGTGGACGATCTCGCGGGGGGTCATCTGGGTCATGGTGGCGGCCTTCAGAGCGTTTCGAGGGTGACGTTGTGGTTGGTGAACACGCAGATGTCGCCGGCGATGTTCAGCGACTTCTCGGTGATCTCCTTCGCCGACAGGTCGGTGTTCTCGAGCAGCGCCCGGGCCGCGGCAAGGGCGAAGTTGCCGCCGGAGCCGATGGCGATGATGCCGCGCTCGGGTTCCACCACGTCGCCGTTGCCGGTGATGATCAGCGAGGCATCCTTGTTGGCCACGGCCAGCAGCGCCTCGAGGCGGCGCAGGGCGCGGTCGGTACGCCAGTCCTTGGCCAGCTCCACGGCGGCCTTGACCAGGTTGCCCTGGTACTTATCCAGCTGCGCCTCGAAACGCTCGAACAGGGTAAAGGCGTCGGCGGTGCCGCCGGCGAAGCCTGCCAGCACTTCACCGCGGTAGAGGCGACGCACCTTGCTGGCATTGCCTTTCATCACGGTGTTACCCAGCGACACTTGACCATCACCGGCCAGTGCCACCTGATCACCCCGGCGTACGGATACGATCGTGGTCATGGAGGAGGATCTCCTTGGGGGAGCGGGTGGCTCCCGATAACTGTCGGCGCCGCGGAAATGGTCCGGGCGCCGTGAATGGTCTGATGTGATAGGTGCGGGCGCACCGGGAGGATTTCAACCGTCAGAGGTGGTCAGTTCTGGAGACGAATCAGTAGCGGCTCGATGCCCTGGGTCACCATGAGGTCCTGGGCGCGGTTGAGTTCGAGGTTGTCACTGTAGGGGCCGACCTGAACGCGATGCCAGGTATCGCCGCCGGAGGCCTTGACCTCGCTGACCTGGGCCAGCAAGCCGAAGTCGCGCAGCCGGCGCTGCAGCTGCTGGGCATCGCTGGGTTCTCGGAAGGAGGCCGCCTGCAGCATGTAGCGGTGGTCGTTGGCGGCGGGCTCCGGGGCACTGTCGGCGGCCAGGTTGGCGGCGATCACCTGGGCGATGGGATCGTCGCCGGCATCGGCGGTAGCCGTCTCCTCGGCGGCAGGCGGTGCCGGCGGACGCGCCGTCGAGGCGGGCATCTCGCTGCGCGGGGCAATCACCTCGGACTCCGGTAGCAGCGTATAGAACTCGAAGGTAGGCATGCGCGGTTCGCTGGGCGCTTCCGGGGCCGAGGGTTTTTCCTGGGTCTCCGGCGGGGCGCTGCGCGGCAGCACTGTGGCCAGAGGGGAATCCTCCACCTGCCAGGGGGCCACGCCGAGCTGATGCTGGGAGAGGAGGAAGCCGGCTGCCAGGCCGGCCAGGCCCCATATCCATCCAGGCAAGCGCCACTCGCCGCGCGGCTTTTTGGCAGGTTGGCGGCGGCTGCTGGTGGCGCCTCGCCGCTTCGGGGGCGGCTGTTTACGGGTCGCCATGACTTACATCTCCTCGGGGGCACTGACTCCCATCAGATCCAGGCCGTTGCGCAGCACCTGGCGGGTGGCCAGGCCCAGGGACAGGCGGGCGTTGCGGAGGGCGTCGTCCTCGACCATCACCTTCACCGCGTTGTAACAGGTGTGGAAGTCGGCGGCCAGGTCCAGCAGGTACTGGCCGATCTGCTGGGGTTCACGGGAGGCGGCGGCATGCTCCACCACCTCGGGATAGCGAGCCAGGCGGTTCATGAGAGCCTTCTCTTGAGCTTCCTCGAGCAGACCCAGGTTAGCCATGGCCAGGGGGTAGTCGAAAGGCAGGCCATCGGACTCGGTGCGTCGCAGCATGCTGCACACCCGGGCGTGAGCGTACTGCACGTAATAGACCGGGTTGTCGTTGGATTGGGAGCGGGCCAGGTCGATGTCGAAGGTCAGCTGGGAATCCGCACGGCGAGCGGCCAGGAAGAAGCGCGTGGCGTCGCGGCCGACCTCGTCGATCAGATCGCGCAAGGTGACATAGCTGCCGGCGCGCTTTGAGAGCTTCACCTCCACGCCTGAGCGGGTGACCATCACCATCTGGTGCAGTACGTAGTCGGGCCAGCCCTGGGGAATGCCGGCCTCCAGGGCCTGCAAGCCGGCGCGTACCCGGGTCACGGTGGAGTGGTGGTCGGCGCCCTGCTCATTGACCACGCTGCTGAAGCCGCGCTGCCATTTGTCGAAATGGTAGGCCACGTCGGGCAGGAAATAGGTGTACTGCCCGTCGGACTTGCGCATCACCCGGTCCTTGTCGTCACCGAAGTCGGTGGTACGCAACCACAGGGCTCCGTCCTGCTCATAGGTGTGCCCCTTCTCGATCAGGCGCTCGACGGCGGCCTCGACCTTACCGTCCTGGTAGAGAGAGGATTCCAGGAAGTAGACGTCGAAGTGAACGCTGAAGGCTTTAAGGTCGAGATCTTGCTCGCGGCGCAGGTAGGCCACGGCGAAGGCCTGGATGGCGTCGAGATCGTCCGGGTCGCCCTTGGCGGTAACGTGGCGGTCATCGGCATGGACCGTATCGCCGGCAAGGTAGGCGTTGGCCACGTCGATGATATAGCCGCCGCGGTAGCCGTCCGCAGGCCAACTCTCATCCTCGGGGTCGAGTCCCTTGGAGCGGGCCTGGACCGAGAGCGCCAGATTGCTGATCTGGGCGCCGGCGTCGTTGTAATAGAACTCGCGCGTGACATCGAAACCGGTGGCCTCGAGCAGGCGGCAGATGCAGTCGCCAATGGCCGCGCCGCGGCCGTGACCCACATGCAGCGGCCCGGTGGGGTTGGCGGAGACGAACTCCACCTGAACCTTGCCACCCTGTCCGGTCAGGCTTCGGCCATAGGCATCACCCGAGTCGAGCACCTGGCTCACCACCTGAGCGGCGGCATCGGTAGCGGCAAAGAAGTTGACGAAGCCAGGGCCGGCGATCTCCACCTGGCGTATGGCGTTGCTCTCAGGCAGGGCGGCGATCAGGGCCTCTGCCAGCTCGCGGGGCGTCTTGCCGGCGGGCTTGGCCAGCATCAGTGCGAGGTTGGTGGCGTAGTCGCCGTGGGCCTTGTCCCGGGTCGGATCGACCTTGATGGGCGGGGCGAGGTCGGCGGGCAGCATGCCCTGCTGCTTGAGCGTGTCGAGGGCGCCTTCGAGCAGCGAAACGATGGTCTCTTTCATGGAGCGTTGATTGTCCTGTGGCGCCGAGCGTGGCGAGCGGCCGATGAACCGGCGGTGACGAGGCGCTTGCCCGCGGCGCGGGAATGGAAACGAGGCCTTGATGGGCCCGGCCGGCCATTATCGGCAATTGTGGTGCGGCTTTAAAGGGCGGTCTTCAGCTTAGCGTCTGGGGGTCGATATCCAGCGACCAGCGAGTGCGACGCGCCTCGGGCGTGGCTTCCAACCAGCGGGTCAACCAGGCGCAGGCCTGGTGGAGGGCGCTGCGCTTCTCGGCACCCAGCATCACCTGCAGATGGTAGCGCCCCTGGCGGCGCTCCATGGGGGCCGGCACCGGGCCCAGGCAGTCCACCGCGAGCTCGCCATCGGTCAGCCAGCTGCGCAGGGCGCCGGCGGCGCGACGGCCGAGCTCGTTGGCGGCCTCCTCTTTTGCGCTTTCCAGCCGCAGCAGGGCCAGGAAGCGAAAGGGAGGCAGGGCCGCGTCGCGTCGCTCCTCCAGCAGCTGCTCGGCCAGGGCGGCGTAGCCACGCTCGGCCAGCAGGCGCAGGTGCGGGTCGTCCGGATGCAGGGTCTGTACGAGCACGCGCCCGGGATGGGCGGCGCGTCCGGCACGCCCGGCCACCTGCTCCAGCAGCTGGGCGCTCTGCTCCAGAGCGCGGAAGTCGCTGGCGTAGAGGCCGGCGTCGGCGTTGACCACCACTACCAGGGTGACATGGGGCAGGTGGTGCCCCTTGGCCAGCATCTGGGTGCCCACCAGCAGGCAGGGCTCGCCGCGGCGCACCTCGGCCAGTATCTGCTCGAAGGCGTCACGTCGCCGGGTGCTGTCGCGGTCGATGCGATGCACCGGCACCTTCGGAAATAGCCCGGCCAGGGTCTCCTCGGTGCGCTCGGTGCCGCTGCCCAGTGGGCGAAGATCGATACTGCCGCACGTCGGGCAGCTCTCGGGCAGGGCGCGACGGCGATCGCAGTGGTGGCAGGCCAGTAGAGGCGGTTGGCGGTGCAGGGTCATGCGCGCATCGCAGGCGTCACACTCGGCCAGCCAGCCGCAGGCGTGGCAAGCCAGCGTTGGTGCGAACCCCCGTCGGTTGATGAACACCAGCACCTGGTGGTTGGCGTTAAGGGTCTCGCGGATGGCGTCAAGCACCGGCGGAATCAGCCCTCCCTGGCGGGGGCGGCCGCGCAGGTCGATCAGTTCCAGTTTTGCGGGTCCATGACGGGTGGCGCGGCGGGTCAGTGTCAGGTGGCGCCACTCGCCGCTGCGCGCCTTGGCCAAGCTTTCCAGCGAGGGGGTGGCGCTGCCCAGCAGCAGCGGAATGCCGTGGTGATGGGCGCGGGCCACGGCCAGGTCGCGGGCGTGGTAGCGCAGGCCATCCTGCTGTTTGTAGGAGCCGTCATGCTCCTCGTCGACGATGATCACACCGGGCCGCGCGAGCGGGGTGAAGATCGCCGAGCGCGTGCCGATCACGATGGGCGCGCGTCCGCTGGCGGCGGCTTCCCAGGCGTCCAGACGCTCATGGTCGGTGAGCCCCGAGTGCAGCGCCACTACCGGCACCCGGAAGCGCTTGCGAAAACGCGACAGCGTCTGAGGGGTCAGGCCGATCTCCGGCACCAGCACAAGCGCCTGGCGGCCGCGGCCCACCACCGCCTCGATCAGCTGCAGGTAGATCTCGGTCTTGCCGCTGCCGGTGACTCCCTCCAGCAGGCAAGGGTGGTAGGCGTCGAGCCGCTCATGCAGGGTCGAGAGCGCCACGGCCTGCTCGCGGTTGAGCGGCAGGGCGGGGTCGGCCAGCAGGTGGTCGGCGTCCGGCTGAGAGCGGGCGGTGAGAGGCTCTTCTCGAGAGTCCACTAATCCCTTTGCCGCCAGAGCCTTGAGCTGTTCGCGGGAAAACGACTGGGCCAGAATCGCCTGGGTGGCCAGGCCGTGAGGGTGCTGGTCGAGCATTGCCAGCAGTTCGGCCTGGCGAGGAGCCCGGGCCAGGGCCTCGGCAGGAGCGTCGCGTCCCGCCGCGGTGAGCTGCCAGCGCTCCCGGGTGCGTCCCTCCAGGGCGCGCCCCTGTCGCAGCAGTACCGGCATCGCCTGGTGGAGGGTGTCCCCCAGGGAGTGCTGGTAATAGCGAGCCGTGAAGCGACATAGCCACAGCCAGTCTGCGGGCAGCGGGGCCGAGTCCAGGCAGGTGCTGACAGACTTGAGCTCGGTCAGTAGCAGGTCGCTGCGTTCGCGGCACTCCATCACCACACCCACCACCTCGCGCCGGCCGAACGGTACTCGTACGCGCAGCCCCGGTGCCCAGCCTCCGGGCGGGGCCGAGCCACCAGGACGGTAGTCGAACAGGCGTCGCAGCGGCGAGGAAACTGCTATCCCCAGCACGCGGGGGGGAGAAGTCGAAGTGGGCAATTGGCCTCCGGGTTTGGCTCTGCTAGAATGCCGGCCCTCCTTGCCTGCCTAGTTCGGCGAGGGTAGTACAGCCGGTTTGCACTCGCGCCTGCCACCGGCGCGACCGATAGACAATCCGTATGCGGTGCCTGGCAGCAGATCAGGTGGCGGCATACAGCTCAACGAGGCACAAGATGAAACAAGGTATCCATCCCGAATACAAGACGGTCAATGTGACCTGTTCCTGCGGCGCTAAATTCGAGGTGGGCTCCACCTCTAGCCATGACTTTTCACTGGACGTCTGCTCTGAGTGCCACCCCTTCTACACCGGCAAGCAGAAGCAGGCGACCACTGGTGGTCGTGTCGAACGCTTTAACAAGCGTTTCGGTGCTGCAATCAAACGCTGATCACGTCGTTCTCAAGACCGTCGATAAACCCGCCCACCGTGGCGGGTTTTCTCGTTATAGAGGGATAACGTTGCTATTTGCAGCCCGAGGAGGGCGATAAGCGAAGGGTCGTGGCCACGTTTTCGGCCATCAGTTGCTGCAAATATCCGGTATCGGCGTCAAACGAGCATGCAACAGGCGTGAAACTCCATCAGCTTGAGCAATGGGACGTTTTTCTATATCGTAGTGTCATGATTCCACCCTGACCGGAATGTATCTGAATGAATGACGCAAGACAGGCAGCGCTGGATTATCACGCCAAGCCAATCCCCGGAAAGCTCTCCGTTGAACTGACCAAGCCCACCGCCACCGCCAGGGATCTGGCCCTGGCCTATAGCCCGGGCGTGGCCGAGCCGGTGCGCGAAATCGCCCGCGACCCCGAGAACGCTTACCGCTACACCGGGAAGGGCAATCTGGTGGCAGTGATTTCCGACGGCAGCGCTATTCTGGGGCTGGGCAATCTTGGTGCTCTGGCCAGTAAACCGGTTATGGAAGGTAAAGGCGTACTCTTCAAGCGATTCGCCGGCATCAATTCCGTGGATATCGAGGTCAACTCCGAGAGTCCCCAGGCTTTCATCGATACCGTGGCGCGCATTGCCGATACCTGGGGTGGCATCAATCTCGAGGATATCAAAGCGCCTGAGTGCTTCGAGATCGAACAGGCGCTGATCGAGCAGTGCAATATTCCGGTTTTCCATGATGACCAGCACGGCACCGCCATCGTGACTGCGGCGGGTATGCTCAACGCCCTGGAGATCGCCGGCAAGCGCCTGGAAGAGGCGAATATCGTCTGCCTGGGAGCCGGCGCGGCGGCCATCGCCTGCATGAAGCTGCTGGTGGCTTGCGGTGCGCGAGCCGAAAATCTGGTAATGCTGGATCGCAAAGGCGTTATTCATACCGGTCGCGAGGATCTTAACCCCTACAAGTCGATGTTTGCCGTCGACACGGACAAACGCACCCTGGACGATGCCATCGACGGTGCCGACGTCTTCGTTGGGCTATCAGGGCCAGGACTGATGACGGCAGACCATATCCGCAAGATGGCGCCCAATCCTGTGGTTTTTGCCTGCACGAACCCGGACCCGGAGATCCACCCGGACCTGGCCCGCGAAGTGCGCCCCGATGTGATCATGGCCACCGGTCGTTCGGACTACCCGAACCAGGTCAACAATGTGTTGGGCTTTCCCTTCATCTTTCGCGGGGCGCTGGACGTGCGTGCTACCCGTATCAACGAGGAGATGAAGGTCGCTGCGGTTCACGCCCTCAAGGACCTGGCCCGCGAGCCGGTGCCCCAGGTGGTGCTGGACGCTTACGAGATGCAGACGATGAGCTTCGGTCCTGAGTACATCATTCCCACACCGGTGGATGTTCGCCTGCTCGAGCGAATTACTTCGGCGGTGGCCCAGGCGGCGGTGGATTCCGGTGTGGCGCGTCGGCCCTATCCGTCCCACTATCCCCTGAAGAGCGTGGACGACGTCTACGGTATCTGACGCCGTAACGGTTTGACCTGACCGCTGCCAACAACCAGTGATCAACAAGAAGGCCGGCCCCATGGGGCCGGCCTTCTTGNGTGCGTCGCTCCTGTGTCGTGTAAGGCAGCGGCTCAGAAGATCGCCTCGTAGGACCCCGTACCCTGAGAGCCGCTGTGCTGTTCCACCTCACTCTCGACGCGGCGGGACTGGAAGCTGGGCATGTGGTCCGGATGGAAGAGTTCGCTGATGCCGCCGGTGTAGCCGTCGGGCAGCAGGCGGCCGCTATCGGCATCGACCCTAGCCGTGACCAGGGTGGCGGGACGTTCGTGTTTTGCCTCAGGACGGCCTTCCAGGGCATCCCCCATGAAGTCGATCCAGATCGGCAAGGCGGCGTTGGCGCCGTACTCGGCAGTGGTCTCGTTGTTGTCCTTGCCCACCCATACGGTGGCCACCAGCTCGGCATTATAGCCGGCGAACCAGGCATCCCGCTGGTTGTTGGTGGTGCCCGTCTTGCCGACAATATCGCTGCGGCCCAGAGACTGGGCGGCGCGGCCTGTGCCGTTTTCAATCACGTCGCGCAGCATGTCGGTCAGGATGTAGGCGGATATCGGATCCACGACCTGCGGGGCCACCGGATGCCGGCGACCGTCGATTTCGACCTCGGTCTGGCCATTGCGGCAGTCGCGGCACACCACCGCTGGGGTGGCTTCCTCGATCAGCGTGTCGTCATCGCCGCGGGTGACGCGTTCGATGAACCAGGGGGCGACCTGATAGCCGCCGTTGGCCAGCACCGCATACGCGTTGGTCATCTCCAGCGGGGTCAGGTTGGCGCTGCCCAGTGCCAGTGAGAGCCCGCGGGGTAGACGTGAGCTGGCGAAGCCGAAGCCCTCGAGGAAGTCGATGGTGGCATCGAGCCCTACCTGTTGCAGCACGCGGATGGTGACCAGGTTGCGCGAGCGTGCAAGCGCTACCCGCAGACGGGTCGGGCCGAGGAAATCACCGCTGGAGTTGCTCGGGCGCCATAGCTCGCTGCTGCCGTCCTGGATCACCACCGGAGCATCGTTGACCACGCTGGCGGCGGTCATCAGGCCGCTGTCCAGCGCTGCCAGGTAGACGAAGGGTTTGAAGATTGACCCCGACTGGCGCTGGGCCTGAACGGCGCGGTTGAATTTGCTGGCCTGGAAGCTGAAGCCGCCCTGCAGCGCCAGAATGGCGCCGGTATCGGGATCCATTACCACTAGAGAGCCCTCGGCATCGGGGCGTTGGGCCAGGCGCAGGCTGCCATCCTCGAGTTCCAGCACGCGTACCAGATCGCCATTGGCGGCGATCTCTGCAGCGGAGCCGGGCTCCGGGCCGCGTGACTGCGCACTGCGATAGGCGCGTGCCCAAGAGAGGCCATCCCATGCGATGGTGCGCAACTCCCCGCCGCGGGTTAGTACCCGCATCTCGCGGCCGCTGCTCTCCACCACAATGGCGGGCTGCAGCGGGCCGAAGCCCGGCGTGCGCTCCAGCACCTGCAACCAGTTGCTGACGTCTCCCTCGATGCCCTCGATCTCCGTCTGACTGCGCTCAGCGGCTAGCTGGGCGGTCTCCAGGATCTCGGGAGACTCGTCCAGTTCTTCTTCCAATCCACGCCGGTCGGTTCGCGCCTGGGCTTCCACCAGGCTGGCGGGGAGATCGCGCTCCTCAGCGCCCCGCCACCCGTGTCGGGTATCGTAAGCGATCAGGCCATTGGCCAGAGCGCTACGAGCAAAGGGCTGCAGGTCGCCGTCCAGAGTGGTGTGAATGCGATAGCCGCCGGTATAAGCCTCATCGCCAAAGCGCTCCACAGCGAACTGACGGGCCATTTCGGCAACGTAGTCGGCGTCTACCTCGGTCCGAGCGATATAGCCACGGGCAGTGATCGGTGCCTGGACCGCCTCGTCATAAGTGACCGGATCGATATAGCCAAGCTCCCGCATGCGGTAAAGAATCCAGTTGCGGCGGATCAGCGAGCGCTCCGGGTTGGCTAGCGGATTGAAGGCCGAGGGTGCCTTCGGCAGGCCGGCGATCATCGCCTTCTCGGCCAGGGTCAGATCGGCCAGTGGCCGGTTATAGTAGGTCTCTGCGGCAGCGGCGATACCGTAGGCGCGGTTGCCGAGGAAGATCTTGTTGACGTATAGCTCAAGAATCTCTTCCTTCGGGAGTACCTGTTCCATTTGCAGCGCCAGCAGGATCTCGCGGATCTTGCGCGTGAAGGTTCGGTCCAGCGTCAGCAGGTAGTTGCGCGCCACCTGCATGGTGATGGTGGAACCCCCCGACTGAATCTCCCCGCCGCTGGAGGCCAGCTCGAGGCCGGCGCGGGCCAGGCCCCTGGGGTCGACCCCCCTGTGTTCGAAGAAGTTGGCATCCTCGGCAGACAGCAGCGCCTGGATGAAGTCCTCCGGGATCTCGTCGAAATCAACCGGCATGCGGCGCTCCTCACCAAACTCGCCGATCAGCTTGCCGTTTCGGGTGAAGATGCGCAGGGGGGAGTGAAGCTCAAAGTCCTGAAGCTGGCGCACATCGGGCAGCCCAGGGGCGAAGTAAAGGGCGGCGCCCACCACCCCCAGGGTCACGGCCGCGGTGAGTGATATCAGCAGCCAGAACAGGGAAAAAAGCAACGTTCTGATAAACATCATGAAATGGCAGTATCCATGCAGAGAACTGAGGCGTGTCGATGGCGATGCGTTGAAAAGATTGAAACGCTATTATAGGAAGTTAGACAAGGGGTCACCAGCGTTGAGGGAGCGGGTTTGCGGTTAGCCGTGTCGGGATCGGCAATATCATGTAACCTCAACTTACAGGAGTCAGTCCTCGGGGCTCAGCCGCCTCCTGTTTTGAGGGGTGAGCGTAACAACAAGCGGCAATCCGCATGGATCAGCAAGGGCAGGATCGAGATGCGATTCGGAGCATCCAGCAAGGGATTGATCGGTGTCGATATCACTTCGGCAACCGTAAAGCTCGTGGAACTCAGGCGCGCTGGCGCCAGCTATCAGGTTGAAAGCTATGCGGTGCGGCCTTTGCGAGAAGGCGCCGTGGTCGAACGGCGAATTCAAGACATGGGGGAGGTAGTAGATGCCCTCTCCCGCGCGGTGCAGCAGGCCAAGCCTCATTCCCTACGCGCCGTGGTGGCTGTGCCCGCCAGCGCTGCCATTACCAAGACACTGATTCTACCCGCCTCGCTCAGCGACGACGAAATCGAAACCCGCATCCAGTTAGACTCAGACAAACATATTCCGTTTCCGTTCAGCGAGGTTGCCTTCGATTTTCAGCGGCTGGGTCTCAACGCGCGCTACGCCGACCAACAGGATGTGTTGTTGGTGGCATGTCGCCAGCAGGATGTCAGTCAGTTGACTGATGCCCTGATCCAGGGAGGGTTGACCCCCGCGGCGGTGGACGTTGAAACCTTCGCCATGGAGCGTGCCTTCACCGAAGTGCGCCATCAGTTGCCTCAGCTGGCCGGTGAGGAGGACTGCGTCGCCCTGGTGGACATTGGCGCCACGATGAACACCTTCCACGTGCTGCGCGACGGGCGTGTCGTCTACAGCCGAGACACGGTTTTCGGCGGCCGCCAGCTTACCGATGAGATCCGCAACCGCTACGGCCTGAACCTTGATGAGGCTGGCCTTGCCAAGAAGCGTGGTGGTCTGCCCGAGGACTATCAACGCAGCGTGCTAGACCCCTTCCTGGATACCCTGGTACAGCAGGTCGGGCGTTCGCTACAACTTTACTATACCGCGGGCCGCAAGCAGGAGGTGCGCCGTATGGTGCTGGCTGGCGGCACCAGCATGCTGCCGGGCCTGGCCGAGCGGCTGGCACAGGAGAGCGGCATGGAGGTCTCCATCGCCAACCCCCTGGCGCGGATGAAGGTCAACACTCGCATCGACGTGCAGACGCTTTCCGGTGATGCTCCGGCGCTGCTGACCGCCTGCGGCCTGGCGATGAGGTCCCGCTGATGACGATCGAGATCAATCTGCTGCCCTGGCGCGAGGAGCTTCGCGCTCGCCGCAGCAAGCGCTTCTTCGTGACCTTGGGGTTGGCCGCTGTGCTTGGCCTCGGAGGCGGCTACGGACTGACCTGGTACTACGAGCAGGAAACCGCTTCCCAGCAGCAGCGCAACGCCCATATCCAAGATCAGAGTCGCCAGCTCGATGATGATATTCGCGAGGTCAGCGAGCTGGAGGCGATCCGCGAGGAGATGCTGGAGCAGGTGCGTGTGTTTACCGAGCTGCAGATGGGGCGCGCACAGACCGTTCACGTGCTCGGCGACTTGACGACCAGTCTGGTGGACGGTGTGTACTACACCCAGCTCAATCGGCAGGGTAATAGCCTGCGTCTGGCCGGCTTAGCCGAGAACAATCGCCAGGTTTCCGACCAGCTAAGGGCCCTGGATGCCGCGGACTCCTTCACGGTGCCGGTACTCTCGGAAGTGGAGGCCGAGGGGGGCGGCGAGCAGCGCCGCTTTAGTCTTAGCATGAATCAGCAGCTCCCCGCAGCCGTGAAAGATAGTGAGGAAAGCCAGGCCTCGGTGGAGGAGGGTTCATGAGCCTCAAGGGAGAGATGCGTCGTCTGCGTGAGCTGGACTGGCGAGAACTGGATATCAAGGAAGCCGGCGTTTGGCCCTGGTCCCTGCAGCTGCTTTGTTGCCTGCTGGTGCTGGGCGTGACCGTTTTTGGCATGCATTGGTACCTGGCGTCACCCGCCAAGGAAGAGCTGGACCGCGTGCGAGGCCAGGAGGCGCAGCTGATCCGCGACTACCGCAGCAAGGCGGCTCAGGCGGCTAACCTGGAGGCGATGCGTGAGGATATGCAAAATCTTGAGAGCCGGATGGAGGTACTTCGCGAGATGTTGCCCACCGGCGCCGAGGTGCCGTCGCTCCTCGATAACATCAGTGAGGCGGCGATCGATAACCAGCTCTCCATCGACTTTCTCCGTCTGCGTGATCCCATAGCGGATGAGCATTACACCGAGCGCCCCTTCGATATTCAGGTCAAGGGCGACTACCACCGCATCGCGACTTTCCTGGCTGATGTGGCCAGTCTGCCGCGTATTGTGACTCTCCATGACATGACGCTGGTGGTCGATGATGGCGACAGCCAGCGCCTGCGGCTGGCGATGCTGGCACGGACCTACAGCTACCGCCAGAGTGAGGAGGGCACGCAATGATCCATGCCAACCGTATTTTGGCGGCACTGGTCGCCGCGCTGCTGCTGGGCCTGGCAGGATGTGCCGATCCTCAGTTGGGGGCGCTAGATCGTGAGCTCGCCGACATTCGAAGCAATCCTGGGCCGACAGCTGATGTGCAGCTGCCTGATATTCCGGATTATGAGTCGGTGGGCTATCTAGCATCGGACCAACGCAGCCCTTTTGTTCCACGTCAGGTCGATGAGCAGCGCGAAGCGCCCTCTGGGGGGAGTCTCGCCCCGCCGGTGGATCGCCAGCGCGAGCCATTGGAAGCCTACGATTTAAGCGAACTCGAGCTGGTGGGCACCCTGACAGTGAGTGGACAGCCCTCGGCGCTGGTGCGCTCTCCGGAAGGTCAGGTACATCGTTTACGAACAGGTAGCTATCTCGGAACCGATCATGGCCGAATCGTCGGCATTACCGAGAGTTCCATCCTGCTTGTCGAGCTGGTCATGGAGCGAGGTGAGTGGGTAGAGCGCAGTCGGCAGGTCACACTTTGATAAGTATCTGAGTCAGGACACATCATCATCGCGCCAGGTGGAATGAACAGTGCGTAAGGGGGAAGGGAACAATGCTACCGATCATGAAGCGCGGATTTGCGACACTCTTACTGCTGACGGTCTCCGTCGGCGCTCTGGCGGCCACGTCTCTTGAGGGGCTCGACTTCCGGCAAGGCAGCGGAGGAGAGCTGGAGGTTGACCTGTCATTCGCAGGCCCGGTACCGGAGGTGCGCGGCTACCGTCTCGACGATCCGGCGCGGTTGACGATTGACCTGATGGAGACCGCCAACCGCCTTGGCCAGCGCAACTATGCCCTGGGCATTGGCGGCGTGCAGCGGGTCACCGCGCTTGAGGCCGGCTCTCGCACCCGGCTGGTATTCGATCTCGAAGGTCCGCTGCCCTATAACACCCGTGAGCAGGGCAATCGTCTGCGCCTGGCCATCGGTGGCGGTGCGGCCGATACCGGGGTGGCGCCTGTTTCCGCGTCTTCTCCGGCCCCGGTTGCCAGCGAGCCGGCCCCCAGCCGAACCGTCGCGAGTGGCCCCAGCGTCGAGAATATCGACTTCCGCCGCGGCGAGGGCGGCGCCGGGCGCCTGGTGGTCACCTTCGACCGCGCTGGAGTGGATGCCCGGGTTCGCGAAAGCGGCCGCAACCGGATCACCGCCGATCTGCGGGGCGTGGAGCTGCCGGTCTCTCTGGACCAAGTCTATGACGTCAGCGACTTCGGCACGCCGCTTCGCCGCGTCACTCCTCGGAGGGGCCGCGACGGTGTGACCCTCGAGATCGAAGGGGCTGGCGACTATGCCATGGTCTCTACACAGAGCGGCCGCCAGCTGACCATCGAGGCCCAGCCGGTGACCCAGCAGGAGCGCGAACAGCGAGTCCGCGAGCAGTTCTCCTACACCGGCGAGCGCATCACCCTTAATTTCCAGGACATCGAGGTGCGCTCGGTGCTGGCGATTATCGCCGATTTTACCGGACTCAACCTGGTGGCCAGCGACAGCGTCCAGGGGCGGGTGACGCTCAACCTCGAGGATGTGCCCTGGGATCAGGCCCTTGACCTGGTGCTCAAGAGCCACGGTCTGGCCAGCCGTCAGGAGGGCAACGTGATTGTGGTGGCCCCGGCGGCCGAGCTGGCCCAGCGCGAGCAGCTCGAGATCCAGTCTCGTGAGCAGATTGAAACCCTGGCACCGCTGACAAGCGAGTATGTCCAAGTGCGCTATGCGCGAGCCGAGGACCTGGCAGAGCTTCTCAGGGTTGAAGGTGGCTTCGGTCTGCTTTCCGAGCGGGGTCGGGTAGCGGTGGATCAGCGCACCAACACCCTCCTGATACAGGACACCGCCGACCAGATCGACGAGATCCTGCGTACCTTGGTCCGCCTTGATGTGGCGGTGAGACAGGTGCAGATCGAGGCGAGAATTGTCATCGCCAGCGACAGCGCCTCTCGTGAGTTGGGTGTCAACTGGGGCATGTCGAGTAATTCCAGTAGTCGATTTAATCTCGGTGGTTCTTCAGCAGGTGCTCCCAGGGCGACCTTTGGTGATGATTTCTTAGGCCAGCGTGAAAGCAGGGGTCAGTTTACAGGCTTTTATGACACTCCTGATGGAGAGGTTTTCCAGCGGGGTGGGCTTGCGGTGGACTTGGGTGGAGCTAATCCTATGACCAGCTTTGCCTTCGGCTATCTCTCAGGAGATATTTTGCTTGACCTGGAGCTGAGAGCTCTGGAGAGCGAGGGTAAGAGCTATACTATTTCCCAGCCGCGAGTGATTACCGCCAACCAGCGTACCGCCGTGATCAAGCAGGGCCAGGAGCGGGCCTATCGCGAAGCGGCGGCCAGCGGTGCCTCGGCCGTCGAGTTCAAGGAGGCGGTGCTGTCGCTGGAGGTGACCCCGCAGATCACCCCGGATAACCGCATCATCATGGACGTCAATATCACCAACGACACCTTCGGCGAGTTCAGGGTCGGTGAAGAGCCGCCAATCAACAAGAACGAGATCCAGACCCAGGTGCTGGTCGATAATGGGGAGACCGTGGTGCTGGGCGGCATTCTGCAGACGGAGGAGCTTAGCAGCTTATCCAAAACTCCCTTCCTGGGCGACTTGCCGGTACTGGGAAAACTGTTCCGCTATACCCAGCAGAGCAACGAGAAGGTAGAGTTACTGGTCTTTATCACCCCTAGAATACTGGATGAGGGAGTGGTCCTTCGCTAATGCAGGCACTACCCAACCTGATACTGATCGGCCCCATGGGGGCCGGCAAGAGCACCATCGGCCGCCTCCTGGCGGCCGAACTTTCTCGCGACTTCTTCGATAGCGACCACGAGATTCAGGCGCGCTGCGGCGCCGATATTCCGTGGATTTTCGACGTGGAGGGCGAGGCCGGCTTTCGCGATCGTGAGACCCAGATGATCGATGAGCTGACCCAGCTCGAGGGCGTGGTGATCGCTACCGGCGGTGGTGCTGTGCTACGCGAGGAGAACCGCCAGATGCTGCGCGAGCGTGGCACCGTCATCTACCTGTTTACCACCGTCGAGCAACAGCTCAGGCGCACCGCAAAGGATCGCAACCGGCCCCTGCTGCAGCGGCCGGACAAGGAAGCGGTGCTGCGCGAGATGTTCGGCGTGCGCGACCCCCTCTACCGTGCCACCGCCGATGTCACCGTGCGCACCGATCGCCGTGGCCCCCGGGCCGTGGTCAACGATATCGTCAGGCGTGTCACCCGGCTGGTCGACCCCCTCCAATGCAAGGCATAAATCCATGAGCGAGACTCCCATCGGTTCCCGTACCCTCGAGGTATCCCTGGGCGAGCGCAGCTATCCCATCCATATTGGCCCCGGTCTGCTGGGTGAGCCGGACGCATTGGCTCCTTGGCTGGCCGGCCGTCAGGTCATGGTCGTCACTAACGAGGTGGTGGCACCTCTGTATCTCGCGCGCTGCCGAGCCTCGCTGCCTGCCGACGCCGAGGTGCGCGAGCTGGTGCTACCCGACGGCGAGGCCACCAAGACCCTGGAAAGCGTGTCGCGCATCTGGGACGCCCTCCTCGAGGCGGGCTTCAATCGCCGCTGCACCTTGATCGCCCTGGGCGGCGGGGTAATCGGGGACATGGTCGGCTTTGCGGCGGCCTGCTACCAGCGCGGCGTGGCCTTCATCCAGGTCCCCACCACGCTGCTTTCCCAGGTGGACTCTTCGGTGGGCGGCAAGACCGGGGTCAACCACGCGCTGGGCAAGAACATGATCGGCGCTTTCTGGCAGCCTCGGGCGGTGCTGATCGACACCGAGACCCTGGAGACGCTCCCGGCGCGGGAGTTCTCGGCGGGGCTCGCCGAGGTGATCAAGTACGGTCTGATTCGCGACGCCGACTTTCTTGGCTGGCTTGAGGGCGCCATGGAGGACCTGCGCGCCCTTGAGCCGATGGCACTGATCCGTGCCATCGAGTGCAGCTGTGCCTTGAAGGCGGAGATCGTCGCCGAGGACGAGACCGAGCAGGGCGTGCGTGCGCTGCTCAACCTGGGGCACACCTTCGGTCACGCCATCGAAGCGCACCAGGGCTATGGTAAGTGGCTGCACGGGGAGGCGGTAGGAGCCGGTATGCTGATGGCGGCTGAGCTTTCGGCCCGGCTTGGCTGGCTCGATGAGGCCGAGGTGTCTCGGGTGCGAGATATTCTTTTGGCGGCGGCTCTGCCGCTGTCGGTGCCTGCCGATATGTCGGTGGAGGACTTCCTGGTCCGCATGCGTCTGGACAAGAAGAATATCGATAGCAGGTTGCGACTGATTCTGCTGCGTTCGTTGGGCGATGCCTGCCTCTCCCACGAGACGACGCCCGAGCTGCTGGAAGCCCTGATCGAAGCGTTCCCACGCGCCTGACGCTCCGCTGGTTCTGCTATCTCGACCTGAGTTCTGACGCCCGCACGATGGTTTGCGGGCGTCGTCATTGGTGGGCGGCGTTTGTCGCCGAGCTCCTCTTTGCTCCCCTCTCCAGGCGATAATCCGCATGCCATATGCGTTATCAGCATGGAGCGGTCTCGCCGAATGCAGCTAAAGTCTAATAGTGCGCTCGGGCCGTTGAAATTACGTCTATGCCATTTGCAAGTTGTTGAGTTGCGTGCTTTTTTTGATTGGCCTGTTTTTTCAAGTAGCGGATTTTTGGGTATTTTTTGTCTGGGCAGGTGGTCGCAACGTTGCGCATTTCCGGGCCGATTGACTATGCTGGACGGCCTTTTGCCGTGCAGCTCCGTCGTCCATACCAAGGCACAAAATTAAAATAAAACCTGAAACCGTATCACGATACGGCTGCAGAAAAAACACCCTATCTTCGAGGCGCGCCAATGAACAGAGGTCTCCACCAGCCCGGCGAATTCCGTGACAACTGCGGTTTCGGCCTGATTGCCCACATGGAGGGCCGAGCTAGCCACCAGCTGCTCACGACCGCCATCGAGTCGCTGACCTGCATGACCCACCGCGGCGGCATTGCCGCCGATGGCAAGACCGGTGACGGCTGCGGTTTGCTGCTGAAGATGCCAGACGTCTTCATGCGCCAGGCCGCCCATGACGCTCTCAATGTCGAACTGGGCGAGCGCTTTGCGGTGGGCGTGGTGTTCCTGCCCGACGACGACATCCGCGCCGAGAAAGCCGGCGATATTCTCGAGGGAGAGCTGCGAGCCCGCGGCCTTGTGATTCGCGGCTGGCGCGACGTGCCGGTGGACCCCAGCGTTTGTGGCCCCATGGCCCTCGAGTGCCTGCCGCGGATCCGGCACCTGTTTGTCGAGCCGGGCAAGAACGGGAGCGCCGAGACCTTCGAGGTTGACCTGTTCATGGCTCGCCGCCTGGCCGAGCAGACCCTGACAGACGAGCCGGAGTTCTATGTCTGCTCGCTTTCCGCGGAAGTGGTCTCCTACAAGGGGCTGGTGATGCCGGTAGACCTGCCGGCCTTCTACCGTGACCTGGGTGATGAACGCCTGGAGACCGCCATTTGCGTCTTCCATCAGCGCTTCTCGACCAATACCGCGCCGCGTTGGCCTCTGGCTCAGCCGTTCCGGCTGCTGGCCCACAACGGCGAGATCAACACCATCGAGGCCAACCGCGGCTGGGCCAACTCCCGCAAGGAAAATTTTGTCTGCGAGCGCCTGCCCGACATCGAAGGGCTCGACGAGATCGTCAATACCGTCGGCTCTGACTCCTCGAGCATGGACAACATGCTCGAGGTGCTGCTGACGGGTGGCATGGAGCTACACCGTGCCGTGCGCATGATGGTGCCGCCGGCCTGGCAGAACGTTGAGTTGATGGATAGCGATCTGCGCGCTTTCTACGAGTACAACTCCATGCACATGGAGCCCTGGGACGGCCCCGCCGGTGTGGTGATGACCGACGGCCGCCAGGCGCTCTGTATGCTCGACCGTAACGGACTGCGCCCGGCCCGCTGGGTGATTACCAAGAACGGCTTTATCACCCTGGCGTCGGAGATCGGCACCTACGATTACAAGCCCGAGGATGTGGTGGCCAAGGGCCGAGTGGGCCCCGGACAGATTCTCGCCGTGGATACAGAGACCGGTGAAGTCCTGCACACCAGTGACATCGACGCGCGCCTGAAGTCGGCCTATCCCTACAAGCGTTGGCTGAAGCAGGAGGCCCACTACCTCGAGTCGGCCCTGACCGAACTGGCCAGTTTCCAGAACATGGACGTCGACGCCCTCAACGTCGCCCAGAAGATGTTCCAGGTGAGCTTCGAGGAGCGCGATCAGATGCTGCGCCCGCTGGCCGAGAGCGGCCAGGAGGCGGTGGGTTCCATGGGTGACGACACGCCCATGGCGGTGCTCTCCGGTAAGCAGCGGCTTCTCACCGACTACTTCCGCCAGAAGTTCGCCCAGGTGACCAACCCGGCCATCGACCCGCTGCGCGAGGCGATCGTGATGTCCCTGGAGACCTGCATCGGCACCGAGCGCAACGTCTTCAAGGCGACTCCGGAACACGCCCACCGCATCATCTTGACCACGCCGGTGCTGTCGCCGCGCAAGTTCACCGCCTTGGTAGAACAGGAAGATCCCGCCTTCGCCAGTCAGGTGTTGAGCCTGGGCTATGACCCGGAACAGATGGGATTGAAGGCGGCGCTTCAGGCGCTCTGCCGTCGGGCCGAGGAGGCCGTAAGAGCCGGCAAGGTGATCATGGTGCTATCCGACGCCACCCTCGCGCGTGGCGAGCTGCCGATCCATGCCGCTCTGGCCGTTGGGGCCGTCCACAACCACCTGGGTCGGCTGGCGCTGCGCCCTCGGGCCAACATCGTGGTGGAGACCGGCTATGCTCGCGATGCCCACCAGATGGCGGTGCTGTTCGGGGTGGGGGCGACCGCGGTCTTCCCGTGGCTCGCCTATCAGGTGATGGCCGACATGCAGCGCACCGGCGAGCTCACCGGTAATCCCGCCGATGCCCGTGAGAACTACCGTAAGGGTCTGCAAAAGGGGCTCTTCAAGATCCTCTCCAAGATGGGAATCTCGACCCTGGCCTCCTACCGCGGCTCTCAGCTGTTCGAGGCGGTGGGCCTGGCCGATGAGGTGATGGAGCTGTGCTTCACCGGGATGGCTTCGCGCATCCAGGGCACCGGCTTCGCCGAGCTGCAGCTGCAGCAGGAGTGGTTGGCCCGCGACGCCTGGACGCCGCGCAAGGGCATTGCCCAGGGCGGGCTGTTCAAATACGTCCACGGCCACGAGTATCACGCCTATAACCCCGACGTGGTGATGTCGCTGCAGCAGGCCGTGCAGGAAGGCAGCTATGCCAAGTGGAAGACGTTTGCCGCCCTGGTCAACGAGCGTTCCCCGGCGACGCTTCGCGACCTGCTGAGGCTCAAGCCGGCCGCCGAACCGCTCCCGCTTGAGGAGGTTGAGGCGGTTGAAGATCTGCTCCCACGGTTTGATAGCGCCGGTATGTCGCTGGGGGCATTGTCGCCTGAGGCCCATGAATCCCTGGCCCAGGCCATGAACGAGGCCGGAGGGCGCTCCAACTCCGGCGAGGGCGGCGAGGATCCGGCCCGTTACGGCACCATCCGCTCCTCCAAGATCAAGCAGATCGCCTCCGGCCGCTTCGGCGTGACGCCGGCCTACCTGGTCAATGCCGAGGTCCTGCAGATCAAGGTGGCCCAGGGTGCCAAGCCGGGCGAAGGCGGCCAGTTGCCCGGTGGCAAGGTCAACGAGCTGATCGCCCGGCTGCGTTACGCAGTGCCCGGCGTGACCCTGATATCGCCGCCACCGCATCACGACATCTACTCCATCGAGGATCTGGCCCAGCTGATCTTCGATCTCAAGCAGGTCAATCCCGATGCCCTGGTCTCGGTGAAGCTGGTCTCCGAGCCCGGCATCGGTACCATCGCCACCGGCGTGGCCAAGGCCTATGCCGACCTGATCACGGTCTCGGGCTACGATGGCGGCACCGCGGCGAGTCCGATGACCTCCATCAAGCACGCCGGCTCTCCCTGGGAGCTGGGTCTGCCCGAGGTACATCAGGCGCTACGCATCAACGGCCTGCGTGACAAGATTCGCCTGCAGACTGACGGCGGCCTCAAGACGGGCCTCGATGTGGTCAAGGCGGCGATCCTTGGTGCCGAGAGCTTCGGTTTCGGCACCGCGCCCATGGTCGCTCTGGGCTGCAAGTACCTGCGCATCTGCCACCTGAACAACTGTGCCACCGGCGTGGCCACCCAGGACGATTACCTGCGCGGCGAGCACTTCCGTGGCACCGTCGATATGGTCAAACACTACTTCCGCTTTATCGCCGAGGAGGTGCGCGAGCTGATGGCCCTGCTTGGCGTGCGCCGGCTCACCGACCTGATTGGTCGCACCGATTTGCTCGAGGTGCTCGAGGGGGTGACCGCCTCCCAGCGCAAGCTCGACCTGACTCCGCTGCTCGGCAACGACTTCGTGCCGGCCGAGGCTCCCCAGTTCTGCCAGGTGAGCCGCAATGTGCCCCATGATCCGGGCGCCAAGAACCAGGAGGTACTGGCCGCTTTCCAGAATGCCATTGAGGCGAAATCCGGGGGTGAGGTTGCCTTCACCATCACCAACTGCGACCGCAGCGTGGGGGCGCTGACGTCTGGTGCCATCGCCAAGCGCTATGGCGAGGCGGGACTCGAGGATGCCCCGGTGACCGCGCGCTTTACCGGCGTGGCCGGCCAGAGCTTCGGTGTATGGAATGCCCGCGGTCTCAACCTCTATCTGGAGGGCGACGCCAACGACTATGTCGGCAAGGGCATGAACGGCGGCAAAGTAGTGATTACCCCGCCCAAGGGCAGTCGCTTTGCCAGTCACGAGACGGCCATCGTCGGCAACACCTGCCTGTACGGCGCCACCGGTGGCAAGTTGTTCGCGGCGGGCACCGCCGGCGAGCGCTTCGGGGTGCGTAACTCCGGCGCTCATGCGGTGATCGAGGGAGTCGGTGACCACTGCTGCGAGTACATGACCGGTGGCATGGTCTGCGTGCTCGGCGAGACCGGGGTCAACTTTGGCGCGGGCATGACCGGCGGCTTCGCCTATGTGCTCGATGAGGACCGCAGTTTCGTCGACAAGTACAACCACGAGTTGGTTGAGATCCACCGCGTGAACACGGAAACCATGGAGGCCTATCGTCGCCACCTGCGCGAGGTCATCGAAGAGTTCGTTGCCGAGACCGATTCCCCGCGGGGCCACGCGATTCTCGAGGACTTCAGCGACTTCACTCGCCACTTCTGGCTGGTGAAGCCCAAGGCGGCAAGCCTGAACAGCCTGTTGGCCCAATCCCGGCGTCAGCCGGAATAAGAGGCGGCGTCAGCCGGAATGAGTGAGCCCCGGCGCCAGCCCGAGTAACGAATCGGCGTCAGCCGGAATGGCCGCGGCGTCAGCCGGGATGAGGCAGGTGGCTTCAGTCCGGTTGGTGCCCTCGACGACAGGTGAATATCGCCCCGGCGGACTCCAGGCCCGAGCCGGGGCGGCCGACAGGATTTCCAGGAGAAGCATTATGGCAAACCGTCTGAGCAACGATTTCCAGTTTATCGACGTGGGTCGCCAGGACCCGCAGAAGAAGGATGCCCGCGCCCGCTCGCGGGAGTTCGCCGAGATCTACGAGCCCTACAAGCCCCAGGATGCGGCCAGCCAGGCCCACCGCTGCCTGCACTGCGGCAACCCCTACTGCGAATGGAAGTGCCCGGTTCATAACTACATTCCCAACTGGCTGCAGCTAGTCAGCGAAGGCAATATCCTCGAGGCCGCCGAGCTTTCCCACAAGACCAACTCGCTGCCCGAGGTGTGTGGTCGGGTCTGTCCCCAGGACCGACTCTGCGAAGGGGACTGCACTCTCAATGATGGCTTCGGTGCCGTGACCATCGGATCGGTGGAGAAGTACATCACCGATACCGCCTTTGCCATGGGCTGGCGCCCGGACATGTCCCGGGTAACCTGGACTGATAGAAAGGTGGCGATTATCGGCGCCGGGCCGGCGGGGTTGGGCTGCGCAGACATCCTGGTGCGCAACGGCGTGAAGCCGGTGGTGTTCGACCGCAATCCGGAAATCGGCGGCCTGCTGACCTTCGGCATCCCCGAGTTCAAGCTCGAGAAGAGCGTGATGGAGCGTCGTCGGGCGGTGTTCGAGGAGATGGGCATCGAGTTCCGCCTTAATGCCGAGGTAGGTCGCGATGTGACCATCGAGCAGCTGCTCGATGAGTACGACGCGGTGTTCATGGGCATGGGCACCTACAAGTACATGGAGGGCGGCTTCCCCGGCGAGAACCTGGCCGGGGTTCACAAGGCGCTCGACTACCTGATCGCCAACGTCAACCACTGCCTGGGCTTTGAGAAGGACCCTGCCGAGTACATCTCCTTCAAGGGTCAGCGCGTGGTGGTGCTGGGCGGTGGTGATACCGCCATGGACTGCAACCGCACCGCGATTCGCCAGGGCGCCACCCAGGTCTCCTGCGCCTATCGCCGCGACGAGGAGAACATGCCGGGCTCGCGCAAGGAGGTAGCCAATGCCCGTGAGGAGGGCGTGGAGTTTCTGTTCAACCGTCAACCGGTGGCGGTGGTGGGCGAGGGCAAGGTGGAAGGCGTGAAAGTGGTGCGCACCCGCCTCGGCGAGCCGGACGAGAACGGCCGTCGTCGCCCTGAGGTGGTGCCGGGGTCCGAGGAGGTGATTCCCGCCGACGCGGTGGTCGTCGCCTTCGGCTTCCAGCCCGACCCGCCCGCCTGGTTCAACGACCATGGTATCGCGATCGACGAGCGCGACAGGGTCAAGGCGCCGGAGCATGGCGCTCTGCCGTTCCAGACCACCCACGAGAAGATCTTCGCTGGCGGCGACATGGTGCGTGGCTCCGACCTGGTGGTGACGGCTATTTACGAGGGACGCCAGGCCGCCGAGGGCATCCTCGATTATCTGGGCGTCTGAGTCTTCTTCGGCCAACCGCCGGGCGGTTGGCCGAAATTGAGCCATTGGTCGTATTCTGCTAGTCTGTCGTCCCATTCTGGTGCGGCTTTCTGCCGAGCCTCATGATCACGTTTCGACAGGTTCTCCATGACACGATATATCTTCGTGACCGGCGGCGTTGTGTCCTCTCTTGGCAAGGGCATCGCGTCAGCCTCGCTGGCGGCGATTCTCGAGGCGCGCGGCCTCAAGGTCACCATGCTCAAGCTCGACCCTTACATCAACGTGGATCCGGGCACCATGAGCCCCTTCCAGCACGGCGAGGTATTCGTCACCGAGGATGGCGCCGAGACGGACCTCGATCTGGGTCACTACGAGCGCTTCATCCGTACCAAGATGACCCAGCGCAACAACTTCACCACGGGCCGCGTCTACGAGAATGTGCTGCGCAAGGAGCGTCGCGGCGATTACTTGGGCGGTACCGTGCAGGTGATTCCCCATATCACCGACGAGATCAAGCGCCGGGTGTATGAGGGGGGCGAGGGCTTCGACGTGGCGCTGGTGGAGATTGGCGGCACCGTGGGCGACATCGAGTCGCTGCCCTTCCTGGAGTCGATTCGCCAGATCAGGAGCGAGTTAGGAGCCAGCCGAGCACTCTTCATGCACCTTACGTTAGTGCCTTACATAAAGACGGCAGGGGAGACCAAGACCAAGCCGACTCAGCACAGCGTCAAGGAACTGCGCTCCATCGGTATCCAGCCGGATATCCTGATCTGCCGCAGCGAGGTAGAGCTCGAGGAGACCGAGCGCCGCAAGATCGCGCTGTTCACCAACGTGGAAGAGCGCGCGGTCATCCCGCTGCAGGATGCCGACACCATTTATCGCATCCCGCTGATGCTCCACGAGTATGGCCTGGACGAGATCGTCTGTGACAAGCTGCGCCTCACGGCCGATGAGGCCGATCTCAACGAGTGGATCAAGGTACTTGACGCCAAGCTCAACCCGCTCAAGTCGATCAACATCGTCATGGTCGGCAAGTACATGGAGCTGCTCGACGCCTACAAGTCGCTCAACGAGGCGCTGATCCATGCCGGCATCCAGACCCGGGTCAAGGTCAACGTCGACTACATCGACTCGGAGGACATCGAGCGCCACGGCACCGATCGCCTGGCCGGCAAGGATGCCATCCTGGTGCCCGGCGGCTTCGGCGAGCGCGGCGTTGAAGGCAAGATCGCCACGGCGCGATTCGCCCGGGAGAACAAGATTCCCTATCTCGGGATCTGCCTCGGCATGCAAGTGGCGGTGATAGAGTTCGCCCGCAGCCTGCCCGGCTGGGAAGACGCTGATTCCACGGAGTTTACCCATGACACTCAGCATCCAGTGGTGGGCCTGATCACCGAGTGGATCACCCCCGAAGGTAAGATCGAACTGCGCGACGCGGCCTCCGACATGGGTGGCACTATGCGACTGGGCGGCCAGGTATGCCGCCTGAAAACCGGCAGCAAGGCCCGGCAGGCATACGGAAGCGACGAGATCGTTGAGCGACATCGGCACCGTTATGAGGTCAATAACCAGTTTATCGAGGAGCTCGAGCAGGCGGGCCTGTTGGTGTCCGGCAAGAGCGTCGACAACTCCCTGGTGGAGATGGTTGAGCTGCCTGACCATCCCTGGTTCGTGGCCTGCCAGTTCCATCCCGAGTTCACCTCCACCCCCCGCGATGGCCACCCGCTGTTTACCGGTTTCGTCAACGCGGCGCTGGAGCACAAGGCGGCGCGCACTCGCGCCCAGTCCTCCCACCAGGAGTGAGCCGGATGAGCGCACCCGAACGACATGTTTCCATTGCCGGCCTTCAGGCCGGCAATTCGTTGCCGCTGATGCTGTTCGGCGGCATTAACGTGCTGGAATCCCGCGAGATGGCCCTGGAGGTTGCCGAGACCTACGTCGAGGTAACGAATCGGCTGGGCATGCCCTATGTCTTCAAGGCGAGCTTCGATAAGGCCAACCGCAGCTCCATTCACTCCTACCGCGGCCCGGGCCTCGAGAAGGGGCTCGAAATCCTCGCTGAGGTGAAGTCCCGCTTCCAGGTGCCGATCATCACCGATGTTCACGAGCCCTGGCAGGCCGCGCCGGTGGCCGAGGTGGCCGATATCATCCAGCTGCCCGCCTTCCTGGCTCGTCAGACCGATCTTGTCGTGGCCATGGCTCGGACCGGGGCGGTGATCAACATAAAGAAACCCCAGTTTCTCGCTCCCCACGAGATGCGCCACATCATTCGCAAGTGCGAGGAGGCCGGCAACGACCGAGTGATTCTCTGCGAGCGCGGCTCCAGCTTCGGTTACAACAACCTGGTGGTGGATATGCTCGGCTTCGGCGAGATGAAGCAGACCGGCCGCCCGGTGTTCTTCGACGTCACCCATTCGCTGCAGCGCCCGGGAGGGCGCGCCGACAGCGCCGATGGCCGCCGTCAGCAGGTGGCCGAGCTGGCTCGGGCGGGCGTGGCCGTGGGGCTGGCCGGCCTCTTCCTGGAGGCCCATCCGGCCCCGGATGCGGCGCTGTGCGATGGCCCCTGCGCGCTACCGCTGGACAGGCTCGAGCCCTTCCTGACCCAGCTCAAGGCCATCGACGACGTGGTGAAGGGCTTCGCGCCGCTCGACATCCAATAATATTTTATCGCTGACACAACTGAGGAAGACTCGCATGACCAAGATCGTCGACATTCGTGCCCTCGAGGTGCTCGATTCCCGCGGCAACCCTACCGTCCAGGCCGAGGTGCATCTGGAGAGCGGTGCTGTGGGCGAGGCCTGTGCCCCCAGCGGCGCCTCTACCGGCTCCCGCGAGGCCCTCGAACTGCGTGACGGCGATAATAGCCGCTATCTCGGCAAGGGCGTGCTGAAGGCGGTCGAGGCGGTCAACGGGGTTATTCGGGAGTGTTTGGTCGGCATGGATGCCCGCGACCAGCGCGGCCTGGACGACGCCATGCTGGCGCTGGACGGCACCGACAACAAGGGTCAGCTCGGCGCCAATGCCATCCTGGCGGTCTCCCTGGCGGCCGCCAAGGCAGCGGCCAACGCCAAGGGCATGCCGCTCTATGCCCATATCGCCGAGCTTTACGGTCAGCCGGGCCAGTACAGCATGCCGGTGCCGATGATGAATATTCTCAACGGCGGCGAACATGCCGACAACAACGTCGATATCCAAGAGTTCATGGTCCAGCCGGTGGGCGCCCCCAACTTTCGCGAGGGCCTGCGCATGGGCGCCGAGATCTTTCATGCGCTGAAGAAGGTGCTCAGCGCTCGAGGATTATCCACGTCGGTGGGTGACGAGGGCGGCTTCGCTCCGAACCTGGCCTCCAACGCCGAAGCGCTCGCTGTCATCAAACAGGCAGTGTCGAATGCCGGCTATGCGCTGGGCCGCGACGTGACACTGGCCCTGGACTGCGCCTCCTCGGAGTTCTACAAGGACGGCCAGTACGATCTCGCCGGGGAGGGCAAGCAGTATGACGCCCAGGGCTTCACCGACTACCTGGCCGGCCTGTGCGACGACTATCCCATCGTCTCCATCGAGGATGGCATGGACGAGTCCGACTGGGGCGGCTGGAAAGCGCTGACCAACAAGCTGGGCGATCGCGTCCAACTGGTAGGCGATGACCTGTTCGTCACCAATACGAAGATCCTCAAGCGCGGGATCGACGAGCGGATCGGCAACTCCATCCTGATCAAGTTCAATCAAATCGGCTCGCTTTCCGAGACCCTGGACGCCATCAGGATGGCCCAGGATGCCGGCTTCACCGCGGTGATTTCGCATCGCTCCGGCGAAACCGAGGACACCACTATCGCGGATCTCGCTGTGGGTACCTGCGCCGGCCAGATCAAGACCGGTTCGCTGTGCCGTAGCGATCGGGTAGCCAAGTACAATCGCCTGTTGGTGATTGAGCGTGAGCTCGGCGATCGTGCCGCCTATCCGGGGCTTTCGGCCATAAAGGGCCAGTAAACCAGGGTTGCCTTTCGCGGGATTCCGTGTAGGAAATCGCCGACATTTGATCGACGATATTGACTCAGTATCAGACGGAAGACCGACGCCGAAGGCGCCGGTCTTTTTTTATATAATTGATATTGATGAGTTTTATGGGCTTTCTCTCTTGTGGCGTTCGATTGAGGTGGCGAGGAATGCGCCACCGGTCGTGCTTGTGTTGCATTGCAGCTCTGCCAGAATGAGCTCGGGACAAGGAGAGACAGCAGTGGTCCTCCAGCAGGATGCAACGGGATGCTTGAAGTGATGCGTTCGGTGCGGCAGGAGGCCGCTTCCGGGCAGGGAAGACATCACGGGAGTCGGGCGGAAGGAGCCGCTCAAGGAACGGCTTGGAGCTGGCGGCCTACGGGCCGCCTTTTTTGTTTAGGTGTTCTCCTGGCAGTTATGAATAGAAGCGACGACGCCGAATGTCGAGAGACATTCGGCGTCGTCGCTTCTGGGCGATGGCGTGCTCAGCGTTCCAGCTTCTCCAACTTGCCGGGCTTGCCGTCCCACTCTTCGGCATCGGGCAGCGGGTCCTTCTTCTCGCTGATATTGGGCCACACCTCGGCGAGTTCCGCGTTGATCTCGATGAAGGGCTCCTGTCCTGCGGGCAGTTCATCCTCCGAGAAGATTGCCTCGGCGGGGCACTCCGGCTCGCAAAGGGCGCAGTCAATGCACTCGTCGGGGTGGATCACCAGGAAGTTGGGTCCCTCGTAAAAGCAGTCCACCGGGCAGACTTCGACACAGTCGGTGTATTTGCACTTGATGCAGTTCTCGGTGACGACGAACGTCATGCCACTCTCCCTTCCTCGGGCCGGCGTCGCTCGGCCGCTGTGGATAGTTGATTAAATGGTTATAACAGCCAATTTTTTTATACTGGGGCGGCGGTGAATCTGACCATTCTAGTCGCGCCCCCAGTAGCGCCGCAAGAGAAGTAGGGGGTGCCGTCACAGAGACTCCCGCCAGCGGTAGAGCAGCTCCAGCGCTTGGCGCGGCGTCAGCTCGTCCAGAGCGAGGCCGCCGAGCTCCTCCATCAGCGGGTGCGGCGCGCTGGCGAAGAGGTCGCTCTGTTGTGGCTGGGGAGCGCCGCCAAGGCGCTCGCTGCTCCTGCTGCCCTGGTCGATCTCCTGCTGTTCCAACTGGGCGAGTTTCTCTCGAGCCCTGGCGATCACTGCCTGGGGTACGCCGGCCAGCTGGGCCACCTGCAGGCCGTAGCTCTGGCTGGCAGGGCCATCCTTTACTCTGTGCATGAAGACAATGCCGTCCTTGTGCTCGGCCGCC
Source organism: Halomonas tibetensis (assembly GCF_042643535.1). NCBI lineage: Bacteria > Pseudomonadati > Pseudomonadota > Gammaproteobacteria > Oceanospirillales > Halomonadaceae > Halomonas > Halomonas tibetensis. The sequence goes on from NZ_JBHRSQ010000012.1 coordinate 113,457, forward strand.
GTCAGGTGCACGTTGGCCACGCCCTCGGCCTGCTCGGGCAGGGCGGTCATCTCGAAGTAGTGGGTGGCGAACAGCGTGAAAGCGCGAGTGCGGGTCAGCTGCTCGGCACTGGCCCAGGCCAGTGATAGACCGTCGAAGGTACTGGTGCCGCGGCCGATTTCGTCCATCAGCACCAGGCTGTGGTCGGTGGCGTTGTGCAGGATGTTGGCGGTTTCGGTCATTTCCACCATGAAGGTGGAGCGGCCGCCGGCCAGGTCATCCGAGGATCCGATACGAGTGAAGATGCGGTCCACCGGACCGATCTCGGCGGCGTCGGCCGGCACGAAGCAGCCGGTATGAGCCAGCAGAACGATCAGCGCCGCCTGGCGCATGTAGGTGGACTTGCCGCCCATATTGGGCCCGGTGATCACCAGCATGCGTCGATCATCGCCCATGAACAGGTCATTGGGCACGAAGGGGGCGTCGCTGACATGCTCTACCACCGGATGGCGACCGCCGCGGATGGCGATACCCGGTGCCTCAGCCAGCCGGGGTCGCACGAAATCCAGCGCCTGGGCCCGCTCGGCGAAGGCGCACAGCACATCCAGCGAGGCCAGCGCCCGGCCGCTGGCCTGCAGGGCGTCGAGCTCGGCGTTTAGGGTATCGAGCAGGCTGTCGTAGAGCAGCTTCTCCCGGGCCAGGGCGCGGGACTTCGCCGACAGGGCCTTGTCCTCGAACTCCTTGAGCTCGGGGATGATGAAGCGCTCGGCGTTTTTCAGGGTTTGGCGGCGCACGTAGTCCGCCGGGGCGTCCCGGGCTTGGGCGCGGGGAATCTCGATGAAGTAGCCGTGCACGCGGTTGTAGCCCACCTTGAGGTTGGGCAGGCCGGTGCGCTCGCGCTCGCGGGTCTCCAGCTTCACCAGGTAGTCGCCGGCGTGTTCGGCCAGCCCGCGGTATTCGTCGAGTTCGGCGTCGAAGCCTCCGGCGATTACCCCGCCCTCGCGGATCACTACCGGCGGGTTCTCCATCAGGGCGCGGGTCAGGGTGTCAGCCAGTTCGGGATAGGGGCGGATATGGCGCCTGAGTTCATCCAGGGACGTGCCTTCGGCATAGTCGTCAAGCGCCCCTTCGAGCGCCGGCAGGACGTTGAAGGCGTCGCGAAGCCGGGCCAGGTCCCTTGGGCGAGCGCTGTAGAGGGCGACTCGGGCCAGGATGCGCTCCACGTCACCGATCGCCTTGAGCGACTCGCGAAGCACCACGAAGCCTTCGGCCTCCAGCAGCAGTGCCACTGCGGACTGGCGCCCCTGTACGCGCTCGCGGTCGCGTAGCGGTCGATTTAGCCATCGCTTGAGCAGCCGTGACCCCATGGCGGTAGCGGTGGTGTCGAGCACGCTGGCCAGAGTGTTGTCGACGGTGCCGCCCAGGTTGATGTCGATCTCCAGGTTGCGGCGGCTGGCGGCGTCGATGACCACGGCGTCGTCGCGGCTCTCCACACCGATGGCGGTGACGTGGGGCAGCCCCGAGCGCTGGGTGTCGCGGGCGTACTCGATCAGCACGCCGGCGGCGGTAAGAGCGGCGCTGAGGTGGGCGCAGCCGAAGCCGCGCAGGTCCTGGACCTGGAACTGGTCGCACAGCAGGCGAGTGGCGCTCTCAAGGTCGAAAAGCCAGTCTCCCTGGCGACGCAGCCCGCGCTTGCCGTCCAGCGCCGGCGGTAAGGCCAGGCTCTCGGCCACCAACAGCTCGGCAGGGTCGAGGCGCTGCAGCTCGGCGAGCATTTCGCCTTCGCCTTCCACCTCCAGCACGCTGAAGCGCCCGCTGGAGAGCTCTAGCCAGGCCAGGCCGACACGCTCGCCGGCGGCGTGCACGGCCACCAGCAGGTTGTCGCGGCGGGCATCAAGCAGGGCCTCGTCGTAAAGGGTGCCGGGGGTGACGATGCGCACGACGCGGCGATCTACCGGGCCTTTGCTGGTGGCCGGGTCTCCGACCTGCTCGCAGATCGCCACCGATTCGCCGGCGGCCACCAGGCGTGCCAGATACCCCTCGGCGCTGTGGTAGGGCACGCCGGCCATGGGGATCGGCTTGCCGACGGACTGCCCGCGCTGGGTCAGGGTGATGTCGAGCAGTGCGGCGGCGCGGCGGGCGTCGTCGAAGAAGAGCTCGTAGAAGTCGCCCATGCGGTAAAAGAGCAGCACGTCGGGGTGTTCGCGCTTGATCTTCAGGTACTGGGCCATCATCGGCGTTTGGGGGGGGCTGGCCTGTGACATCGCGGATCCCTGTTGAGGCTCTGCACTCGCTGGCAAAAGCCAGTATTCTACCGTCCAGGCATCGACTTCGTCAGGAGCGATTGCAGATGACTCAGGAGGCCACCCATGTCCCATTCCGCTGCCAGCCTTGCCAATCTCGACCTCAACACCTTGGCCGAGCGCCTTGGCCGGCTATGTCGAGAGCAGGGCGTGATGATCACCTGCGCCGAGTCGTGCACCGGCGGTGGAGTGGCCAGCGCCATCACCTCAGTGGCCGGCAGCTCCGACTGGTTCGAGACCGGCTATGTGACCTACTCCAACGCCGCCAAGTCTCGTCTGTTAGGCGTGTCCGAGGCGCTGCTCGAGACTCACGGTGCGGTCAGCCGCGAAGTGGTCGAGGCAATGGTGGCCGGCGCTTGTCGCGATAGTGGCGCGGCGCTTGGCGTGGCGATCAGCGGCGTGGCCGGTCCCGGTGGCGGCAGTGCCGAGAAGCCGGTGGGCACCGTTTGGCTTGCCTGGGGCAATGATCAAGACGCCGAGGCCGAATGCCATCGCTATTCGGGCGACCGCTTCGCCGTGCGCGAGCAGGCGGTGCGAGAATCGCTGGTCGGGTTGGTCCGCCGCCTCGAGGCCCGCTGAGCCCTACCCGTATCCGGGCGGAATTTACACTGGTCCTGCCGGACCTTTTTCGCCATAATACTGTGCAGTCATACAGTATTTTATACCCCGATCAGGAGATCCGACATGGCTCAGGATGACAATCGCTCCAAGGCGCTGAATGCCGCGCTATCTCAGATTGAGCGCCAGTTTGGCAAGGGCACCGTGATGCGTCTTGGCGACGCTCCACGCGTGGTCATGCCCTCGATCTCCACCGGCTCGCTGGGTCTCGATATCGCCCTGGGCATCGGTGGCGTACCGCTGGGTCGGGTGGTCGAGATCTTCGGTCCGGAGTCCTCGGGCAAGACCACCTTGTCACTGTCAGTGATTGCCCAGGCGCAGAAGCAGGGCAAGACCTGCGCCTTCATCGACGCCGAGCACGCATTGGATCCGAGCTACGCCGAGAAGCTCGGCGTCAACCTGGATGACCTGCTGGTCTCCCAGCCCGATAACGGCGAGCAGGCCCTGGAGATCTGCGACATGCTGGTGCGCTCCGGCGGCGTCGACGTGATTGTCATCGACTCGGTCGCGGCGCTGACACCTCGCGCCGAGATCGAGGGCGAAATGGGCGACTCCCACGTCGGCCTGCAGGCCCGCTTGATGTCCCAGGCGCTGCGCAAGATCACCGGCAACATCAAGAATGCCAACTGCATGGTGGTATTCATCAACCAGATCCGCATGAAGATCGGCGTGATGTTTGGCAGCCCCGAGACCACCACCGGCGGTAACGCACTGAAGTTCTATGCCAGCGTGCGTCTGGACATTCGCCGCACCGGCTCGGTGAAGCAGGGCGACGAAGTCACCGGCAACGAGACCCGCGTCAAGGTGGTCAAGAACAAGGTGGCCCCGCCGTTCCGACAGGCCGAGTTTCAGATCCTCTACGGCAAGGGCATCTATCACGCCGGCGAGGTGGTAGATCTCGGCGTGCAGTGCAAGCTCGTCGACAAGGCCGGTGCCTGGTACAGCTACCAGGGCAACAAGATTGGCCAGGGCAAGGCCAATGCCGCCCAGTTCCTCGAGGATAATCCGGCCATCATGGAGGAGATCGAGAGCCAGATCCGCACTCAGTTGCTCGCTCCGGTTGAGCCCAAGAAGGAAGATGCCAAGGAGGCGGTGCCCGCCGAGAATGACCGCGATGACGAGCTGCTCTAACCCATGAACGCTAAGGCGCCAGGCGACTCCACGCCCAGGGAGGATGCCCTTCGTCTGCTGGCTCGGCGCGAGTATTCCCGCGCCGAGCTGGTCAGCAGGCTCTCGGCGAAGGCCCATGGCGTGGACGCCATCGCCGAGTGCCTCGACGCCCTGGCCGAGCAGGGCCTGCAGTCCGATGAACGCTTCGCCGAGAGCTTCCTGCGCTCGCGCATCATGCGTGGCCAGGGGCCGCTGAAGATCCGTCAGGCGCTTTCCCAGCGTGGTATCGAGCGCGAACTGATTCGCACCGTGTTCGCACAGGCGCAGGGGGACGAGCAGGGGGGCGAGCAGGGTGGAGCCGACTGGTTCACTCTGGCCTGCGAGATCCTTGCCCGGCGCTTCTCTGGCCCTGGCGATACCCCCCGTGAGCGTGCCCGGCGCGAGCGCTTTCTGGCCGGCCGAGGTTTCGATTTCGATCAGGTTCGCTATGCTCTGTCGCACGCCTGGGATGACCCCTCTTCCCAGGATTGAGGCGGAGCGCCTCTACAGTCCCTTGACAGCTGCGCTATAATGGACCCCTTTGCGGACGCTTCGGGTGGCCTCGTCGCGGACGGCCACACCGCCCATCGCCACGGATACCCCATGAAAAGCGCAGACATCAGACAGGCCTTTCTGAGTTACTTCGAGACGCACGGCCATACCGTCGTTCCTTCCAGTTCCCTGGTGCCGGGTAACGACCCTACGCTGCTGTTCACCAACGCCGGCATGGTGCCGTTCAAGGACGTCTTCCTGGGCCGTGACCCGCGCCCCTATATGCGTGCCACCTCGTCCCAGCGCTGCGTTCGCGCCGGCGGCAAGCACAACGATCTTGACAACGTCGGCTACACGGCCCGCCACCACACCTTTTTCGAGATGCTGGGCAACTTCAGCTTTGGCGACTACTTCAAGCGCGACGCGATTCGCTTCGCATGGACGTTCCTCACCGAGACCCTGGGCCTGCCCAAGGAGAAACTCTGGGTCACAGTGCATGTCAGCGACGACGAGGCCGAGGCGATCTGGAAGCAGGAGATGGGCATCGATCCGGATCGCTTCTCCAAGCTCGACGAAGACAATTTCTGGCAGATGGGCGACACCGGCCCCTGCGGCCCCAGCTCCGAGATCTTCTATGATCACGGCCCCGAGGTGTGGGGTGGACCGCCCGGCAGTCCCGAGGAGGACGGCGACCGCTATATCGAGATATGGAACCTGGTGTTCATGCAGTTCGATCGCGATGCCGCGGGCACACTGAATCCGCTGCCCAAGCCCTCCATCGACACCGGCATGGGCCTGGAGCGCATCGCCGCGGTGATGCAGGGCGTGCACTCCAACTACGAGATCGACCTGTTCCAGAACCTGCTGGCCTCGGCGGCGCGCCATACCGGACACGCCGACACCCGTAACCCTTCGCTGCGGGTGATCGCCGACCACATCCGCTCCTGCGCCTTCCTGATCACCGACGGCGTGCTGCCCTCCAACGAGGGGCGCGGCTATGTCCTGCGCCGGATCATTCGTCGCGCCGTTCGCCACGGCCACAAGCTGGGCGCCAAGGGCGACTTCTTCCACAAGCTGGTGGGGGCGCTGGATGCCGAGATGGGCGGCGCCTATCCGGAGCTGCGCGAGGCTCGTCACCAGATCGAGCGCGTGCTGCTCAAGGAAGAGGAGCAGTTCGCGCGTACCCTGGAGCACGGCATGGGCTTGCTCGAGGAGGCTCTGGCCGGCCTCGATGGCGAGGTGCTGCCCGGCGAGACGGTGTTCAAGCTCTACGACACCTTCGGCTTCCCCTACGATCTGACCGCCGACGTCTGCCGCGAGCGCGGCGTGACCCTCGATGAAATCGGCTTCGAGCGTGCGCTGGAGGCTCAGCGCGAACGCGCCCGGGCGGCCAGCCAGTTCGGCGCTGACTACGGTGCCGCACTGGACCTCGAGGGTGAGACCACCTTCACCGGCTATGACCGCCTGGAAGACATCGCCAAGGTCACCGCCATCGTCGACCGGGAGGGTAACGTCCTCACCGGCCTTGCGCCCGAGCAGCGCGGTCTCGTGGTGCTCGACCGTACCCCCTTCTACGGCGAGTCAGGCGGCCAGGTGGGTGACACCGGCTACCTGCACCTGAGCGGCGGCGCTCGCTTCCTGGTCACGGACACCCAGAAGCAGTCCGGTCACCACCTGCACCATGGCGTGTTGCTGGAGGGTGAGCTGGCGGTGGGTGACGAGGTACGCCCCGAAGTCAGCGCCGAGCTGCGTGGCGCCACCATTCGCAACCACTCCGCTACCCACCTGATGCACAAGGCCCTGCGCCTGGTGCTGGGCGACCACGTGGCCCAGAAGGGCTCGCTGGTCACTCCCGAGCGGCTGCGTTTCGACTTCAGCCACTTCGAGGCGATGACCCCGGAGCAGCTGGCTGAGGTGGAGCGCCTGGTCAACGAGCAGATCCTGGCCAACGCGGCCACTCGCATCGAGCAGATGACCCTCGACCAGGCCAAGGCCCGAGGCGCGGCGGCACTGTTCGAGGCCAAGTACGCCGACGATGTGCGGGTGCTGACCATCGGCGCCGACGATTTCTCCATCGAGCTGTGCGGCGGTACCCACGTGGCGCGCAGCGGCGACATCGGCTGCTTTCACATCGTCAGCGAGCAGGGCATCGCCAGCGGTGTGCGCCGCATCGAAGCGATCACTGGCGAGGGGGCACTGGACTGGTTCCGCGAGCAGGAAGCCCGCCTGCTGCGTATCGGCGAGCGCCTCAAGGCCAAGCCGGAGCAGGTCGAGGAGCGCGTCGAGTCGCTGGTCGAGCGTAACCGCACCCTGGAGAAGGAACTCGAGCGGCTCAAGGGCAAGCTGGCCAGCGCCGCCGGCAGCGACATGCTCGGTCAGGCTACCGAAGTTGGCGGCATCAAGGTGCTGGCCACCCGCCTGGAAGGGGTCTCCGCCAAGGAGTTGCGGGGAGTGCTTGACCAGCTCAAGAACAAGCTGGGCTCGGGTATCATCGTGCTGGGCGTGGCCGACAAGGAGGCCGGCAAGGTCAGCCTCATCGCGGGGGTCACCGACGACCTCACCGGCCGGGTCAAGGCCGGCGAGTTGGTCAACCATGTGGCGTCCCAGGTAGGCGGCAAGGGCGGCGGTCGTGCCGACATGGCACAGGCCGGCGGCAGCGACGTCGGGGCCCTGCGGGGGGCTCTCGAGAGCGTGTCGGCCTGGATCGAGGCACGCCTCCAGTAACAATCGTCGGGGCCGGTGACCACAGCGTCCCGGCCCTTTCACCATGCGTTCATCTTTCACGCATCCGAGCGCCTCTGGCTCTCGACTCACGAGGGAACAACGGCATATGGCACTATACGTACAGAAATTTGGCGGCACCTCGGTGGGCTCCGTGGAGCGCATCAAGGCCGTGGCCGAGAAGGTCAAGGGCTTTCGCGACAACGGTCACCAGATCGTGGTCGTGGTCTCGGCCATGAGCGGAGAGACCAACCGCCTGATCGGCATGGCCAACGAGATCAACGACGAGCCGACACCTCGCGAAATGGACATGCTGGTCTCCACCGGAGAGCAGGTCACCATCTCGCTGCTGGCCATGGCGCTGCACAAGCTGGGTGTGCCGGCCACCTCCTACACGGGTTCCCAGGTGGGCATTCTCACCGACAGCTCCCATACCAAGGCGCGTATCCAGCGCATCGAAACCGACGAGATCCAGGAAGACCTGGACGATGGCAAGGTGGTGGTGGTGGCCGGCTTCCAGGGCGTGGACGAGGAGGGCAACATCACCACCCTCGGCCGCGGCGGCTCCGACACCACCGGCGTGGCCCTGGCCGCGGCTTTGAAGGCCGATGAATGCCAGATCTACACCGATGTCGACGGCGTCTACACCACCGACCCCCGGGTGGTCTCTCGGGCCCAGCGTCTGGATACCATCACCGTCGAGGAAATGCTGGAACTGGCGAGCCTGGGCTCCAAGGTCCTGCAGATCCGCGCCGTCGAATTCGCCGGCAAGTACAATGTTGCGCTGCGCGTGCTGTCCAGCTTCGAGGATGGCCCCGGCACCCTGATCGTTGCTGACTCCGACCAAGACGAGGACTCCATGGAAGAACCGCTGATCTCCGGTATTGCCTTCACCGCTAATGAAGCCAAGCTGACGCTGCTCAACACGCCTGACGTGCCCGGCGTGGCCTCGCGTATCCTCGGCCCGATCGCCGATGCCAACATCGAAGTGGATATGATCGTCCAGAACGTGGCACCGGCAGGTGACTACACCGACTTCACCTTCACCGTCGCCAAGGGCGACTACAAGCAGACCATGCGCATCCTTAAGGATCAGGTGATCCCTGATCTGGGTGGCGGCGAGCTTCGCGGCGATGACAACATCGCCAAGGTCTCCCTGGTGGGCGTAGGCATGCGCTCCCATGCCGGCGTCGCGTCCAAGATGTTCCGCGTGCTGGCCGACGAGAACATCAACATTCGCATGGTCTCCACCTCCGAGATCAAGATTTCCGTGGTGATCGACGAGAAACAGATGGAACTCGCCGTGCGCGCGCTGCACAAGGCCTTCGGCCTGGACAAGAGCGACATCGAGAGCGAATAAGGCTGCCCTGAGCGGCTGACACCTTCTACGCTGACAGGGAAGCCCATGACGGGGCTTCCCTTCAACGGGGAGGTCGGGTGTCATCGGCTGCCGAATTGGTCACGGACGATGCCGTGCCACATAATGGCTCGGTGCACTTCCTGCGGCGAATATCCCGTTGCTTCCGAGTTCCAGAACAAGCCTGAGAAGGAGATCAGCCATGCTCATCCTGACCCGCCGAGTCGGCGAGACCCTGATGATCGGAGACGACATCACCGTGACGGTGTTGGGCGTCAAGGGAAATCAGGTTCGGATTGGTGTCAATGCCCCCAAGGACGTCGCCGTGCACCGCGAGGAGATCTATCAGCGCATCCAGCGCGAAAAGGGTGAGGAAGCTGCCCCGGGCCACGACGATTGACGCCGCCGGCTCGCTTGTCCTCTCCGTGCAGATCGGAGACTGCGGTATGAAAAAAGAGGCGAGCCCCGCTGGACAAAGCGCTTCAGAATCGGTACGATATGCGCCGTGTCGATAGGGAGAGGTGGCCGAGTGGCTGAAGGCGCTCCCCTGCTAAGGGAGTATGGGGTTTATAGCCTCATCGAGGGTTCGAATCCCTCCCTCTCCGCCATGACAGCAAGGCTAACGTCTCGCAGTGATGGACGATACGATTGAAGACCGGGCGCCCGTAGCTCAGCTGGATAGAGTACCTGACTACGAATCAGGGGGTCGGAGGTTCGAATCCTCCCGGGCGCGCCACTTCAAGCCAGTATGAGATCAGTGTCACGTGATGGCGTTCACGCTAATCATCGCACCACGCGCCCGTAGCTCAGCTGGATAGAGTACCTGACTACGAATCAGGGGGTCGGAGGTTCGAATCCTCCCGGGCGCGCCAGTTTTGGACCCGCTCTCTCAGGAGGGCGGGTTTTCTGTTTTTTACCCAGTGTTGTTTCGGTCGCTATTTCAGTTGGTTCGGTCCTTCTTCTGCTAGCCGGAATTACCCGACTCGCGGGTGATTTCGCGATCGTTTGAGGCGCCGTCGCATTGCGACGTGCGCCTCTTTTTTATGCCGCAAGCCCGGTGAGCAGCTCGCTCAGGTTGTTGATGCGCTTGAGCCGCTCGAAGCGCCGGGCGGCTTCGAGATCTCGGGCGCGCATGTGGTTCAGCCACTGCTTGATCAGTGAGGCCACAACACGTTCGGTCAGGGTGCTACGCTGCAGGTGGGCAAAGCCGATCAGTGTCTCGGCTCGGGCTGCCCAGGACGTTTCCGGCAGTCGTTCTCCGGTAAGCTGCCAGTGACGAATGCGTGGGGCCAGCCAGGGGTCGGCCAGAGCGCCGCGACCGATCATCACGTCGCGGCAGCCCGAGAGAGTGCGAGCACGCCAGTAGTCCTCCAGGCTCCAGATGTCGCCGTTGGCGACGACCGGTATGGACAGGCGAGCGCGGATGCGCCCGATCCACTCCCAGTGGGCGGGAGGTCGGTAGCCTTCGTTGCGAGTGCGGCCGTGCACCACTACCTGGCAGGCGCCACCGGCCTCGGCGGCCATGGCGCAGCTCAGGGCCAGGCGCCGGTCGGCGAAGCCGAGGCGAAGCTTTGCGGTGACCGGGATCGCGTGGCCCACGGCCTCGTGGACCGCAGCCACCGCCGCGCGGACTCGTGCGGGGTCGCGAAGCAGGGAGGCCCCGCCATCGTGGCGGTTGACCAGTTTGGCAGGACAGCCAAAGTTGAGGTCCAGGCTGGTGGCTCCGAGGCTCAGCGCCTGGCGGGCGTTGGCGGCCAGCGCCTCCGGGTCGGCCCCCAATAGCTGCAGGTGAACCGGTATGCCACGGGGGGTCGCGACGACGGGGCAAAGAAGCTCGGGGCAGTGCTTGTGGAAGACACGTGGTGGCAAGCGGGCGTCGATGACGCGGATAAACTCGGTGACCGTCCAATCAAAGCCAGGCTGGCGGGTCAGCAAGTCTCGCGTGTGAGCGTCTATGACGCCTTCCATGGGTGCCAGACCGAGCTGTCCGGGGGCTTCTTGTAGTAAATTAACAACGCTGACTTCCACCATGTTTCCTTTGCAATTTTTCACGATTGTGGCAGGTTATATCATCGAAAAAATTGCGCAAGATGCCATGTTGGCGAACGATCGCGACATGGTGGTTGAAGATGACAAGAGGACCCCGCATGAGGGATTTTGAGCTGCTGGAGGAAGGCCTGGCCCTGATGGGCTTGGGTATGGGCTTCGTTTTTGTTTTTCTTACCATTCTGGTGATTACCATCACCTTGATGTCGATGCTCCTCAGGCGTTTCGCTCCCGAACCGGTCGAGTCGGCCACCCCAGGTCCCGCCCGTTCGGCGCCCCCTGCACAGCAGAATGAGGAGGTGATGGCGGTGATTGGTGTCGCCCTGCATCGCTATCGCCAGCGCCATCGTCGCTGACGCGCCCTGTTTCCTTTGTCCTCTCCTTACCCCCCAAAACACAAGGTCGCTTCCATGACTGACAACGCTCGTCCGCTCGGTATCACCGATGTCGTCCTGCGCGATGCCCACCAGTCGCTGTTTGCCACGCGCATGCGCCTGGACGACATGCTACCCATTGCCGAAAAGCTGGATCGTATCGGTTTTTGGTCGCTGGAATCCTGGGGGGGCGCCACGTTCGACGCCTGCATTCGCTACCTGGGTGAGGATCCCTGGGAGCGCATCCGCGCGTTAAAGGCGGCCATGCCCAACACCCCTCAGCAGATGTTGCTCCGAGGCCAGAACCTGTTGGGCTATCGCCACTATGGGGACGACGTAGTGGACAGGTTCGTCGAACGAGCCAAGACAAACGGCGTTGACGTGTTCCGCGTCTTCGATGCCATGAACGACCCGCGCAACCTGGAGCGCGCCATCCAGGCTGTGCGCAAGGTCGAGGGTCACGCCCAAGGCACCCTCTCTTACACCGTGAGTCCTGTCCATACCCTGGACGGCTGGGTTGAACTTGGCAAGACCATCGCGGCCATGGGCGCTGATTCTCTTTGCATCAAGGACATGGCCGGTCTGCTCAAGCCCTACGATGCCTATGAGTTGGTCACCAAGCTCAAGGCCGCGGTCGATATTCCGATCCACATGCAGTGTCACGCCACCACAGGATTATCCACCTCCACTATTCTCAAGGCCGCCGAGGCGGGCATCGATAACGTCGATACTGCGATCTCCTCGATGTCCATGACTTACGGCCACAGCCCCACCGAATCGGTGGTGGCCATCCTCCAGGGTACAGAGCGCGACACGGGGCTGGATCTCGAGCTGCTCGAGGAAATCGCCGCTTACTTCCGCGAGGTGCGCAAGAAGTACGCCGCCTTTGAGGGTTCTCTAAAGGGAATCGACTCGCGGATCCTGATCGCTCAGGTGCCTGGCGGCATGCTCACCAATATGGAGGGTCAGCTCAAGGAGCAGGGTGCCGGCGACAAGTTCGACGACGTCCTTCAGGAGATTCCCCGGGTGCGCGAGGACCTGGGCTTTATCCCACTGGTCACCCCGACGTCGCAGATCGTCGGCACCCAGGCGGTGATGAACGTGATGATGAACGAGCGTTACAAGTCGATCTCCAAGGAGGTTCAGGCGCTGCTCAAGGGCGAGTACGGCGCCGCCCCGGCCGAGGTCAACAAGGAGTTGCAGGCCCGCGTGCTGGAAGGCAAGGAGCCGATCACTTGCCGCCCCGCGGACCTGATCGATGCAGAGATGGACAATCTCGCCACAGAGCTGAAGGCGAAGGCCAAGGCGGAGGGTATCCGTCTGGCAGAAGGCGAGCGCGAGATCGATGATGTGCTGACCTATGCGCTCTTCCCTCAGATCGGCCTGAAGTTCCTCAAGAATCGCGACAACTCGGACGCCTTCGAGCCGGCACCTCAAGCCCCCGGGAAAGAGACGCCGGATGCCAGCGCCAACCTGCCAGCAAAGGCCTCTGCCAAGGCACCTGCCGTCAGCAGCGGCTCACCGGCCGGGCCCGAGACCTATACCGTCAAGGTCAACGGCAAGGCCTATGTTGTCGAGGTCGCAGAGGGGGGTGAAATCGCCGATGTCCAGGAGCAGAACGGCGCTGCCCAGTCGGCGGCTGCAGAAGTGGCACCGGCCCCCACTGGCGAGGTGATTAGTGCGCCGTTGGCCGGCAACATCTTCAAGGTTAATGTGCGCCCGGGGGATGCGGTCAAGGAGGGGGATGTGGTGATCATCCTCGAGGCGATGAAGATGGAGACCGAGGTGCGCGCAGCAACCGCCGGCACCGTCTCTGCCGTCAAGGTTGGCGAGGGCGACAGCGTCGCCGTCGGCGACGTGCTCATCGAGCTCTAAGGGCCTTCCTATGGAAAAGCTGGTAACTCTTTGGTACGGCTCGGGAGCCTACAATCTGACCCTCGGACAGGCTGCGATGATCGTGGTGGGCATGGTGCTGCTCTACCTGGCCATCGCCAAGAAGTTCGAGCCTCTGCTGCTGGTGCCGATCGGCTTCGGTGGCATTCTGGCCAATATTCCCGAGGCGGGACTGGCTATCTCGGCGCTGGATCAGGCCATCGAAGTGGCACGTCCGGCGGTGCTCCAGCAAATGGCCAGCGCCCTCGCCGCCACCCTGGACCCGCTGGCGGCGGAAGAAACGTGGCGTGCCACTCTCAAGGCGCTGGTGGACGACGGTGCCTCTCCCGATCAACTGCGTGCTGCCAAGGATGTGGCGGTCAACGTCGGCTACGGTGACGGCCTGCTCTACGTCTTCTACAAGGTCGCTGTGGAATCGGGAATCGCTCCGCTGATCATCTTCATGGGCGTGGGGGCAATGACCGATTTCGGCCCGCTTCTGGCTAATCCGCGCACCCTGTTCCTGGGTGCGGCGGCGCAATTCGGCATTTTCGCGACTCTTTTTGGGGCGGTGGGCATGTCAGCCATGGGCTGGATGGATTTCACCCTCGAGCAGTCAGCGGCTATCGGCATTATCGGCGGTGCCGATGGTCCCACCTCGATCTATGTCTCGAGCATGCTGGCGCCGGAGCTGCTGGGGGCGATCGCCGTGGCCGCCTACGCTTACATGGCGCTGGTGCCGATGATCCAGCCGCCGATCATGAAGCTACTGACCACGAAGCGTGAGCGCGAGATCACCATGACCCAACTGCGCCCGGTGTCGAAGCTCGAGAAGATTATCTTCCCGCTGGCCCTGCTGGTATTGGTGGCACTGTTCCTGCCGGATGCCGCCCCGCTGCTGGGGATGTTTTGCTTCGGGAACCTGATGCGTGAGTGCGGCGTGGTGGAGCGATTAACCGACACCGCTCAGAATGCCCTGATCAACATCGTCACCATCGTGCTGGGCCTGGCCGTGGGTTCCAAACTGATGGCCGAGAGCTTTCTGGCGGTGGAGACCCTAGGGATCATGGCGCTGGGTATGGTGGCCTTTGCCATCGGCACCTCAGCTGGCATCCTCATGGCCAAGCTCATGAACGTGATGAGCAAGATGCCGATCAACCCGCTGATCGGCGCAGCCGGCGTCTCCGCAGTGCCCATGGCGGCGCGAGTCGCCAACAAGGTGGGGCTGGAGTCCAATCCTCACAACTTCCTGCTGATGCACGCCATGGGACCCAACGTGGCCGGCGTGATCGGTTCGGCGGTGGCTGCTGGGGTGATGATCAAATATCTGGGCTGAGACTCGCCAACGCGCTGATTCAAAGCCATGCAAACGGCGTCCCGCGGGGCGCCGTTTGCATGGGATGGCGTGCAGCAGTGATTAACGCGAAGTAAAAATCGGCATCACTCGTCGAGCAATGACAGACGCCCGCGCAGGCGCGATTCCAATTTGCTGAGTTCTACCGGGGTATCGATGGGCCAGCCCACTCTAAGGGTCACGCCCTCGGCAGCATAGTCGGCGGCCTCCACGGGGATATGCTGCTCGCCCAGCCAAGTTCGCGTTTCGGCCTCGCCGGCGAAGTCGACTTTCAAATGGAGAGGACGGCGCTCGACGACCTCGCGGCGTGGCAGTGACTCCAGAGCCTGGGCCACGGCCTGGGCATAGGCCCGGGCAAGACCGCCGGTTCCCAGCTTGGTCCCACCGAAGTAGCGGGTTACCACGCAGCCGACCTGGCCGAGTCCGGAACCTTCGAGCACGCGGTACATGGGCCGCCCTGCAGTACCGCCGGGTTCGCCGTCGTCCGAGAAGCCGATGGCACTCTGCTCGCCGGGCGGGCCGGCGATGAAGGAGGTACAGTGATGGCTGGCACCGGGATGGCACCTCCGCGCCTCTGCCAGCAGCGACTCAAAATCGGTCACGTCGGGGATGTAGGACAGCCAGGTGATGAAGCGGCTCTTCTCCACCTCCAGTTCGCACTCTCGCCAAGTGCCGGGAACAAGGTCGGGGACGGGGTAGCGCATCAGGCGGCCAGTTCCTCCTGGCGTACCACGCCCATCACCAGTCCCAGCACCTGAATGTCGCTGTTTTTCAGGTAGATGGGCGCCATACGTTCGTTGGCGGGCTGCAGGCGGACGCCGGACTTCTCGATGTAGAGCTTTTTCAGGGTGACCTCCTGATTGTTGATCATCACTACGGCAGTCTCGCCGTTCTCGGCGCTTTCCTGACGCTCGATGATGATCACATCACCATCGAAGATGTTGCAATCGATCATGGAGTTGCCGCGCACCCGCAGGGCATAGGTGTTGCGGCGCACCATGCGTCCGGGCACCCGGATGGTGGCGCTGTCCAGACAGGCCTCGATAGGCAGCCCCGCTGATACGCTGCCGAGCAGCGGAATATCAACCAGATGCTCGTCGGTCGCGTCCGGTCCATCCAGGTGGATCCAGGCCTCGGCCAGGGGGAGGTTGGGACGGCGAAGAAGGAACCGGGCGTAGACTTCGGGCATGGTGAGGGTCTCCTGTCGTCAGCTGCGCTGATTTTTATACTGTCGAGATATACAGTATATGGGAAGAATAGCAGTGGCGACCGATCACGCAAGGGGAGACCATCGTTACAAGGTTTGACTGGGGTCAACCGCGACTGGCTGACGCAGATGAGAATCTGGCAGGAAAACCGCTTTCCGTGTAGAGTCTCGAGCCAAATAACTCATCCCGGAGAGTGCCTTGAGCTTGAGCCTGCAAGCCCGGAAGTTGGCCTGCGAACGGGATGATCGCTGGCTCTTCGAAGACCTCGATCTGGATATCTGTGGCGGCGAGATCGTCCGCATCGAAGGGCCCAATGGTAGCGGCAAGACCACCCTGCTTAAGATCCTCTCCGGCCAGCTGGCCGATTATCTGGGCGAGCTTTTTTGGAACGGCATGCCGATGCGTGAATCGCGTCAGGCTTTCCTCGAGAATTTGCTCTACCTGGGCCATGCGCCGGGCGTCAAGGCCGCCCTGACGCCGCTTGAGAACCTGGCCTGGTATCAAGCCCTAGCCGGCGATAACGACAACGAGGCGGCTCGCCTGGCGGCGTTGGAGTCGGTGGGACTGGTGGGCTTCGAGGATGTGCCGGCAGGGCAGCTTTCGGCGGGGCAACAGCGCCGCGTCGCCCTGGCTCGTCTGGAGCTGACGCCGCGGCCTCTCTGGGTGCTCGATGAGCCTTTCACCGCCATTGACCGGGACGGCGTCGCGGCGCTGGAGGAGAGGATGATTGTGCATGCTCGGTCAGGCGGCTGCGTGCTGGTCACCACCCACCATGAGCTCAGGAATACCGACGAGCTGCGCCGGGTTCATCTGGGCAGAGGGGGGCAGCCACATGGCGGGTTCTGAGACTCAGCTGACATCTGGAGATGGCCGCAGCGTGTCGCGGCGGGAACCTGGCGGCGGACTGGCAGTCGCACTCTGGGCGACCCTTCGACGGGACCTGTTGCTTCTGATGCGTCGGCGTAGCGAGGTGCTCAATCCCCTGGTGTTCTTTGCGCTGGTCATTACCCTCTTTCCGATCGGTATCTCGCCGGATCCTCAGCTGCTTGCCACCATTGCGCCGGGTCTGCTGTGGGTGGCGGCGCTGCTAGCGGCGCTGCTTTCTCTGGACAGCCTGTTCCGCGGGGATTACGACGACGGTTCTCTGGAGCAGCTGCTGCTGACCCCGCAGCCGCTGCCTATGCTGGCGCTGGCCAAGGTGACAGTACACTGGCTGCTGACGGGTCTGCCGCTGGCGCTGATGGCGCCGGTGTTGGGTATCATGTTGTCGTTGCCGGCCGGCAGCTACCTGGTGCTGGCGTTCTCGCTGGCGCTGGGCACGGCCAGTTTGAGCCTGATCGGCGCCATCGGTGCGGCGCTCACCGTAGGACTTTCCCGCGGAGGTGTGCTGCTATCGCTGCTGGTACTACCGCTCTACATTCCGGTGCTTATCTTCGGTGCCGGCGCGGTACAGGCGGCCATTGTGGGCGATGGAGCAGCGGCTCACCTTGCCATTCTGGGGGCCCTGCTGGCCCTGTCGTTGATGCTAGCGCCCTGGGCCATTGCAGCGTCGCTGCGCATCAGCATCAACGGTTGAACATTCAAGCGAGAGTTACCATGGGCATGATCTGGTCCTTCATTCACAAGCTCGGCTCGCCCAAGTGGTTCTACGGCATAAGCGCTCGCCTTATGCCCTGGTTCTGGATCGCTGCGGTGGCTCTAATTCTTGTCGGTTCCGTTTGGGGCCTGGCCTTTGCGCCGGCTGACTATCAGCAGGGCAACAGCTTCCGTATTATCTATGTGCACGTGCCGGCAGCTTTCCTTGCCCAGTCCATTTTCGTGTCCATGGCGGTGGCCGGGCTGGTCTACATGGTCTGGAAAATCAAGGTGGCCGATATGGCAGCGGCCATGATGGCCCCGCTGGGAGCGGCCATGACCTTCGTGTCGCTGTTTTCCGGTGCAGTGTGGGGGGTGCCTACCTGGGGAACCTGGTGGATGTGGGATGCACGACTCACCTCGATGCTTATCCTGCTATTTCTCTACCTGGGCGTGATCGCCTTGCGCGGGGCTTTCACGAGTCGTGACAGTGCCTCCCGGGCCGCTTCGGTGCTGGCCATGGTGGGCGTCATCAACATCCCGATCATCAAGTACTCGGTGGATTGGTGGTACACCCTGCATCAACCGGCAACCTTCACCATTACCGGGCGCGCCGCTATGCCCATGGAGATGTGGGCGCCGCTGCTGATCATGGTGCTGGGCTTCTACAGTTTCTTCATTGCCCTGACCCTGATGCGCACCCGCAGCGAGATTCTGCGCCGGGAATCCAACAAGCGCTGGGTGCGTGACCTGGCGGGGGAGACGCGCTGATGGCCTTCGATTCCTTCAATGAATTCATTGCCATGGGGGGGCATGCTCCCTACGTCTGGTCGGCCTGGGGGGTGACGGGTGCGCTGTTGGTGGCGGTTGTGCTGCACGCAAGGGCAGAACGTCGCCTGCTGCTGCGCAACCTTCAGCGCCGGGTCCGACGCGAGAATCGCCAGGGCGCCAATCAGGGCGAGATGGCTGGAGTTTCACATCAAATGGGTGGTGATCGTCATGACACTTAGTCTGACACCGAAGCGTAAGCAGAAGCTGTTCGTGATCCTGGGGTTGGTTGCCTTGTCGGCTATCGCTGTGGGACTGACGCTTTATGCCCTGCGGGCCAACATCAATCTCTTCTTCAGTCCTGTGCAGATCGCTGCGGGCGAAGCTCCGTTCGAACGCCAGATTCGCGCCGGCGGCATGGTCAAGGAGGGTACGGTAGCTCGCAACCCCGACAGCCTCGACGTGGAATTTACCGTGACCGACTATGTCGACGATCTTCGCGTCCATTACAGTGGCATTCTGCCGGACCTGTTCCGAGAAGGGCAGGGGGTGGTGGTGGTTGGCCAGATGCAACACGATGGCTACCTGAAGGCGGACCAGGTAATGGCCCGCCACGACGAAAACTACATGCCACCAGAGGTGGCTCAGGCCCTGGAAGAGGCCGGCTACAAGCCTGAGGACTTCCAGCAGAAGGCCGCCGATGTCGCCAAGCGCCTGGAAGCCGAGAAAGGTGCCGGTGACAGAAATGGCGACGGCGCCACCAGCAGTTCGTACTGACCAGGAGTGCCCATGCTCATCCAGATAATTCCCGAGATCGGCCACTATGCCCTGGTCATCGCCCTGCTGATGGCAGGGGTGCAGGCGGTAATGCCCTTGGCCGGTGCGGCAACCCGTCGTCCGCTATGGATGGCCTACGCGCGGCCTATGGCGACCGGGCAGTTTCTGTTCGTTGCCATTGCCTATGCCTGTTTGACCGCCAGCTACATGCTGGACGACTTCAGCGTGGCCAACGTGGCCAACAACTCCAACTCCATGCTGCCCTGGTACTACAAGTTCAGTGCGGTATGGGGCAACCATGAAGGCTCTGTCCTGCTGTGGAGCCTGATGCTGGCCGGCTGGGGCTACTTTGCGGCGAGTTTCTCCCGAGAGCTCCCCCGTGACATGGTCGCCCGGGTGCTGGGCGTGATGGGACTGGTCTGCGTGGGTTTCCTGCTGTTTATTCTGGTCACCTCCAATCCCTTCGAGCGGATCCTGCCTCATGTGCCGACGGACGGCGCGGATCTCAACCCGCTGCTCCAGGACATCGGCCTGATCATGCATCCGCCTATGCTCTACATGGGCTACGTGGGCTTCTCGGTGGTCTTCGCCTTTGCCATCGCCGCCCTGCTGGGCGGTCGACTAGACGCGGCATGGGCGCGATGGGCCCGACCCTGGACCAATCTGGCCTGGGCCTGCCTCACCGTGGGCATCGCCCTGGGCAGTTGGTGGGCTTACTACGAGCTGGGCTGGGGCGGCTGGTGGTTCTGGGATCCGGTGGAAAATGCCTCCCTGCTGCCCTGGCTGACCGGCACGGCGCTGATGCACTCCCTGGCAGTCACCGAAAAGCGTGGCGCCTTCAAGAGCTGGACATTGCTGCTGGCGATCACCACCTTCTCGCTGTCGTTGCTGGGTACTTTTCTGGTTCGCTCAGGGGTGCTGACCTCTGTGCATGCCTTCGCCAACGATCCGTCCCGCGGCTTCTTTATCCTGATGCTGCTGGGCATCACCGTGGGCCTGTCGCTGCTAATTTTTGCTCTGCGTGCACCGCGGGTCAGTCACAAAGTCGGTTTCGGCTGGCTTTCCCGTGACGCCCTGCTGCTGATCAACAACCTCATGCTGGTGATTATCACGGTCACTGTGCTGATGGGGACCGTCTATCCGCTGCTGCTCGACGCCCTGGACCTCGGCAAAATTAGCGTGGGGCCTCCCTACTTCAACGCGTTGTTCGTGCCGCTGACGCTGATCATGGCCGTTTTCATGGGCCTTGGCCCGATCTCTCGCTGGAAGGATACCGCCCCGAGCCTGCTGGTCCGGCGGCTTTGGCTGGCCGCTGTCGTGGCCGTGGTGCTGGGGGCAGCGCTGCCGCTGATCTTCGCCGATCGCTGGAGCGCGCCGGTGGCCATTGGACTGATCGCCGCGCTGTGGATCGTGCTGCCCATGCTGCGCGACCTCTTCGACAAGATCCGTCGCGCCAGTACTATCGGCGCGGGTTTCAAGAAGCTCTCGCTGGCCTACTGGGGCATGCAGCTTGGCCACCTTGGGGTAGCGGTGACCATCGTCGGTGTGGCGGTCGTCTCCAACTACAACATCGAGCGCAATGTGCGCATGGGCCCGGGTGATAGCGTCCAGGTCGCAGGTTACACCTTTACCATGACTGGGTTAACCGAGCGGCGTGGCGCCAATTTCCTGGCCGATCGAGCGGTGATCGAGGTGCAGCGTGGCGACAGCAATCGGCGCTTCACCATGAGCCCCGAGAAGCGTCTCTATCTGGCCACCGGCATGCCGATGACCCAGGTGGCGTTGCGGCCGGGCCTCTTCCGTGACCTCTACGTGGCAATGGGCGAGGATCTGGGCGACGGTAGCTGGGCCATGCGGGTCCAGTACAAGCCCTTCGTGCGCTGGCTCTGGCTCGGTGCCCTGCTGATGTCCATCGGCGGTGTGCTGGCAGTGGCTGACAAGCGCTATCGCCGCATGGCCACAGCGCCAGATCCGGAGGAGGCCGCACTCAATGTCGCTTCCGGCGATCGCGGTAAGGAGGCAACCGCATGAAGCGTCGCCTGCTGCTCTTGCTACCTCTGATCGGCTTTCTGGCGCTTTCGTTGTTCCTCTATCAGGGGCTGTCGCTTAATCCCTTCCATCGGGAATCGGCCCTGATGGCGCGGGATTTTCCCGAGTTTGATCTTGCCACCCTCGAGAATCCCGAGCGGCGGGTCGATCGCTCGCTGTTGGCCAATGGCGAGCTGACCCTGGTCAACGTCTGGGGGGAATGGTGTCCGGAGTGCAAACGCGAGATGCCTCAGCTGCTTGATCTTTCTCATCGCCATGAGATCCGCATGGTCGGTGTCAGTTGGAAGGATACCCGCGAGAAGGGGCTGGGCTTTCTCGATGAGTTTGGTAACCCTTTCGAGATCAATATCTTCGACCCGGATAATGAGCTGGGATTCGAACTCGGAGTGTTCGGTGCTCCGGAGACTTTTCTCGTAGATGGTAGCGGGGTGATTCGCTATCACCATACCGGCTATATCTCACCGGGTGAGGTCAGTGAAAAGATCCTGCCGGAGGTGCAAAAATGGCGTTGATTCGATTCCTTCTGCCCGTTCTCCTGTTGTCGCTACTGGCCGTCGGCGCTGCCCTGGCGGGCGCCGTCGAAGTGCGCGAGTTCGACGACCCCGTCATGGAGCAGCGCTACCGCAGTCTGACCGCCTCGATGCGTTGCCCCACCTGCGAGAACCAGGCGATCAATGATTCCAATGCGCCGGTTTCCGGTGATATGCGTGATCGTATCTATCTGCTGCTCCAGGACGGTGTGTCCGACATCGAAATCCGTGATCACATGGTGCAGCGCTTCGGCGACTACGTGCTCTACAACCCGCGGCTGGAGGGGCGCACCTTCCTGTTGTGGGGGCTGCCGGCCGGACTGGTGGTGCTCGCCGCCATTCTGGTGGCGCTGATCGTGAGATCCCGCCGCAACGCGTCCGCGACGGCGCTTTCCGCCGAGGAGCGCAGACGACTGCAAGCCCTGATCAACCGCGAGAGAACCGAATGACCCTGTTATGGATTGCCTTCGCCGCGCTGCTGCTGCCGGCACTCTGGCTGCTGCTAGCCCCCTTGCGTAGGGCCCGCGCTGTGCATGATGCCCAGCGCGACCATGAGGCCAACGATCGCACCGCCGAGCAGAATGTCGCCATCTTCCGGCGCCGCCTGGCATCTCTGGAGGCGGCTCTAGCGCGTGGCGACATCGATCAGGTCCGCTTCGAGGAGAGTCGCCTGGAACTGGAGCGAGGCCTGCTCGAGGATACCGAGACCGTCAAACGCGCACCCCTGAAGGCGTCCGCATCCGGGCGCCTTGCCGTGCCGCTGGTGATGGTGCTGGTGGTGGTGGCCAGCGTGCTCTGGTATCAGCGCGAGGGGGCCGAGGGCGACCTCACCCTGCTGGCGATTCAGCAGGAGGTGCAGAACCATCCGGAAGGCTCCATCGAGATGCTGATTGAGCGCCTGGAGGAGCAGGCCGTGCGTCAGCCCGGCAATCCCAACGTCTGGTCTTCATTGTTTCCGCTTTACCGTGACATTGGCCGGGGGCGTGAAGCGATCCACGCTCTGGAGAGACTGATCGAGATCGAAGGCAGGCATCCATCACTGCTCGGCCAGTTGGCCCAGATCGAATTCTTCGTGGCCGACCGCCAGCTGACCCCGCGTGTTCAGACATTGGTCGACGAGACTCTGGAACGTGACTCCAGTCAGCCTACGGTTCTCGGCGTGCTGGGTATCGAGGCCTTCGACCGCAGCGACTACGAGAAAGCCATCGACTATTGGCGCCGCGCCATCGCGGGTATGACCGATCCCGGGTCAGGCGAGGCGCTGCGCGAAGGCATACGCATCGCCCAGGAGCGCCTGGGCGTGACCCCGGGCGCCGAGCCGGTGATGGGCGATGTCCAGGGGGTGGGCATCCGGGTGCGGGTGAGCCTGGATGAGGCCCTCGAGGGGCGTCTGGGCGAGCAGGCCACCGTGTTCGTGGTGGCTCGCGACCTGGAGGGCGAGCTGCCGCCCCTGGCGGTGGCCCAGTTCCGTGCCAGCGACCTGCCCGTGGAGGTGGTGCTCGACGAGCGCAATGCCATGTCGCCACAGGCTAGCCTGGCTCAGGTGAGCGAGGCGCGCCTGGTGGTGCGAGTCTCGGCCAGCGGCGACGCCACTCCCCAGACCGGCGACCTGTTCGGTGGCCGCAACGATGTGCCGGTGGGGGACACCGACGTTGAGCCTGTCGATGTGGTGATCGATCGTGTCTTCGAATAACACCGGCGTTTAAGCGCCAATGCGTCTCAAGTCCATACGCCTGGTCGGCTTCAAATCCTTCGTCGACCCGGTCACCGTGCCCTTCGATGGCAACATGACCGCTATTGTGGGGCCTAACGGCTGCGGCAAGTCCAACATTATCGATGCGGTGCGCTGGGTCATGGGCGAGTCGTCGGCCAAGACTCTGCGCGGGGAGTCGATGACAGACGTCATCTTCAATGGCTCCACCGGCCGCAAACCGGTGGGACAGGCTGCCATCGAGCTGCTATTCGACAACCGCGACGGCACCATGGGCGGCGTTTACGCCCAGTACGCAGAGATCGCCGTCAAGCGAGTGGTGACCCGGGACGCCCAATCCTCCTATTTTTTCAACGGCCAGAAATGTCGCCGCCGCGACATTGGTGATCTCTTCCTCGGTACGGGTCTCGGGCCGCGCTCCTACGCCATCATCGGTCAGGGCATGATCTCGCGGCTGATCGAGGCGCGCCCAGAGGAGCTGCGCGCCACTCTGGAGGAAGCCGCCGGTATCTCCAAGTACAAGGAGCGCCGCCGCGAGACCGAGAGTCGCATGCGGCGCACCCAGGAAAACCTCGACCGCTTGGAGGATATTCGCGAGGAACTCGACAAGCAGCTCGAGCGCCTCAGGCGCCAGGCCGAGGCGGCGCGCCGCTACCAGACCCTCAAGAACGAGGAGCACCGGGTCAAGGGTGAGCTGGCACTGCTGCGCGCCCTTGCCCTGCGCGCCAGGCAAAGCGAAGAGGAGAGCCGCGTCGGGGAGCTCGAGACCGCCGTGGAGCGCGAGGTGTTGGGCCTGCGGCAGTGCGAGACCCGCCTCGAGGAAGCCCGGGCAGACCACGACCGTCTGGCCTCCGAGCTCGACGTCGAACAGTCACGCTTTTTCGAGACCACCACCACCATCGCCCGTCTGGAGCAGGATCTCGAACATGCCCGCGCCCGCGATACTCAGCTGGCCCGTGACCTCGAGGCCGCACACCGCGATCTACAGGAGCTTTCTCGCCTGGGTGAAGATGACGGCGAGCGGCTGGCGCGCCTGGACGAGCGTCTTGAGACACTCACGCCAGAACACGAGGAACTGGCCGAGCAGTTGGAGGAACTCGAGGCGGCGCTCGAGGAAGCCGAGCCCGAAGTGGAGGAGGCCGATGCCGACTGGGAGGCCTTCAGCGAGCAGTGGCGTGAGACAAGCCGGGAGGCCGAGCGAGGGCAGGATCGTTTGCGCGACCAGGAGTCGCGTCTGGAGCGTCTTGGCGCCGACGAACAGCGCCGCCGGCAGCAGCAGGCGGAGCTGCCCGACATTGCCGGCCTCGTCGGACAGCGTACCGAGCTGAAGGAGCGGCTGGACGAGTTGGATCTCCAGCGGGAGTCCCTGGAGGCCCGTCGCGAGGCGTTGCAGCAGGCCCGGGACGAGGCCCGGGAGGCGGCCCGTGAGAGCGAGGCTGCCCGCGAGGTGGAGCGTCAGCGGCGCAGCGAGCTGCAGGGCGAGCTCGCCTCCCTGGAAGCGCTGATCCAGGCCGGGCTGGCCGACCACGACGAGGCGCTGGAAGATCACCTGACTGGGCTTGGGCTTGCGGACGCCCCTCGCCTCGGTGAGCGTCTGGAGGTCGACCCCGGTTGGGAAGCCGCCGTCTCCTGGGTACTGGCGTCCTGGCTGCGTGCACGGCTGTTCTCTCCGGCGAAATCTGCCCTGGAGCGCTCCGTTCCGGTCGTCCCACCTGCAGAGCTGGGGCTAATCGAGGCGTGCGACGTCCAGGCGCCTGCCGAAAGCCTTGGCAGTCGCGTTCAGGGCGCCGGAGCCGCCGGCCATTGGCTGGCCGGCATCCGCTGCGTCGAGAGTCGCGAGACGGCCTGGGCCGAGCGCGGCACCCTGGCGCCGGGCGCGAGCTTGATCACGCCGGATGGTCTGTGGTTGGGGCCGGGCTGGGTGCGTCACCGCGGTCAGAGCGATGGCCCCGATGCCCTGCTGGTCAGCCGCCGTCGCCAGGCCGAGGCGGAGGAGGCCTTCGCGGCGGTGGAGTCGCGTCTTGTCGAGCAGGAGCAGGGCCTGGCCGAGCAGATTGAGCGGGCCGAACGGGCCGAGCGGGACCTGGAGGCGTGTCGCCTCGAGGAGCGCGACCTGGACCAGCGCCGCCAGCAGCTGGCAGTGCAGCACAGCGGTCTTGCCAGCCGGCTTGAGCACCTCGAGGAGCGGGCCGCCGAGCTGGCCGAGGAGCTGGCCGGTCTCGGCGAGGCGCGGGAAGAGGCCCGGCTGGGGATCGAAGAGGCCCGCGACCTCTGGCAGCAGGCCATGGCGAAGCTGGAGGAGGGCACCGAGCGTCGTGAGCGTCTCGAGCGCAAGCGCCAGGCCGCCCGCGAGCGGCTCGCCTCGCTGCGGGCCCGCCAGCGTCCCCAGGCCGAGCAGCTGCAGCGCCTGGCCCTGGAGCAGGAGCGCCTGGCCGCCGAACGCACCGGTCTGGCGGAGCAGCAGGGTCGCGCCGGCGAGTCCCGTGAGCGTCTCCAGGGGCGGCTCGAGGAGCTCCAGGAGGAACGAGAGCTGCTGCGTGAGCCCCAGGAGGAGCGTCGCGAGCGCCTCGATGAGCTGCTCGACCGTCGTGAGCGAGAAGAGCGCGCGCTCAACGCGGTGCGCGCTCGTTCCGCCGAGCTGGTGGAGCGGCTGCGTGAGGACGAGCAGTCGCGCCAGGGCCACGAGCGCAGCCTGGAAGGCATTCGCGAACGCCTTCAGGAGGCGCGGATGCAGGTTCAGGCGCTGCAGCTAAAGGCCGAGACCCAGGCCGTGCAGCTTCGCGAACTGGGTCTCGAGGAGCGCCCGTTGGCCGAACAGCTCGACCCCAACGCCACGGAGTCCGCCTGGCAGTCCCGCCAGGAAGAGCTCGGTGAGCGCATCCGCCGGCTCGGGGCCATCAACCTGGCGGCCATCGAGGAGTACGACCAGCAGGCCGAGCGCCGCGATTATCTGCAGGCTCAGCACGCCGAGCTCAGCGAGGCTCTGGAGACCCTCGATCGGGCAATTCGTCGGATCGACCAGGAAACACGAGCCCGTTTCCGGGATACCTTCGAGCGGGTCAATGCCGGCCTGCAGGCACTTTTTCCGCGCATCTTCGGCGGTGGAACCGCATGGTTGACCCTGACCGGCGAGGATTTACTGGAGACGGGAGTGGCCATCATGGCCCGGCCACCGGGCAAGAAGAACAGCACCATTCACCTGCTTTCCGGCGGTGAAAAGGCGCTGACGGCTCTGTCGCTGGTGTTCGCTATCTTCCAGCTCAACCCGGCACCCTTCTGCATGCTGGACGAGGTGGATGCGCCGCTGGATGACGCCAATGTAGGCCGCTATGCAAAGCTGGTGAAAGAGATGTCGGAAAGCGTTCAGTTTATCTATATCACCCACAACAAGATCGCCATGGAAGCCGGTGATCGACTGATGGGGGTTACCATGCAGGAGCCGGGGGTATCGCGCCTGGTTTCTGTGGATGTCGAGGAGGCTGCGGCCCTGGCGGAAGCCTGATGGGCTTGAAGCCGAGTGATAAAAGGGGTAACAAGGAGAGTGATAATGCTGCATTGCACGGATGCGAGGGGATCATCGAAGGGCGATTGCGCGGGGTGTCATCGACTCGGGGCAAGAAATCCCCGAGGGTTGACAAACAAAAAAAGTGGCCCCTTTTTTGGCAATCGCGCTATGCTGTTGACGGACAACCATCAGGCATGGCGCCTAAGCGAAAGGCTGACGACCCATGGAACTTAGAGAGTGGCTAATCATCCTGGGGTTGGCGCTGGTGACCCTCATCGTGGTGGATGGGGTGCGTCGCCTTCAGCGCCAGCGGCATGTTCCTCGCCTCGATGAGGTGAAGGAGGATACCCGGAGTACCGACCCCGACGAATTGGCCCGCGAGGCCGAGATCAACTGGGAGCTGCCCAACGGAGGGGCTCGGGTGCTAAAGCCTGCGGATTATAGCCGTGTGCAACCCAAGCCCAAGCTGGAGCGCCAAGAGCATCCTGGCCCTTCTCGCGTGTTGGCAGGTTTCCGCCGTCAGGCAGAAATGTCTCGAGCCGATAACGCGGGGTCTGCTGGTGGGGTTAAAGCTGCCGAAGGCGCCGTAGGTAGTGCCTCCGTCGAGGCCAGTGCGATGAAGCGTGAACCCGTTCGCGAGTTCGTCACTCCCAGCGATCCTGAGCCTTTGAAAGAACGCAGTGCGGCTGGTCATGATCCGACCGGCAACTCGTCGCCTGTCCGAGGTGCGGCATCAACGAAGACAACTTTCCACGAGTCCGTCGACTCGACGTCCGCCGACCCAATTCAGTCCGATTACGAGTGTTCCGATTCTGTTGATGCCGGTCAAGTTGAGACCAGGCCCGTTCAAACGAGGTCCGCTCAGACCAAGCCCGCTCAGACCAAGCCCGCTCAGAATGAGACCGTGCAGGAGACACACGAGCGCCGCGAGCCCAGCCTCTCCGCGCTGGACGAGGAGTCTACCCGGGCGGCTGCCGCCGACGAACCATTGGTAGCCCACCCAGACGATCATGATAGCCACACTCATGACGATGAGCATTATCGCCTGGTGGATCTGGAAGGCATGGGTGACTCCTTCAAGAATGGTTCCAGGAGGATGGGAGCTTCCGTCCAGCGTTTTGGTGCCTCACTGCAGAAGACGTTGGCTGAGCGCCGTGAGCACAAGCGTCTCGAGAAGGTGCGCCGCGAAAAGGAGAAGGCCGAGAAGGCAGCCCTGGATGCAGAGCATCAACGCCTGGCTCGTGAGCAGGCTCTGGCGGAGCAGGCAGCCCAGGAAAATGAAAGCCGTCGGCAGGAGGGCCAGTCGTTCGCGTCGCCCAGCGCCCGAAAGCTCGATCGGTCCTCCGAGTCGGCAGACGCCGAGCTCGATGCGTCGTATACGGATGATGCCTACGAAGCAGAGCCCGATCTGGATCAAGAGCTGGATCAAGACCTGGATCAAGAGCTGGAGCCCGCGCTTAACAGTGACAAGGTTCGCGCGCACCCGGTGTTGGAGAAAGCCCTGCGCCACGATGTCAGCGCCGAACACGCCCGTGAGACTCTGGGTGCCGCCAGCGAACTCATCGTTATCAGCGTGATGTCCCGCGATGACGAGGGCTTTTCCGGCGCCGCGCTGCTTGATCTGATGATGGCCTGTGGCCTCCGCTATGATCGCGATATGAAGGTGTTCCACCGCTTCGAAACCGAAGACTCGGAGAGTCGCCTGCAGTTCTCCATGGTCAACGTGGTGAAGCCCGGTAACTTTCCCATCGCGGCCATGGACGAGTTCCGCACCCCCGGTATCACTCTGCTGATGCCGCTACCTGGCGCCGACGACCCCTCCGCGGCCTTTGAGGCCATGGTGGAGACCGCCATGGTGATCGTGCGCCACCTGGGTGGTGAACTGAAAGACGAGAATCACAGCGTGATGACCGCCCAGACCGTGGAGTTTGCCCGGCAGCGGGTGCAGGAGTTCGTTCGCCGCCATCGCCTGCACCGCTACCAGGTGAACTAGCGCCAGGCGCCAGGCAGCAAGTCAACACCCCCCGGCATCCCACCGGGGGGTGTTGTTTTGGTAAGCTTGCTGCCTAGCGTGCTTTCGGCCTTGAGCGATCCGCTTCAAGGCCCTGTCAATGATCGAGACACAGCTATCCATGACCAACGCCGATCAGCCGCTCCTCGACGAGGTGATGCGCCTGCGAGCCGAGCTCGACGATGCCAACCATCGCTACTACGTGCTTGATGACCCGAGCCTCACCGACGCCGATTATGACCGTCGCCTTCGCCGTCTTCAGGAAATCGAGACCGCGCATCCTGAGCTGGTGACGCCGGACTCGCCCACTCAGAGGGTCGGGGCGCCGCCGGATGCAGGCTTCCCCGAGGTCGAGCACGCCGTGCCGATGCTGTCGCTAGACAACGCCTTCAGTGAGGATGAGCTGGCTGCTTTTGTTACCCGGGTGGCCGAGCGGCTCGAGGTGGAAGGCGAAGAGATCGCCTTCTGCTGCGAACCCAAACTCGATGGCGCCGCCGTGTCGCTGGTCTATGAGACGGGCGTGCTGATCAGCGGTGCTACCCGCGGCGATGGCCGCACCGGCGAGGGTATTACCTCTAACCTGCGCACCCTGCGCTCGGTGCCGTTGCGATTGCGCGGCGAGGCTCCCCCGGCCCTACTCGAGGTCCGCGGCGAGGTGACCATTGACCACGCCAGCTTCGAGGCGATGAACGAGCGGGCCCGGGACGATGAGGCCAAGGTCTTCGCCAACCCGCGAAACGCTGCCGCCGGTAGCCTTCGCCAGCTCGACCCGAGGGTCACCGCTACCCGCCCCCTATCGTTCAGTGCCTACCAGGTGGCGCGAATCGAGCCCCCGTTGGGTGACGCTACCCACAGCGCATTGATGGCGCACCTCGGCGACTTCGGCTTTCGTACCAGCAAGGAGCTCGCGGTGGTCAAGGGAACGGCTGGTGTAGTCGACTACTGTCGGCGCCTGGGCGAGAAGCGCGATGGTTTGGGTTATGACATCGACGGTGCGGTAATCAAGGTCAACAACCTGCGCCTGCAGCGTGAGCTGGGCTTCGTGGCCAGGGCGCCGCGCTGGGCGATCGCCTTCAAGTTTCCCGCCCAGGAACAGACCACGCGGCTCAACGACGTGGAGTTTCAGGTGGGCCGTACCGGTGCCATCACCCCGGTGGCTCGCCTAGAACCTGTGTCGGTAGCCGGCGTCACCGTCTCCAATGCCACCCTGCACAATGCCGACGAAATCCGTCGGCTCGGTGTCATGATCGGTGACACGGTGGCCATACGCCGCGCCGGTGATGTGATTCCCAAGGTGGTGCGGGTGATGGAGGAGCTACGCCCCTCAGACGCCCGGAAGATCGTCTTTCCTGAGCGTTGCCCGGTGTGTGGTGCCGAGATCGAGCGTCTGGAAGACGAAGTCGTGGCGCGCTGTTCCGGCGGGCTCTACTGCCCCGCCCAGCGCAAGGAGGCGCTCAAACACTTCGCCTCGCGCCGCGCGCTGGACATCGATGGCCTCGGCGAGAAGCTGATCGAGGCGCTTATCGAGCACGACTGGGTCACTACGCCGGCGGATCTGTTTCGCCTGGAGGCCGAGCGGCTGGCCGAACTGCCGCGCATGGGGAAGAAGTCCTCAGAGAACCTGGTAGCGGCGCTGTCGAAGGCCAAGGCCACGACCCTGGCGCGCTTTATTTATGCCCTTGGAATCCGCGAGGTGGGCGAGGCCACGGCGGCTAACCTGGCTAGCCACTTTGGTACTTTGGAGGCACTGATGAGCGCCGAGTTGACCGCTCTCGAGGCGGTAGAGGAAGTGGGTCCCGTTGTCGCCGCCCATGTGCATACCTTCTTTCGTCAGCCCCATAACCGCGAGACCATCGACGAGCTGATCGCCTGTGGCCTGAGCTGGGAAGAGGAAGCCGTCGTTGAGCAGCCACAGCCCTTGGTTGGCCAGACCTGGGTGCTCACCGGCACCCTGGAGGGCATGACCCGCGACCAGGGCAAGGCTCGCCTGCAGGCGCTTGGCGCCAAGGTCGCCGGCAGCGTGTCAAAGAAGACCGCCGGCCTGGTCGCCGGCGAGGCTGCCGGCAGCAAGCTGGAGAAAGCCATGCAGCTGGGCGTACCGGTGCTCGACGAGGCGGCCTTCCTCGACCAGTTGGCCACTTGGGAAGCCGGAGAGAGTGATGTAAAAGAGGATGGTCTCAATGCGAGTGACGGGGAGCAGGGTAATGGGGAGCAGGGTAATGGGGAGCCGAGAGATATGAAGCGTGACGACGCGGAGGGCGCGACATGAGCGGACGTTTCCTGGAGGTCCCATACCGCATGCTGCCGGGAGAGACCCTGGATGCCCTGCTGGAGGCCTTCGTCACCCGTGAGGGCTACGACACCACCGATACCGGCGATGGCATGGGTGGCTGGGTCGTCGAGGTCAAGGGCCAGCTCGAGCGCAGCGAGCTGATCATCGCTCACGACCTTCAGACCGAGACCACCGAGGTGATGACCCTTGCCCAGTGGCGCGCCTTCGGGCGCGACCTGGCCGACGACGAGGAAGGCTAGGGCAGAGGACTCTGGCTATGCGCGGTTTTCGGCGCCTCTCGCTGCTGCTGATTCATGTTTCCCTTGTATGAGGTCGCGGATCAGCCGTCGCCCTGGATGCAGGTGGTCCACCAGCGGCTGCTCCAGGGGCAGCGGTTCGTCGCAGATCCGCGAGGCCAGCAGCTCCGCGCAGAGCGGCGCACTGGCCAGGCCCCGGGAACCGTGGGCGGCGCTGATCCAGAGCCCGGTATGGTGGCGGCCGGGGGTGCCGGGAATGCGCGTCGCGTCTTTGGTCAGCTCGGCGTAGGCCTCTTGCCACGCCTCGGCATCGGGCACCGGGCCGGCATAGGGTGATTTATCCGGGCTTGCCGCCCGCACGCCGGCGCGCCCCTCGAGGTTAGCCGGCGTGAGGTCGGCGCCCGCTTCGTTCAGGGCGGCCACATAGGCGGGCAGGGTGCGCTCGAGCTCGGCCAGGTTGGCAAGGTGGTCACTCTCGCGAACCCCACTGTCGGCGTCGTTGGGCAAGAAGGTGGCCCCGAAGGTAAGCCAGCCGTCTAGTGGCGGCGGCACATAGCCGCCGGCGCAGACGACCCGGCCGAGACCCGGAGCGTCTGGCGGAAGGCGCACTCGACTGACCTGGCCCCGCACCGGCTGCAGGGGCAGGGCGCTGGTCTGATGGAAGCGGTTGGCCAGCGTCGCCGTGGCGATCACCACCTGATCGACGTCGAGCGTCGTGCCGTCGCGGGCCACCAGGCGCCAGCCGTCGGATTCGGCCGTCAGGCGGATCACCTCGGCCTGACGAAAGAGAATGCCGGGCGTCTCGGCCAGCCGCCGGCAGAGGGCATCCGGCCGCACCCAGCCGGCCTGGGGGTAGTCCAGGGCGGGAGCCCACGTCCCGACGCCGGCGCGTTCGGTGGCCTGTTCGGCGCTCGCCCCCTCCACCACGCCTGACGGCAGCGGTTGTCGTTCCAGGAAACGCGCCTGGCGCGCATGCTCCTTCTCGCTGAGCGCCAATTGCAGCACGCCACAGGGCGACCATAGCGTCTGCCCTGGGTCGAGGCGCGAAAGCCAGCGACGGCTGTGGAGCAAGCCGGCAAGATAGACACGGCTCTGGTAGTTGGTCTCCGCGGCAAGTTTGACGTATAGCGCCCCCTGGGCGTTGCCGGAACCACCGGCCCCGGGGCCCTTACGGTCGAACAGCGTCACCGCCACGCCACGCTCGGCCAGGGCGGCGGCCACACTGGTGCCGGCGATGCCGGCACCGATCACCGCCACCCGGTGCGATGGTCGTGCCGGGGGCGGGGTAAACCAGGGCGTGCTACTCCGTCGCGCATCCTCGGGCGGTGCGGTGATCTCCCCGACCAGCATCTCGCGCTTGCGGCCGAAGCCCGGCACCTTGCGCCAGGCGAAGCCCGCCGCCTTGAGTCCTCTCTTGACTACCCCGGCACAGGTGAAAGTAGCGAAGGTGGCGCCGGGGCGCGAGCGAGCGGCCATGGCTTCGAACAGCTCGGGCTGCCACATCTCCGGGTTCTTCGACGGGGCAAAACCGTCCAGGAACCACGCATCGACCCGCCCGTCGAGGAGCGCCAGGCGTTCGACCGCATCGCCGAAGTGCAGGTCCAGGGTGACTCGCGGGTCGAGGTGCAGTCGATGCACCCCCGCCACCGGCTCGGGCCACTGGGCCAAGAGCGCCTCTGTGTGGCGGGCCAGGTCGGGCCAGATCGCCAGCGCCCGGGCCAGATCCTCGCGGCATAACGGAAACTTTTCGGTGGAGACCAGGTGCAGCCGCGCCTCTGCTGCCGCATGGGCGTCAAAGCATGCCCAGGCGCACAGCATGTTGAGCCCGGTACCGAATCCGGTCTCGCCGACCACGAAGGGACGCATTCCTCGCCAACTGGCGAAGCGTTCTGGCAGCCGGTTGCCGCCCAGAAAGACATGCGAGGTCTCTGCGCGACCATCGTGGCGCGAGAAGTAGACATCGTCGAAGTCTGCGGAGCGGGGGGCCTCCTCTCCGGTGTCATCGCGCTGCCAGTCGAGGCGGGCGGTCTCCATGGCGGCGAGGGGGGGCATGCCATCGGGGGTGGCGGTCACGGTAGCTCCATCGGTGGGGCTGGGCATGGGAAGGGCTGGTCATTATCTGATCAGCGGCGCCGCGGCGCCGCCCTATGCCGGCTGGGGCAAAGCGTCCGCGGCGTTTCAACAGCGTTATCCACAGTCTCTGTGCAGAACCTGCCTGTGCAAAACCTGCCTGTGGGCAAGGTGTCGTGACGCGACAGGGTCAGGGCAGGACCTTCTTGAACGGTTTCACCGTTACCCTTTCGTAGACCCCTGCGATCATGTAGGGGTCGGCGTCGGCCCAGGCCTGGGCCTCCTTCAGGTTCTCGAATTCGGCGACCACCAGGCTGCCGGTGAAGCCGGCCTCTCCCGGATCTTCGCTGTCGATGGCCGGATGGGGGCCGACAAGCACAAGGCGGCCTTCGTCACGCAGGGTCTCCAGGCGCGACAGGTGGTCTGGTCGAGCGGCCAGGCGGCGTTCCAGGCTGTTGTTCACATCTTCGCTGATGATGGCGTAGAGCATTAGAGTGATTTCCTCGGATTGGGCGGCTGACGCCGCAGGGTGCGCTCGTGATTGACCGTCAACGGCCGGGCGCGCACCATGGAAAGCCATTTTGACAAAGTCCCTAGCCGGCGTCATGCCAATGCCCCGACTTCCCGCCCGTTTCGAAGGCGACCCCGAACCGCTGTCCATCGATCTGCACATGCACTCCACCGCTTCGGATGGCGCACTGTCGCCCGAGGCGCTGGTGGCGCTGTGTCGTGAGCGGGGTCTTACCCATATGGCGCTGACCGACCACGATACCCTGGCCGGGGTGCCTGAAGCGACCGCCGCGGCGGCGCTTCAGGGCATTGTTCTGATGGCGGGCACCGAACTTTCCACCCAGTGGCGAGGCCACAACATTCACGTGGTGGGGCTGCTGCCGGAAGGTGCTCGTGGTCCCCTGGTCGAGGGGCTGGTGGCCCAGGCACAGGCCAGGGAGCGACGTGCGCTCAAGATCGCCGAGCGGTTGGAGAAGATCGGCCTGGCCGATGCCCTGGCAAGAGCCCGGGAGCAGGCCGGCAGCGAGCGACCACTGGGTCGGCCCGACTTCGCCCGGGCGCTGGTTGCCGCGGGGCTGGTGCCCGATGTCGGCATCGCCTTCAAGAAGCATCTGGGTGATGGCAAGGCCGGCGATGTGAAGTCCCTCTGGCCGCAGATTGCCGAGGCGGTGTCCTGGATTGTCGCGGCGGGTGGAGTGGCGGTGCTGGCCCATCCTCTGCGCCACGGTCTCACAAGGCGCAAGCGCGGCCTGCTGCTGGACGATTTCCGCGAGGCGGGAGGTCAAGCCGCCGAACTGGTCAGCGGTTTCCAGAACGCCGATGCCACCCGCGATCTGGCTCGCCAACTCCAGGAGCGGGAGCTCTACGCCTCGCTGGGCAGCGATTTTCACTTTCCCGGCGGCCACTTGGCACCTGGCAGCATGAGCCCGGTGCCGCGAACCGCCACGCCGCCGGTGTGGACTCACCCCAGGCTTGCCGCTTGCTTCGGCGCACCAGTAAACACTTCATGATTCGCATGGCCATTTCACAGGGAGCTTGACCATGAGCCAGTTTTTCCAGATTCATCCCGACAATCCCCAGAAACGACTGATCGACCAGTCGATTCAGATTATCCGTTCGGGCGGGGTGGTGGCCTATCCCACCGACTCGGGCTATGCGCTAGGCTGCCACCTCGGCGACAAGAAGGCCGTCGAGAAGATCAAGCGGCTGCGTTCGCTGGACGACAAGCACAACTTCACCCTGGTCTGTTCCGATCTCTCGGAGATTGGCACCTACGCCAAGGTGGATAACGCCGTGTTCCGGCTGCTCAAGGCCCACACGCCGGGTGCCTATACCTTCATCCTCAGTGCTACCACCGAGGTGCCGCGGCTGCTGCTGCACCCCAAACGCCGCTCTATCGGGGTGCGGGTGCCGGATCATGCCATCACCCATGCGCTGCTTGACGCGCTGGGCGAGCCGCTGATGAGCGTGACGCTGATCCCGGTGGGTGAGGAGCTGCCGATGACCGATGCCGAGGAGATCCGTGACCGCTTCGGGTCTCAACTCGACCTGGTCATCGACGGCGGTGCCTGCCATCTGGAGCCCACCAGCGTGGTGGATCTGCGTGAGCTGCCGCCGACGATCCTTCGCGAAGGGCGCGGCGACGTCGAGCCATTCCGGGAGTAGGTGCCCTCGCCGGCACGATGGCGCTGCCGGCTCAGCCCGGCGGAGATTCCTGTTTCCTGTCGTTCTTGTCGACCGTGTCGCCCCCCTTGCCCTCACGGGCTTGCCACCAGGCCTCTTGTTCCTCCTCGGAGAGGTGCGGATCAGGCGTCTCCTCGTCGAGCCAGGTGCCGCATTTGAGACAGTACTTCGCGGTTCGGTCATGCTGGTCGTGGCCGCAGCCCGGGCATGCCTGATCGGAGTACTGCTCCTGACGGACCGAACGGATCACTTCCGCCGAAAACACCCCGGTGGGCACCACGATGATCGAATAGCCGGTGAGCATCACCATGACCGAGAGCCCCTGGCCCAGCGGGGTGACCGGAACGATGTCGCCGTAGCCCACTGTGGTCAGGGTGACGATGGCCCAGTAGATCGCCTGAGGGATGCTGGTGAAGCCGGCCTCGGCGGGCTCGATCAGGTAGATCAGCGAAGCGAAGATCGTCACCAGGAAGAGCACGGTAATCAGGAACAGGAAGATCGGATGCAAGGCGCGTCGCAGCGATTCCATCAACAGTCGTCCTTCGCCGACGAACTGCATCATCCGCAGGATGCGGAAGATCCGCAGCACCCTGAGTACACGCACGATCAGCAGGGCCTGGGCACCAGGGATGATCAGCGCCAGCCAGGTGGGCATGACGGCGATCACATCGACCACGCCGTAGAAGCTCTTCAGGTAGTCGAGGGGGCGTTCCAGGCAGTAGAGGCGCACCGCCAGCTCCAGGGTGAAGGCGATGGTGAAGCCCCACTCCAGCCAGAAGAAGAGGTCGCCCCAGCGGGCCGCATAGCTATCCACGCTGTCGAGCATTACCACCAGCACGCTGGCCAGTATCATCACGATCAGTACGATATCGAAGCCCCTGGCGGGGCCCGTGTTCGACTCGAAGATGATCTGGAAGGCACGGGTGCGCAGGCCCTCACCGCCGGGTTGGAATTCGTGAGTCATGGCACATTTCCTTGGGCCGGATCGAGGGGAGGGAGTCAGGCGAGGTCGCGGTCGGCGGGCAGCCGGCGGGCGAGGCGCACCATGGCCAGGCTGAACGCCGGCGTCAGCCAGGCCGAGTTCGAGAGCAGCGCGGCCAGCCCGGATGCCGCTTTGGCGGTGTCGCCGCCGCTCGCTTCGGCCAGTTGCTGCAGGGCCTTGCCGGCCTCGCGGCGCCAGGTCTCATCGCCGGTATCGGCCAGGGCGTCCAGGGCCACTATGGCACGATGCAGCCAGGCGCTGGGCGTTCCCCCCTTGGGCAACTGCCAGGC
Source organism: Halomonas tibetensis (assembly GCF_042643535.1). NCBI lineage: Bacteria > Pseudomonadati > Pseudomonadota > Gammaproteobacteria > Oceanospirillales > Halomonadaceae > Halomonas > Halomonas tibetensis. The sequence continues at coordinate 149,920 of NZ_JBHRSQ010000012.1, forward strand.
GTCGGCCAGCAGGGCGCTGCCTCGGGCGGCTTTGCTGGTATCTGCGGGGCGCAGAGGCAACGACTCGGCCAGTGTCTCGGCGAGGGACCAGAGCGCCTCGGGTTCACCGGCCTTGAGTTCTAGCTCCAGTTCGCGAATCGCCACTCGCCGGTTGTCGGCAAGGATCTCCCCTTCGTCCAGGGCCACCTCGATGCGCGCTCCGGCATGATCGATCATGCGGGTCTCGCGATGAAAATCGGTGGTGAAGCGAGGAACTAGCCGTTCCAGCACGTCCTGACCCAGCGCTGCCGGCGGCAACCCTTTCAGGCCCTCGAGGTCGAGTCCCGAGCCGGATACCTCCCATTCCCACTCGCCGCGTGTCGAGAGCCCACCGCCGCCTTCGCCGCGAGTCTTCACCGTCTGCAGCACGCGGCCGTTGACCCGACGCAGCCGCAGCGCCATCCGCGCCCGTTCCAGCGCCCCTTCGGGGGTATCGAAATAGGTATTGCCGAGGTGGGACGCCTGGGCCGGCTGTGCCGCCAGCAGCGGGTGGCAGCGCAGCGCCTTCGGACCTTCCTGGCCGAGCGCTAGTTTCAGCTCTATCTCCTGACTCATCGGATTGCCACCTCGGTTTGGTTACGTTTAGATGATATTTTCATGACGGGGCCGGGCATGAACACTATACTGTTGCCGCCATTTCCCAAGTGCATATGACGCCAATGGTTACCCCCAACCCGTTTTCCGCCATGTTCGGTCGATCGCCATTCCAGCCGCTGCTGACGCATATCGTCAAGGCCAACGAGTGTGCCGACCTGCTGCTGCCCTTCTTCGAGGCTTCCCTGGCCGAGGAGTGGGAAGAGGCAGCCCGGATTCGCGAGTCCATCACCCGCCTGGAGCACGAGGCCGATGAGCTCAAGACCGAGCTGCGCCTCAACCTGCCCAATACCCTGTTCCTGCCGGTCTCCCGTACCGACCTGTTAGACCTGATCAGCGTCCAGGACAAGATGGCCAACAAGGTACGCGACATCACCGGCATCATGCTCGGTCGCAAGATGCGGATGCCCGAGCCTCTGGCCGACCCCATGCGCGACTATATCCGGACGGCGGTGGCCTGCGTGGCCCAGTCCCGGGAGGCCATGGAAGAGCTTGAGACTCTGCTTGAGTCCGGCTTCGGCCGAAACGTCTCGGATGTGATGCAGCGCCTGATCCGCCAGCTGCACGTCCTTGAACACCAGGCAGATGGCCAGCAGGTGGATATCCGTCGCCGCCTGTTCGCGCTGGAGAGCGAGCTGCCACCGGTGGACGTGATCTTCTTCTACAAGATCATCGACTGGGTCGGGGAGCTCTCCGACCGCGCCGAACGTGTTGGCAGTCGACTGCAGATCCTGACAGCCCGCTGATCCCTTCTCGACGCGGCTCGGCGATCCCGGGTCCTGTCCAGATACGCCACTCACGACAAGCCACATAGGACGAATCCCCTATGGCGATCATCGCGCAGCACGGCGAAATCTTCATCATCCTGGCCTGCCTCTTCGGCTTCTTCATGGCCTGGGGCGTGGGTGCCAACGACGTGGCCAATGCCATGGGCACCTCGGTGGGCTCCCGGGCCATCACCATCAAGCAGGCGATCATCATTGCGGTGATCTTCGAATTTCTGGGCGCCTGGCTGGCCGGCGGAGAGGTCACCTCGACCATCCGCGGTGGTATCGTCGACCCGGCACTGCTCCAGGCCAACCCTCAGCTGCTGGTCTACGGCATGCTCTCGGCGCTGCTGGCGGCGGCTATCTGGCTGCTGATTGCCTCGGCCAAGGGCTGGCCGGTGTCCACCACCCACTCCATCGTCGGGGCTATCGTCGGTTTCGGCGCGGTGGGGCTGGGCATGGAGGCGGTGGCCTGGGGCAAGGTGGGCACCATCGCCTCGAGCTGGCTGGTCTCGCCGCTGTTGGCCGGTACCCTCGCCTTTGTGCTGTTCAAGTCGGTGCAGCATCTGATCTTCGAGTCCCATGACCCCTTCGCCGCCGCCAAGCGCTACGTGCCGGTCTATGTCTTCCTGGTGGGCTTTATCGTCGCCATGGTTACCCTGACCAAGGGCCTGAAGCACGTCGGTCTCGATCTCGGCTTCGGTCAAAGCTTCCTGTTCTCCCTGCTGATTGGCTTGATGATCATGGGGCTCGGCATCCTCATGGAGCGTCGCGTGGTCTATGAACGCCGTGCCGATGACCACTTCGGCTTCAGCAACGTGGAGCGCGTGTTCGGCGTGCTGATGATCTTCACCGCCTGCGCCATGGCCTTTGCCCACGGCTCCAACGACGTGGCCAACGCCGTTGGTCCCCTGGCCGCAGTCATCAGCGTGGTGCGCAGCGACGGCGTCATCGACAGCGCCGCCCTGGTGCCCTGGTGGGTGCTGGTGCTGGGCGGCGGCGGTATCGTCGTCGGCCTGGTTACCTATGGCCACAAGGTGATTGCCACCGTGGGCACCGGCATCACCGAGCTGACCCCGAGCCGCGGCTTTGCCGCCACCCTGGCCGCCGCCACCACCGTGGTGCTGGCATCGGGCACCGGTCTGCCCATCTCCACTACCCACACCCTGGTGGGGGCAGTGCTGGGCGTGGGTCTGGCCCGCGGCATGGCGGCGCTCAACCTGCGCGTCATCGGCACCATTGTGATGTCCTGGCTGATTACCTTGCCGGCCGGTGCCGGCCTTTCCATCCTGTTCTTTTTTACCTTCAAGGGAATCTTCGGCTAGTCGTCATCACCCGCCAAGCAACAGACACCCAAAGGGCCCGCGCATGTCGCGGGCCTTGCCGTCTCAGGCAGCAGGGCTTCTGGCAGAAGAGCTAATGTCGATGGAGCCGCGGTTATTTCGGTGCTCTGCTATCATCGACGTCTGCGCTTTTCTCCATTCACCTGCTGCCGGAGTGCGGCCTTGGATACACGCTTCCCCTTTGTCGACTGGTTCCGCAACTCGTCGCCCTATATCAACGCTCACCGCGGGCGTACCTTTGTCATCTTGATCGAGGGCGAGGCCATGGCGCGCGGGCGAGGTGAGCAACTGATCCAGGATCTGGCGCTGTTGCACACCCTGGGCGTGCGCCTGGTGGTGGTCTTCGGCACTCGCCCTCAGGTGCAGAAGGCCCTGGATGACGCCGGCATCGCGCCTGGCCTCCATCAGGGTCGCTGGGTGGCGGACGAGGCGGTGATGACCTGCATCGAGCGTGTCGCCGCCGAGCAGCGGCTGTGGCTCGAGGCACGGCTGTCGCTGGGGCTGCCCAACACTCCGATGCACGGCGTCGAACTCACCGTTGTCTCGGGCAACCTGGTCATGGCCAAGCCGCTGGGAGTTCGCGAGGGGATCGACTTCGATCGCAGCGGCGAGGTTCGCCGTGTGCGTGCCTTGGCCATTCAGGGCCTGCTCGAACGCGGCTCGCTGGTCGTGCTTCCGCCGCTGGGCTTCTCCAGCACCGGTGAGGTGTTCGACCTCAACGCTTCCGACGTGGCCCAGCACGCGGCCATGGCGCTGGGCGCCGACAAGCTGATCCTGCTCGGCGAGGCCAGCGGCCTGTTCGACCAGAGCGGCCAGATGCAGCGCCAGCTGACACCGGCCGAAGCCGAGCCGCTCCTCGAAGAGGTGGCGTCCGGTAGCGAGCTGTCTTACCACCTGGAGGCTGCCTGTCAGGCGGCTCGCCACGGAGTGGCCCGCACCCACCTGCTTTCCTGGCACGACCACGACGCCCTATTGGGTGAACTGTTCACCCGTGACGGGGTAGGCACCATGATCACCCAGCACCGTTACGAGCAGCTGCGCCCGGCAGAGCTGGCGGACATCGGCGGCCTGCTGGAGCTTCTCGAACCCCTCGAGCATCATGGCATGCTGGTGCCGCGCTCCAGGGAGCGTCTCGAGCACGAGATCGACGACTATCTGGTGATCGAGCGAGACGGCATGATCATCGGCTGCGCCGCCCTGCACACCTTCGACGCCGCCGACATGGGGGAGCTGGCCTGCGTGGCAGTGCACGGCGACTACCGCGGCGGCAACCGCGGCGAGTTGCTGCTGGCCGAGGTCGAGCGGCGTGCTCGGCGCCTCGGCTTGGCTGCGTTGTTCGCCCTGACTACCCATACCACCCATTGGTTCTTCGAGCACGGCTTCCGTCTGGCCGATATCGAGGCGCTGCCACTGCTCAAGCGTGACGCCTACAATCACGCACGCAAGTCCAAGATCCTGGTCAAGTCGCTGGCCGCTGGACGAGGCTGATGTGCCTTTCTCCTTCCTAATAGGCTGTACGTGGGGGCGTCGCATTCCTGCGTCGCCCATCCGGCCGATGTCGCTAGATAGTGACACTGCAAACTGCTGTTTATTAATGGCTATTTGCAACGTCAAAAAAAACTGTTGCCAGATTGCAACGAAAAACCGCCGTCATTGGTCCGCCAACGCTCCGCGTTGGCCTTTCCGATAGTCTGCCGCGCATGCTGAACATTTTAAATTCATGATTTTATTGGAATTGATATTTCAATGGCACGATATTCGCTATTGTATTGTCGAGCAACGAAGCGGTTCATTACGACTCGAATCGTCTTCGATCGCCAAGGACATCGGGAAAACACTGCCCTGTGCGCCCGATTCCAGAAGCGATCAACGTCTGCTCATAGCGATGTGTGACTCAAGGTTGCGATGAGACGGGTACCGACGTAGTCAGGGACGTGTACCACAAGGGGCAAGGATGCTCAGGCATGGAGGCCTCTCCCCCTCAGGGGGGATCGAATAGCGCAGCATCACTATCGGCTTGGCCAAGGCGGTGTTGCCAGTAACGAAGCAGGGCGGTGGATCATTCGATGGTTTGCCCCCGCATGTGGAGCCAGCCCCTGGCGGCAAATGGGTCCCTATGGCTTCGTGGCCTTCGGGCTCGTAGAAAGTGCATCGAGCGTACCGGCCAGGCGGTCTCTCGGTTCTCTTTCCAGATACTTCAGTTCCCTGCGTACTTGGGCCGGCTCTGCCGGCCCTTTTTTTCGCCTCCCAGGCGCTGCACTGGTTGGTCGAAGGCGGCGCGATGCCGCGTGTGCCGGCTGATCTCTGGTATTCTACAGGTGAACAAGATGGCGGTATCTCCTGCTTTTCTACCACGCATCACCTTGCAAAGAATGCTGGACATGACCACCCGTTTGACGCGTCCCTGGCGACCCCGCTCGCTGTTTCAACTCGTCCTGCTCGCCTTTGTTGTGGTGATGCTGCCCCTTGGCGTGCTGATGTTCCAGGCCGGTCAGGTGCTTTCCGAGCTGTCGCGCTTGGCCGATGTCAGCGCCCGCCAGGCGGTGGAGGAGACCCGTCGAGCCCGGACTCTCGGGGCATTGGCCTTGGAGTTGGAGCGCAGCGCCCGACAGTACGCCGTGGTGGAACAGGAGAGCCTGCTCGAGATCTACGCCGAGCGCCTCGAGGAGTATCGTGCGGTCCTCGCGCAGCAGCAGGAATTGCTTGGTGAGGAGCGCGACATGGCGGTGCTGGAGCGCCAGCTCGAGGCGCTGGAGCGGCTGCCTGCTCTTCCCATCGAGGTATTTCGGGAGCAACTGGCAGTGTTTCCCGCCTTCGCCGAACGCACCGATGTGATAAGGCGTGACACCAACCGTCAGATCGACAGCCGTATCGAGGCTATCCGCGAACGCGCCGAGACGGTGCAGGTCAGGCTATGGCTGCAGACCGCAGCGCTGGTCTCGGCGAGCCTGGTACTGATGCTGCTTTTCTCCTGGCTGATCATCCGCCCGGTGCGCCAGCTGGAGCGACGTATTCTCGGCATCGGCAGCGGGGCTCCCCGCGATGCGGTGAAACCCGTGCAGGGCCCGGCCGAGCTGGTTCAGCTCGACGAGCGGCTCGACTGGCTCGCCTCGCGGCTGGATGAGCTCGAGGCCGAGAAGCAGCAGTTTCTGCGCCACATGTCCCACGAGCTCAAGACCCCCCTGGCCAGTGTGCGCGAGGGGTCGGCGCTGCTCGCCGACGGCGTGGCTGGGGAGCTCACCCCCCGCCAGCTCGAGGTGCTTGAGATCATCGACGCCAGCGGTGCCGAACTGCAGCGGCTGATCGAGCAGTTGCTCGACTACAACCTGCTGCAGCATGGTCGCCAGGTCCCTGCGGAGCGAATGGATGTCGCCGTCGTGGTCCGTGAGGTGCTGGCCAAGCACCGCCTGGCACTTGCCAGTAAGGGCATGGCCGTCAACTGTTTCGATGGCCCACTGGAGTGGTCGCTGGATCGGACCGCCACCGTGCGAATTCTCGACAACCTGGTGTCAAACGCCATTGCTTACGGCGCGGATGGCGGCGAACTCGAGATTCGCGCCCGGCGCCGCCGGAACCGACTCGAGCTGGAAGTGGCCAACAGCGGTGAGCCCATCGCCGAGGCGGACCGCCCTCGGCTGTTCGAGGCGTTCTACCAGGGGCGCGTCCGACGCAAGGGGCCACTGAAGGGCTCCGGCATCGGCCTCTCGGTTGCCGCCGACTGCGCCCGGCTGCAATGCGGTCGGCTTGAACTGGTGGCAGAGACTCGGCTGGCGGTCTGCTTTCGACTGACGCTGCCGATGCCCACCGCCGAGCTTTCTCATTCCCGGATGCTCGCCCTGGAGGAGGGCCACCATGCAAGGAATTGACACCATTCGATACCGCTCGCTGTTGGCTTGCGCGACCGTGCTATTGCTGGCCGGCTGTGAGCTGCTGCCCGAGTCGCCCTTTGCCGCGCCCGCTGGGCGCACGACCGGGGACTGCCGGGCCGAGGTTCCCGATTTTGCTGACAAAGCATGCCTGCTACCTGACTGGGCAGCTTTCGGCCTTGCCTCCCAGCGTGGCGATCGCGCCTGGCGCGACGCCATGCTGGCGCAGTTGGAAGGCCGTGCCAGCGAACGCCGTCTGGCGCGGGCGGTGGCCCTGGCCTGGGGCAGCGAGCGTCAGTGGGACCAGGCCTCGGAACTCTACAAGGCCGACCTGAACGCCGCGCCGGCCGAGCTCCAGCCGCTGCTGCGCTATTGGCTAAACGAGTTGGAGGGGCGCCGCGCCATGGCCCGTCGTCTGGTGGGGGTTCGTGGAGAACTGGTCAGCGCCGAGCGTCGCCGGGTGGCGCTGGAAGAAGAGAACGCCGCGTTGGCCGAGAAGCTTGAGGCGCTTACCGCCATCGAACAGAGCATCAACCTGCGACAGCAGAACGACTGACAGTAGAACGACTCACAGGAGAATCATGTGAAGCACGCCACCTCCCTGCACCTGCAGGCCCACGCCCAAGGCGCCCGAATGGGGGGCGTCGCAGCGATGGGCCCGCGCGGTGTGGCCGGCCCGCATATCCTGCTGGTAGATGACGATGTCAGCCTGCTCAAGCTGCTGGGCATGCGCCTGGAGAGCCGCGGTTTCCGGGTCACCACCGCCGAGAGCGGCCGCGAGGCGCTCAAGGCCCTTGAACTGGATCGTCCGGAGCTTGTGCTGACCGATCTGCGCATGGACGAGATGGACGGCCTGGCGCTGTTTCAAGAGGTGCAGCGACAGGCGCCGGGAATGCCGGTGATTCTGCTGACCGCCCACGGCTCGATCCCCGACGCGGTCAGCGCCACCCGCCAGGGCGTGTTCGGTTTTCTGACTAAACCGGTAGACCGCGACGAACTGTTTGCCGCCATCGACGAAGCCCTGGCTCAGGCGCCCGGACCCGCCCTGGAGGGCGACGACGCCTGGCGCGCCGAGATCATCACCCGCAGCCCGGTCATGGAACGCATTCTCGAGCAGGCGCGCATGGTGGCCAGCTCCGACGTCAGCGTGCTGGTCACCGGCGCTTCCGGCTCCGGCAAGGAGCTGCTGGCCAATGCCATTCACCGGGTGAGCCCTCGGGCCGACAAGCCCTTCGTGGCAATCAACTGTGGCGCATTGCCGGAGCAACTGCTGGAGAGCGAGCTGTTCGGCCACGCCAAGGGCGCTTTCACCGGCGCGGTGAGCGAGCATCAGGGCCTGTTCAAGGCCGCCGACGGTGGCACCCTGTTCCTCGACGAGATCGGCGACATGCCGCTACCGTTGCAGGTCAAGCTGCTGCGGGCCCTGCAGGAGCGTCAGATCCGCCCACTGGGCTCCACCCAGTCAACTCCTATCGATGTGCGTATCATCTCGGCCACCCACCGCGACCTGGACCGAGCCATGCGCGAGGGAGAGTTCCGCGAGGATCTCTACTATCGCCTCAATGTGGTCAACCTGCGTCTGCCGGCGCTCAAGGAGCGCGCCGAGGATGTGCCGCTGCTGGCCAAGCACCTGGTGGCCAAGGCGGCCGAGCGTCACAAGCCATTCGTGAAGGGGTTCTCTCCGGAGGCGCTCAACCTTCTGGCCGCCAGCGCCTGGCCCGGCAACGTGCGTCAGCTGGTCAACGTGGTGGAGCAGTGCGTGGCGCTGACCAGCACGGCGATGATTCCCGAGGCGCTGGTGTCCCAGGCCCTGATCGCCGAGGACAGCGCCCTGCCCACTTTCAATGACGCCCGTGCCGCCTTCGAGCGCAGCTACCTGGTCAAGGTGCTCAAGATCACCGAGGGCAACGTCACCCAGGCGGCGCGCATCGCCGGGCGCAACCGTACCGATTTCTACAAGCTGCTGGGTCGCCACGATCTTGAGCCCAGCGCTTTCAAGCCCGATCGCTGATACTTCCCGCCCCCCAACGAGAAACCCCCGCCATCGGGCGGGGGTAACGCGGGTACGCGCGCTGCGAAAAGCGGCTTATTTTGGCAGCTTGGTACGGCGCAGGTAGGGGAAGACGGTCTCGTATTCGCCGTACTTTGCCTTGGCGTCTTCATTGGAAACCGACGGTGGAATGATCACGTCTTGTCCCACGGTCCAGTCGGCGGGGGTGGCTACGCCCTGGCCGTTGGCGGTCTGCAGAGCATCCAGAGCGCGCAGCACCTCAGCGAAGTTGCGGCCAACGTTCATCGGGTAGGTCATTGAGAGCTTGAGCTGCTTGTCCGGGCCAATAATGAATACCGAACGGACGGTGGCGCTGTCGGCCGGCGTGCGACCGTCTGGCATATAGGCTTCTGCGGGCAGCATATCGAACAGCTTGGCGACCTTCAGGTCTTCATCGGCGATGATAGGAAACCCAACGTCGCAGCCTGCGAAACTGGCGATATCGTTGATCCAGCCCTTATGCTCCTCCACGCCATCCACCGAGACGCCAATCACCTTGGTGCCGCGCTTGTTCCACTCATCGTTCAAGCGCGCAACGGCGCCGAATTCGGTGGTGCAGACCGGCGTGAAATCCTTGGGATGGGAGAACAGAATGGCCCAGCTGTCGCCAATCCACTCGTGGAAACGAATGGGGCCCTGGCTGGTGTCGGCTTCGAAATCCGGTACAACATCATTGATACGTAGTGACATGGTGTGTCTCCTTACTGGCTGGTTGCTGGCTGTGACATGCCCCGCAGGCTCTGGCGGAGTGCCAGGGTAGGACATGTCGAGTGCTTCGATATAGGTCTTAGCCTGTTGACGTCTATCGGGGCTTCGAAACAATCATATATATTGTTTTTTGGAATATCTATATTCCAAAATCTATCGACCTGATGGGGTCCCACTCTGTGGTGTGGTGTCACAGGCGTCGGTGCGGATCACCTTGAGGTCGAGTCGCCCCTCGCCAATCCGGGCGCTGAGTGCCTGGCCGGGTGCAGTGTCCGCCGCTCGACGCACCACCTGCCCTTTGTCGTCTTCCAGGATAGCGTAGCCCCGACCCAGTACCGCCAGGGGGCTTACCGCCTGAAGTTCTCGCGCCACCGCCGACAGCTGCTGGCGGTGGCCCGCCAGTTGCCGAGGCATGGCGATATGCAGCCGTGTCCTGGCTCGGGCGAGACGCTCGCCGGCCTCGGCAAGGCGACGTGCAGGGGCATGGGCGGCCAGGCGGACTGCTAACTGGCGCTGGTGGCGACGCTCGGTTTCCAGACGGGAGGCTATGGCGCGTTCCAGTCGCCCCTGAATGAGTGCCAGGGCCTCGCGGCGGCGCACCAGGACCTCGCCGGGGTGGCGCAGCCGAGCGCGCAGGTGGTCGAGCCGCTGGGCTTCTCGCTCCAGTCGCGCCTCGAAGGCGCGGCCCAGGCGCATTTCCAGCGCCACGATACGGCGGGCCAGCTCGCGCTGGTCCGGCACCAGCTGTTCGGCAGCGGCCGATGGGGTCGGTGCACGGGCGTCGGCGGCGAAGTCGGCCAGGGTCACGTCTACCTCGTGGCCCACCGCCGACATCACCGGCAAGCGGGAATGGAATATTGCCCGGGCCAGATGCTCGTCATTGAAGGCCCACAGGTCCTCCAGACTGCCACCGCCACGGGTGATCAGAATGGCGTCGCTGTGCGGGTCCAGCGCCGGCTGTCGATTGAGCAGTCCCAGCGCCGCGATCAGCGCGGGTGCCGCCTCGCGGCCCTGCACCGGCACCGGTATCAGGGTGATATGGGCCAGTGGCCAGCGGGCCGCCAGCACCGCCAGCACGTCGCGGACCGCTGCGCCGGTGGGTGAGGTGAGCACCAGCAGGTGGCGGGGCGGGCAAGGCAGGGGTCTGGCGTTGGCAAACACTCCCTCAGCGGCGAGTTTCGTCTTTAGCCGCTCGAAGGCGGCGAGCAGTTCGCCGACTCCGACCGCCTGAACGGCCTCGGCGATCAGCTGATAGTCGCCACGGGGCTCGAAGATTGAGAGCCGTCCACGCACGCGCACCCTGTCACCGTCGCGCATGGGGGTCGCCACGAAGCGAGCGCGGGTGCGAAACAGCGCGCAGCGCAGCTGAGCCTGGTCATCCTTGAGGGTGAAGTAGAGGTGGCCGGAACTTGGCCGCGATACCCCGGAGAGTTCGCCTTCCACCCACAGTTCGCCGATGTCCCGCTCAAGAGTCTGTCGGGCGCGGTGGTTGACGTCGCTGACGGAGAGGGCGTCGGGTGCGGTGGGCATGGATTCGGCTCCTGGAACTGACGGCCCCAGCCTACCACGTCGGCCACCGGCTCTGACCCCCTTACGCAGCGCCGCCGAGCGCGGGGCCCGGCGGCGAATCAGCAGCGGCGATTGTCGCTGAAGGGAAGGCGAATCAGTTGTCGGCGCCCACCGCGTCACGGGCCGCTTCCCAGGCCCGTCGGGCGTTCTCGCGGGTGATTTCCCAGGCCTGCTCGGCCCCTTCCTGGGTGGTCTGCCAGGCGCTCTCGGCACCCTCCTGGGTCTGCAGCCACGCCTCACGGGAGCGTTCGCGGGCCTGCTCCCACCAGTCGTCGCTGAAGATTGGATAGCCTTCGAGCTCCTGGGCGGTGGCCACGAGCATCACGCGGTGTTCGGCGTCGCCGTCGTCATCATAATGGGTGATGAGGGTGAACCGGCCGGACTCGACAATGAATTCCCGACCGCCCAGCCCCAACACGCTGCCGCTTTCCACCACCAGGGCAGTGACCTGCATCGCCTCGTCGAAGAGAATGTCTTCGACCTCGCCGACGCGCTCGTCGGGGTCGCGGGTCAGGTAGACGTCGGCGTCGAGAATGGCCTCGGCGGAGTAGAGGCCTTGGGGCTCGTAGGCCGGCTGGGCCTGGGCGCCTAAGGCCAGGCCGCCGGCCAAGGTGGCAATGGCGAGGGTGAGGGCATGTTGGCGCATCGTTCTCTCCTTGGACGCATGATCTTCTCGCAGCATAGTTCACGGAGGCTGAGTACGAGCATATTGACAGACGAAAGCCGTACCTCGGATGACGTCACCCACCCTTGGCCGCTATAATGGGGGATTAACTTCTTCCTTCCCTCCCGTTCACTGGGTGTTGCTGCTTATGCTCCGTATGGCCCAAGAAGCGCTTACGTTTGACGACGTACTGCTTATTCCAGGCTACTCCGAGGTCCTACCTAAGGATGTCAGCCTTCGGACTCGCCTGACCCGCGACCTTTTCCTCAACATACCCCTGGTCTCCGCGGCCATGGATACCGTGACCGAGGCCCGCCTGGCCATCGCCATGGCCCAGGAAGGTGGCATCGGCATCATCCATAAGAACATGACCATCGCCCACCAGGCCGCCGAGGTGCGCAAGGTCAAGAAACACGAAAGCGTTATCGTCAAGGACCCGGTCACCGTTGGGCCCGAGGCCAAGCTGGAGGACCTGTTGAACATGGCTCAGGCGCATGGATTCAGCGGCTTCCCGGTGGTGGAGGGCGAGACACTGGTAGGCATCGTCACCGAGCGTGACATGCGTTTCCAGCCCAACCATGGCGACAGCGTTGCTGACATCATGACCCCTCGCGAGCGTCTGGTGACGGTCATCGAAGGCACCGATCTTGCCGTCATCAAGGGCAAGATGCAGGAGCACCGCGTCGAGAAGATGCTAGTGGTAGACGAGCGCTTTCATTTGCGCGGGCTGGTGACCTTCAAGGATATCGAGAAGGCGCGCACCTTCCCGCATGCCGCCAAGGACGCCGACGGCCGCCTGCTGGTCGGCGCCGCCGTGGGTACCGGGGCCGAGACCCCTGACCGGGTGGCCGCCCTGGCCGAGGCCGGTGTGGATGTCGTCGTCGTCGATACCGCCCACGGCCACTCCAGGGGCGTGATCGATCGGGTGCGCTGGATGAAGGAACACTTTCCGCAGATTCAGGTGGTGGGTGGCAACATCGCCACCGCTGCGGCCGCCAAGGCCTTGGCTGAGGCCGGTGCCGACGCCGTCAAGGTGGGCATCGGCCCTGGCTCAATCTGCACCACGCGGGTTGTCGCCGGCGTGGGCATGCCGCAGATCACCGCGGTGTCCAACGTTGCCGCCGCGCTCGAGCCTTATGACATCCCTCTGATTGCCGATGGTGGCGTGCGTTTCTCTGGCGACCTGGCCAAGGCGATTGCTGCCGGCGCCAGCTGCGTGATGGTCGGTGGTCTGCTGGCCGGCACCGAGGAGGCTCCTGGCGAAGTCGAGCTTTTCCAGGGTCGCACTTACAAGGCCTATCGCGGTATGGGCTCCATGGGCGCCATGTCCCAGACCCAGGGCTCCAGCGATCGCTACTTCCAGGACAAGTCCGAAGGCGCCGAAAAACTGGTACCGGAAGGCATTGAGGGCCGCGTGCCCTACAAGGGCGTGATGAGCGCCATCGTCCACCAGATGATGGGCGGCCTGCGCGCCTCCATGGGCTATACCGGCTGCACCAACATTCATGAGATGCGCACCAAGCCGGAGTTCGTGCAGATCACCGGAGCCGGCTTTGCTGAATCCCATGTGCACGATGTGCAGATCACCAAGGAAGCCCCGAACTACCGGGCCGGGTGATCCCGCACACTGATCTGACGCGGCGGGGCTAACCCCGCCGCTCGTTTTTGGATCCGGCTTGCCGCCACACCGAGACGCTTTCATGACCGATATTCACGCCCACAAGATCCTGATCCTCGATTTCGGCTCCCAGTACACCCAATTGATCGCCCGCCGCGTGCGCGAGATCGGCGTCTATTCAGAGGTTCGCGCCTTCGATATCACCGAGGCCGAAATCCGCGAGTACGCCCCCAACGGCATCATCCTCGCCGGCGGCCCGGAGTCCGTCACCGAGCTGGGCTCGCCCCGTGCACCCCAGTGCGTGTTCGAGATGAATTTGCCGGTGCTGGGCATCTGCTACGGCATGCAGACCATGGCCGAGCAGCTCGGCGGTGCCGTCGAGGGTTCGAAGGTCCACGAGTTCGGCTACGCGCAGATCCGTATCGATGAAGAGACCGCGCTGTTTCGGAACATCTCGGATCATATTGACCACGAGACCGGCAGGAACCTGCTCGATGTGTGGATGAGCCACGGCGACAAGGTCTCCCGGGTGCCCGACGTCTTTACCGTCACCGCCTCCACGCCGAGCTGCCCGGTGGCCGCCATGGCCTGGGAGGAGAAGCGCTTCTATGGCGTGCAGTTCCACCCCGAGGTGACCCACACCCTCCAGGGCTTGCGCATCCTCGAGCACTTCGTGCTGGAGATCTGCGGCGCCGAGCGTCTCTGGACACCGGCGCAGATCATCGAGGACCAGATCGCCCGTGTCCGCGAGCAGGTGGGCGACCGCCACGTGCTGCTCGGCCTCTCCGGCGGGGTAGATTCCTCAGTGGTGGCAGCGCTGCTGCACAAGGCCATCGGCGACCAGTTGACCTGTGTGTTCGTCGACAACGGCCTGCTGCGCAAGGCCGAGGGCGACCAGGTGATGGAGACCTTTGCGCGCCACATGGGGGTCAAGGTGATCCGTGTGGACGCTGAAGCGCTGTTCCTGGGCAATCTCGAAGGCGAGGCCGACCCCGAGCTCAAGCGCAAGATCATCGGCAACACCTTCATCGACGTTTTCGATGACGAGGCCAGCAAGATCGACGGCGTGGATTTCCTGGCGCAGGGCACCATCTACCCGGACGTGATCGAGTCCGCCGCCGCAAAGACCGGCAAGGCCCATGTGATCAAGTCGCATCACAACGTGGGTGGCCTGCCCGAGACCATGAAGCTCAAGCTCGTCGAACCGCTGCGCGAGCTGTTCAAGGACGAGGTCCGAAAGCTCGGTGTAGAGCTCGGCCTGCCCTACGACATGGTTTACCGCCACCCCTTCCCGGGGCCGGGGCTGGGCGTACGCATCCTTGGAGAGGTGAAGAAGGCGTACGCTGACATCCTGCGCGAGGCCGATGCCATCTTCATCGAGGAGCTGCACCGCGCCGGCTGGTACCACAAGACCAGCCAGGCGTTCGCCGTTTTCCTGCCGGTGAAGTCCGTCGGTGTTGTCGGCGACGCACGCCGCTACGAGTGGGTCATCGCCCTGCGCGCCGTTGAGACCATCGACTTCATGACCGCCCGCTGGGCGCACCTGCCCTACGAGCTGCTGGAGACCGTCTCCAACCGCATCATCAACGAGATCACCGGCGTCTCCCGGGTGACCTATGACGTCTCGAGCAAGCCACCGGCGACCATCGAGTGGGAGTGACGGCGACTGCCGTCATGCCGGTTACGAAGGGTCCATCAATGATCGGCCCTTCGTGGTATGGGAGTCACTGACAAGAGGCTTTGGCTGAGATGATGCACCCCGCCCGCACAGCCTGCCCCTGCGGTAGTGGTCGTCCACTCACCGACTGCTGTGCTCGCCATCATGCCGGCGTGCCGGCGCCCACGCCCGAGGCACTGATGCGCTCGCGCTACAGCGCCTTCGTGCTCGACCTTCCCGACTACCTGCTGGCGACCTGGCACCCGAGCAGCCGGCCGTCGAGCCTGGGGGCAGACGCCGCGACCGTCTGGAAGCGGCTCGAGGTGCTCGAGAGCGGCGAGGAGGACGAGCGGGGATGGGTGCATTTCCGCGCCACCTTCCGCGAGGGCAAACACTGGTCGCTGCTGGAAGAGTCCTCACGCTTCGTGCGGGAGGCGGGGCGCTGGTTCTATCTCGATGGCAGCCCCGCCGTCCATCGGCTCAAACCCGGCCGCAATGCGCCCTGCCCCTGCGGCAGCGGGCGCAAGTTCAAGTCCTGCTGTGGCCCGGCATGAGGGGGTGACTACTGCATCACCTCCGGCTGCCAGCGGACCCGGCGTGGTGGGCCATGGGCAAATCGACTATCGTCAAGAGAGAACAGCGGCACGCGTCAGAGGACAAGGAATCGCCAGATAACCCGGGGTTAGAAGGCCTCGTCATGCAGCGTATCCGACATATTCATGCCATCACCAAGCGACTGATCGTCATGACGACGGTGGCGGTCGCCGTGCTGGGTGCGATCTTCGCGCTGACCTTTTTCTACAATCAGCGATTTCTGGTGACCTGGGCGGTGCCGCTGTGCGGCATCATCGGGGGATTTGTCAGTATTCAGCAACGCTTGAACAAGGTGACGGACGAGGAACTCGCGTTGTTGAATGCCTCCTGGTTCCAGATTCTACTGGTTCCCATCTTCGGTGGGGTATTCGCCCTGGTGCTTTACCTGGTGTTTCTCTCTGGTATCGTCTCGGGCGATCTGTTTCCCGCCTTCTCATTTCCGACCCGAGAGGATATCAAGGAGGGCGAGGACTTCATGCTGCACATCTTTCGGGAAACTTATCCGAGCTCCGGTCCGGACCTGGCCAAGCTGCTGTTCTGGTCGTTCGTGGCAGGCTTCTCCGAACGCTTCGTCCCTCAACTGATCAGTAAGGTGACTTCCTCGGTCCCCGAGGTCTCCCAGAGAGACAGTCGGGATGACACGCCGGAGCGCTAAACAGTCAGAAGGTATCGAAGAGAGGTGCCCGCTCTTTTCGGTATCTTAGCGGGTGGGCCTGAAATCCCGGCTGCCCTCACGATGCCGAGAGGAACGCCAGGGAACCGAGCGGCTCGCTGAACATGCCTTGCCGAAAATCTTATCGGGGCGCCATCGCTACCAGCGAACCGCCACGCGATTTCTGCCCGCGTGCTTGGCAAGGTAAAGGGCGGTATCGGCCCGTTTGGTGACGGTCTCGACGCTTGAATCGGCGGGAGTGAAGGAGGTGACGCCAATGCTCACCGTGAAGTGAAAGGGCAGCTCCTCTGCCTCGATCGTCGCTTCGGCGATCTGGCGCAGCAGGCGCCAGGCGACGGCAGTGGCTTCCTCGGGCGACATACCGGGCAGGATCACCATAAACTCCTCCCCGCCGGTTCGGCAGGGCAGGTCGCTCTGGCGGAGGTGATGTCGCAGAGTGTCTGCCAGCAGCCGCAGGCCCTTGTCGCCTTCGGCGTGGCCCAGGGTATCGTTGATGGCCTTGAAGCGATCGATATCGATCATCAGCAGGGCCGCCCGAAGCCCATCTTCCGCGACCGACCTGGCGACTCGTCTGGCGGATTCGTCGAAGGAACGCCGGTTGGCCAGGCCAGTCAAGGGGTCGGTGCTGGCCTTGCGGGCCCAGTCGTCCTCCTGATGCCGCTGCCGGGTAATATCCCGGTATACCCAGAGGTGGCCATGGTACTCGTCGGCGACGAACAGGGGTGTGTAGGCGCGCTCCAGAAAGCGGCCATCCGCCATGGTCAGCAGGTCGCGGGTCTGCTTGCGCTTTGCAACAAGCAGCTCCTCGATTCGCGTAACAAAGCCTTCCGGCTCCATGAAGTGCGCCTTGGACGACTGGGCGGCCTCCCGACAGTCAATGCCCACGAGGTCCTCGGGAGGCGCTCCGCCGGCGAAGAGGTCGCAAAAGGCCTGATTCGCCACGATGACCCGGCGATTCTCGTCCTCGAGAAGCAAACCCACGTCCAGGCCTTCGATGACCACCTCCAGTTGGCGTTTGGAGACGATCTGCGCGGTTTCCAGTGTCTTGCGCGCTGTAATATCGAACTCGCCCATCACGATCATCGGCAGGCCCGTCTTGGGGTCGGTGGCGCGACATAGATCAACATGATGCCAGCGCTCGCCTTCGCTGATTCGCATGAGCGCCTCCACGGAGCATCTCGGTTCGCTCTCCAGCTGGTGGAAGATCTGCCAGGCAGCGTCCTGATCTTCGAAGCAATCGACGAAGGAGATCAGGCCCGAGCGGGCCGCGAGGGCGGCGGGGTTGCTGACGAGCGGTTGACCCTGCCCGTCGAACACCGAGACCATCATGGGAGTGTGCCTTACGGCCTCCAGGGCACGCAGGCTGGAGGGATCCAGTGAGATTTCGTTCTCGAGGCCCTCCACCAGCATGCCGATTCGACCATCATCGATATCCACCGCGCTGCAGCGACAGTGCATGGAGAGGGCCTGGTTGCCGGGATAGAAGCTCCAGTGCTCATCGATGACCTCACCTTCCATCAGGCGAGGGTGGTAGTCCGCCAGTCGATGGCGGGTCGCCTCGCTCATCGTCGACGCGAAGTCACGGGCATAGAGTGCCTGTGGGGTGTCGGCTCCCCAGAGCCTCACGGCGGCGGTATTGGCATAGAGCATCCGCTCTTTCTCGATATCGAAGATCCAGACCGGAGTCTGGAGCCTATCGAGAAGGGAAGTGTGGCCGAGGATGGCCAACGGTGAAGCATCATGGAAGGACGTCATGAGGTCGCAAGGATATTGGAGGTTGCCGCGGGTATTTGCCATTTTCGGTCAATCATCGCGGATCCTCTGGGGTATTTTGCTGCAACCCTACCATCGAATACCGGATACGACAGCCATCCGATCGTCGACGACGTGAACCGGATATATGTCGTGACTTCTTGTGGTCCAACAACAATCAGCGCCAGCCCATCAGCCAGGTGTTGTCATCCTTGAGCACCTGCCAGGGCAGGGTGGTCTCGCGGTTTGTGTAGACGGCCTCGAGCGTCACCGCAACCACGTTTTCCTCCTCGTCGCGCTCCAGCGCCGTCACCAGGAAGTGCTTCTCCTTGTGCCGGGGCCGTGCCGCGGTCCACTTGCTGTGGTGCAGCTTGTCGGGGTTGATGGCATTCATGGCGTCTCTCCTCGGAAACCATCTATGGGGCGTGGGTCAGAGCCTTACCAGCATCTTGCCGGTGTTGGCGCCCTCGAACAGGGCCAGGAAGGCCTCCGGCGTGCGCTCCAGGCCTTCCTCGACGGTCTCCGCGTAGTCGATCTCGCCGTTGGCTACCTTCGGGCCGACCTCTTCCAGGAAGCGCGGATAGTCGGACCAGTGGTCGAAGATGATGAAGCCCTGCATCCGCAGGCGATGGATCAGCAGCATGGCCAGGTTGCTCGGCCCCGGTGCCGGCCCCTCGGCGTTATAGCGGGCGATCATTCCGCACACGGCGATGCGGCCGCCGGGTCGCAGGGTGTTGAGAGCCGCCTCCAGGCAGACGCCGCCGACGTTCTCGTAATAGACGTCAAAGCCATCCGGGCAGGCCGCCTGGAGCGCCTCGGTCAGTTGCTGGGCATCCCGATCGCGGTAGCTCACCGCCTTGATGCCGTGGGACTCCAGCCACTCGAGCTTCTCCGGGGCCCCGGCGATGCCCACCACGGTGCCGCCCCGAGCCTTGGCCAGCTGCACGGCCAGCGAGCCCACCGCGCCGCTGGCGGCGCTGACCAGCACGTTGTCGCCCGCCTTCATCTCGGCGATCCGGTTCAGGCCCGTCCAGGCGGTCATGCCCGGCATGCCCAGCACGCCGAGATAGGCCTGCTCCGGCACATCAATGCCCGGCAGCGGCTCCACCTGGTCGCTCGGCAGCTGGGCGATGTCCCGCCACCCGGCCATGTGCCGGACCTTGTCGCCCACGGCCAGGCGCGTATCCCGAGACTCGATCACCTCGCCCACCGCGGCGCCTTCCAGCGGCTCGCCGATGACGAAGGGGTCGATGTAGGTCTTCACACCGCTCATGCGCCCGCGCATGTAGGGGTCCACCGAGAGCCAGGTGTTGCGGATGCGTACCTCGCCCTCGGCCAGAACGGGAAGCTCGGCCTCATGCAACTCGAACAGTTCGCGAGCCGGCGTGCCCTGGGGGAAGTCGTTGATGGTGAAGTAGCGTGACTGCATGGTGTCTTTCCTTCGCGTGACAATTGACCCGCCAGTCTAGGACAGACGGCGACGCGTAGGCTAATCCTACCGAAGCGGCGTGGCCGGTCGTGATGGTGATGTCAGTGGTCGCGACGCAAGGGCGCTCCTCGCGGGATGACGTTCCCCCGAGGAGCGACTTGTTGCTGGGCCCCTCACGGGCGCCCTACCCAGCGTTTCGACTTACCTGCGTGGCGCTTCAGGCCTGAATACAAACAAAAGCGCAGCGCCGAACAGGCTGCAAGAAGCAGAATCAGCCCAGGTAGGCTAGATAGGCGTCGAATGCGGCGTTATGGAGTTGCGCCTGGCTGTGCCAGAACGCGAGGACTTCGGTATCGAAGGTAAATACGTTGGAATGTTGCATGGAATAAGTCCTCCTGATTGGGACACCTACTACCATAGGCCCTTTTTTGTTGCATTGCAGCAAAGAATAGTTTATGCAGCTATGCTCATGTGGCCGGGCGCATCGATCTGAGGGTAAGGTGGTTCAGAGATGTCGGGATATCAGTGGCTTGCCAGCGTGGTCGCCAGGACTGCGTAGCAAACCGTACGCAAAATCACTGCAGCTGCACCTTTTGCAGCGCCGCCGTCAGGTGTTCGACCAACTCGCCGCTGTGCCGCCAGAAATGCCAGTAGAGCGGTACCTCCAGCACCTGGCCAGGGACGATACTGACCAGTTCGCCCCCGTTCACCCACTCTTCGACCTGCATGAGCGGCATCATGCCGTAGCCCATGCCGGCGCGTGCCAGTCTCACGAAGCCCTCCGAAGAGGGGCAGAGATGATATGGGAAGGCGCCGCGATAGCCGCGCTGGGCCAGGAAACGGTGCTGCAGCTGGTCGTGGGGGCCGTAAACGATGGCAGGCGCGTGGCGGAACGCCTCGGGTGTTGGCCCCGCTGGCAGATGGTGCTTGCGGTAGGCCGGTGTGGCCAGCGGATGGTAGGTCATGGTGCCCAGCGCCACACAGCGGGCTCCGGCGATGGGCTGGGGGCTGGCGCACAGGCAGGCGGCCACGTCTCCATTGCGCATGCGCTTAAGGCCCACATCCTGATCCTCCACCACCAGGTCGATCAGCAGGCCCTCTTCCTGGCAAAGCTGGCCTACCGCTTCGGCCCACCAGGTGGCCAGGCTGTCGGCATTCACTGCGATGCGCAGCCGCGGCGAGGTGCTGTCCAGGGTGGGCAGCGCCCGGCGCAGGTCGCGCTCCAGCAGTTGCACTTGCTGGAAATGATTGAGTAGTGGCCTGCCCGCGAGGGTTGGCTCAAGCGCCGGCGCGCGCACGAGTACCGGTTGGCCCAGGCGTACTTCCAGCGCCTTGATGCGCTGGGATATCGCCGACTGGGAGAGCCCCAGACTGACGCCGGCGCGTTCGAAGCCGCCGCACTCGACCACCGTGGCCAGCGCCTCGAGAAGCTTGTAGTCCAGCATGTTGCCTCGCGTGCTGAATGGTTATGCCCTGATCATAAGAAAAACTGATAGGGCATTAACAGGATGATTTTTGCAAATGCTCGGGGCCGGGTAATCTGGCGGCCATACGACACCGATGTGGGGGGGCAAGATGCTGGAGAGCTACCTGACGGGGCTGCTGGTGTGCGGAGGAATCATCGTCGCCATCGGAGCGCAGAATGCCTATGTGCTGGGGCTGGCGACGCGGCGCCAGTACCACTGGTGGTCGGCGGGACTGTGCATGAGCGCCGACCTCGCGCTGCTGACGCTGGGAATGTTCGGGGTCAGTGCCCTGCTGCTGGCGATGCCGGCGACGCTGGAGGCGATGCGCTGGGCGGGGGTGGCCTTCCTGAGCTGGCTGGCTTTCCACGCGCTGCGCCGGGCACTGACCGGGCAGAGGGGGCTGGGCCTGGCCGGCGGCGAGGTGCGGGGGCTGCGCCAGGTAGTGCTGGCTACCCTGGCGGTAACCCTCCTCAACCCGCAGGTCTACCTGGATACGCTGTTGCTGATCCCCGCGGTGGGGGCGCAGCAGTCCAGCGAGGCAATCTTCCTGGCCGGGGCAGGCACGGCATCGGTGCTGTGGTTCAGCCTGCTGGCATGGGGGGGAGCGGCACTGTCGCCCTGGCTGTCCCGGCCGCTGGCATGGCGGCTGATTGACGGGACCATCGGGATCATGATGGCCGCCATCGCCTTGAAGCTCGCCATGGGACAGGGGCTGCCAGGCGCCTGAGCGGTTGCAGGCCCCGACCGTTGGACCCATGCTGGAGCCATTGTCGATTGCCAGGAGGGTGCTATGGGTGTGAAGAGCTTTGCCGGGGGAGTCATCGGCCTGGGAGTGGTGCTTGGGGTCACTGGCTGGCGAGCGTGGAACCCGGTGGCCTTCGTGGGGTTAGCCCTGGTGGTCGTGGGAGTGGTGGTGCTGGCCACTCGGCATCGCGGCCCGAGCACGGGGGACTGACAAGCCCCGTCATTGGGCTTATGATGAATTTATTCGACAGTCCTTCCTCCTTCGGGGGTGGAGGGCTGTTTTTATTGGATGGCCGCCAAGGCTTTCTCTCTGCGTTGACGGGCTATCAGGAGGTCGCATGACATATCGCCCCCCCATTATCATCAATCGCCTCGATGCCGAGCGCCTGCAGCGTCTGATCGACACGGCTGGCGACAAGGATCGTTTCGTGTCCGACGCTCTCGAGGAGGAACTCGAGCGCGGTGAGGTCATCGATCCCGAAGAGATTCCAGAGGACGTGGTCAGCATGAACAGCCGGGTCCAGTTCACCGACTTGACCCGCAGCCGCCAGATGATCCGCACCCTGGTCTATCCCCATGCCCTGGCCACCACCGAGGATGGCATCTCGGTCATGGCGCCGGTGGGGGCGGGGCTGATCGGCCTGCGCATCGGCGACACCATCGACTGGCCACTGCCGGACGGCCACGAGGTCAAGCTGCGCGTCGATGCCATCTTCTGGCAGCCGGAACGCGAGAAGCAGTTCCACCGCTGAGAGGGTGTTTTTCATTATGCCGTTTTCACTCTGGCTATCCCTGGTGGCAGTCTGCGCCATGGGCGCGATGTCGCCGGGGCCCAGCCTGGCCCTGGTGCTGCGCCATACGCTGGGAGGGGGGCGCGCTCCCGGGGTGGTGGCCGGGCTCTCCCATGCGCTCGGCGTGGGCCTTTATGCGTTGCTGACCGTGTGGGGGCTCGGCGCACTGATCGTGCGTCTGCCGGTGCTGTTCCAGATGATCACCTGGGCCGGCGCAGCCTATCTGGCCTGGCTCGGCATCAAGGCCCTGCTTGCCGGTCGGGCCGGTCCACTGGTGGCGGGGGCGGTAGTGACCACCCGGCGCCAGGCGGCCCGGGAGGGCATGCTGGTGGCGCTGGGCAACCCCAAACTGATCCTGTTCTTCATCGCTCTGCTCAGCCAATTCGTCACTCCTGACATGAGCCTGGCCGCCAAGGCGGTGATTGTGCTCACGGCGATGATCATCGACGGCGGCTGGTACGTGCTGGTGGCGTTGGGGCTCTCCCACTCTCGTGTGCTCCCCTGGCTGCAAGCGCGTTCCCACTGGATCAATCGTATTACCGGGGTGCTGCTGCTGGCCCTGGCGCTGCGAGTGGCGGCCGGGCCGCTGGCATAGGCAGCGTTGGAGGCTAGCCGGCAAGCGGTGGGGCGGTCGACGTGACGCCGCGGCGCCGACTGGGTAGGCTTGGGGCATTTCCCCGGGGAGATGCCCATGACCGACGCCCTTCGCGACGAGCCGCTGCCGACGCCGCACGTCGCCCGCGAGCGTATCCAACTGGTGGATGCCCGCAACCGTCCCTGCGGCAGCGCCTGGCGCGCCGCCATGCGGCGTTTTCGCTTCTGGCATCGAGCCACCTACATTGTGGTGCACAACGCCCGCGGCGAGATCTGCGTGCAGCGCCGCACCCAGACCAAGGAGGTCTTCCCCGGCGGGCTCGATCTGGCCGCCGGCGGCGTGGTGGGAGCCGGTGAGGCGGAACACCTGGCGGCGCGACGCGAGCTGGCTGAGGAACTCGGCATCCGCGGCGTGCCACTGCGCCCCGCCGGGGAGTTCGTCCACGCCGAGGGGGGAAATCACATCTTCGGGAGCCTGTTTCTGGTCGAATACAGCGGCCCGCTGGCGCTGCAGGCGGAGGAGGTGGCTGAGGTGTTCTGGTGCACGCCCGCAGACGCCCTCGAGCTTCCCGGGGTCACCCCGGACACCCGCCAGGCGCTGCAGGCGTTGCTCGATGCAGGCCTGCTGGAGGCCACATCATGAACAGACCGGCACGGCTCAACGAGCTTGAGGCGGTGGTGGCGGCCCTGGAGGGGGTGGTGCTGGGCAAGACCCGAGAGGTGCGCCTGGCGCTCTGCTGCCTGCTTTGCCGCGGCCACCTGCTGATCGAGGACCTCCCGGGGCTGGGCAAGACCACCCTGGCCCAGTCGCTGGCACGTGTCACCGGACTCGACATGCAGCGTCTGCAGTTCACCAGCGACCTGTTGCCCGCTGACGTGCTCGGGGTTTCGGTGTTCGACCCTCGTGAGGCGCGCTTCACCTTCCACCCAGGCCCCATCTTTCACGGCCTGGTCTTGGCCGATGAGATCAATCGTGCTACCCCCAAGACCCAAAGTGCCTTGCTCGAGGCCATGGAGGAAGGGCGGGTGACCGTGGAAGGGGAGACCCGCCCGCTGCCGGATCCCTTTTTCGTGATCGCCACCCAGAACCCCCAGGAGCAGGCCGGCACCTTCCCTCTGCCGGAATCCCAGCTCGATCGCTTCCTGATGCGCCTCTCGCTGGGCTATCCGGACCGTGGCGCTGAGCGAGAGATTTTGCGTGGCCGCGCCGGACGGGTGCGCCTCCAGGCTCTGCCGGTGCTGCTGGATGCCGAGCGGCTGCTCGCCTGGCAGGCACGCCTGGACAACATCCACGTGGCCGATGCGCTGCTCGATTATGTCCAGGCGCTGGTGGCCGCCAGCCGCGACCACCCCGAGCTGGCCTGGGGGCTCTCGACTCGTGGCGCGCTTGCGCTGCTGCAGGCCGCTCGCGGCTGGGCGCTGCTCGAGGGGCGCGACCATGTGCTGCCCGAGGACGTCCAGGCCGTATGGGGGCCGGTGGCGGGCCACCGTTTGAGCAACGGTCGGCGCGAGGAGGGCGACGCCCTGGCGCGCCACCTGCTGGCCCGTGTGCCGGTGGCAGCCTGAAAATGAGACACGCCGTGCTGAGCGAGCGCTGGTGGCGGCGCGTGGCGATCCGCCCCGGCGCCGCGCTGCCCCAGCGGCGGCTATTCCTGCTGCCGACCCGCTTCGGGATGGGCTGGGCGCTGCTTTTCCTCTTGCTGTTGATGTTCGGCATCAACTATCAGAACACCCTTGCCTATGTGATGGCGTTCTGGCTGTTCGGCCTGGGCGTGGTGGCCCTGCTGCGTGCCTGGCGCAACTTGCTCGGGGTTACCCTCACCCTGCGTTTGCCCCACGAGGTGTTCGCGGGCGGCGAGGCGCGCCTGGGCGTGGCGCTGTCTGGGGGGCGGCCGCGCACGGCGCTTGAACTCCACGCCGGGGACGCTTTGGCGCGTATCGACCTGCCTGAGGGACTAGGCGAGGCCATCCTGGCCTTGCCGGCCCCGGTGCGTGGCGAGCAGCCCCTGCCGCTGCTTCGCCTGGAGACCCGCTGGCCGCTGGGGCTGGTGCGTGCTCTGGCCTGGCTCGAGAGCGATGAGCGGTTCCTGGTCTATCCACAGCCCCTGGACGATGTAGAGCCCGAGCATCGCCGCGTCGGCGAAGGCCTGGAGGCCACCGACTTCGCCGGACTTCGCCGCGCCCAGCCCGGCGATAGCCCAGCCCGGCTGGCTTGGAAACAATGGAGCCGTACCGGGGTGTTGGCCGCCAAGGCTTTCAGTCTGCCGCCCCGGCAGCAGCTGTGGCTCGACTACGACGCCTGCCGGGGCGACCCCGAACGGCGGCTCTCTCTTCTCTGTGCCCGGGTGCTGGCCCATCACCTGGCCGGCGACCGTTATGGCCTGCGCCTGCCCGGCGTGACGCTGTCCCAGGGCGAGGGCCCCCACCAACGCCGCCAGGCTCTGGAGGCACTGGCACGCTTTTCCCCCTCGGGCGAAAAGGGAGCGGGACGATGAGGCGCAAGACAATCGGCCGCGTCGGCGGCGAGGCGGTGCTGGCCGACGTCAGGACCCTCAGCGGCGCCATGCTGCGCCAGCTGTTTCTAGGCCAGTGTCTAGTGCTGGCCCTGCATCTAGCCTGGATGCCGACCTGGCTCGCGGCCATCGCCCTGCTGGTGGCCGGCTATCGCTATTTGCAGCTACGCCGGCGTCAGAGGCGTGCCGGGGTGCTGCTGCGCCTGGCCGGAGTAGGGGCGTTAACCGGCGGCCTGTGGCTCCACTACGGCACCCTGGGGCAGATGGAATCGATGATCGGCCTGCTGCTCGGCGTTTACCTGCTCAAGCTGCTCGAGACCCATACCCGCCGCGACGGTCGGGTGGTGGTGGCGATCGGGTTAGTCGCCACCACCGTGGCCTTCCTGCATGACCAGGGCATCCCGATGGCCGCTGGAGGGCTGGTGGTGCTGGCCTGGCTGGTCCACTCGCTGGTGTGGCTCTCCGGTGGCGATGCGCGCCGGGCCTGGCGGGAAAGTGCCTGGCTGCTGATCTTCTCGGCGCCGCTGATGCTAATGCTGTTCGCGGTCTTTCCGCGTCTGGGGCCGTTGTGGAACCTGCCCCAGGCCGATCGCGCCTCCACCGGGCTCACCGACGAGATCGCCCCGGGCGACATCGCCCAGCTTTCTCGCAGCGATGCTCGCGCCTTTCGGGCGAGCTTCGATGGCCTCGAACCGGCCCCGGCGGAGCGCTACTGGCGGGTATACACCCTCTCCGACTTCGACGGCGAGCGCTGGCGGCGGACGAACCCCGAGCGCCTGGCCGCCACCCTGGATCGTCCACTGGGCGAGTTTGTTGTTGAAGGCCGCCGCTCGCCCTGGCTCGATGAGGCGCCGCGCTTCGAGGCGGAGCTGCTGCTCGAGCCGGACAGCCGACCATGGCGCCCCTCGCTGGGCGCGGCGCTGGCCACCGATGAGCCCCAGCGTTTCCTGGCCGACGGCACCCTGGAGGGCACTTCGCCGCTGGCCTCGCGCAGCCTGCTGCGCACCAGCAGCACCGGCCGGGCGCCGGCGAATCCGGACCCGGCCGGCTCCGCCTGGCACGCCATGCTGCCCGCGGAGGGCAATCCCCGCACCCGCGAATTGGCCGAGCGACTGTGGCGCGAGAGCGGCGGTGAGCCGCGGGCCTTTCTGGGGGCCGTCCTGGCGCGCTTCGGCGAGGCGCCGTTCCGCTACACCCTGTCGCCGCCGCGACTGACCTCCGCCGATCGGGTCGACGAGTTTCTCTTCGAGAGCCGAGCCGGCTACTGCACCCACTTCGCTTCGTCGCTGGCGGTGTTGTCCCGAGCGGTGGGCTTGCCGTCTCGCGTGGTGGCGGGCTTTCTGGGTGGAGAACGCCATCCCGATGGCCATTTCACCATCCGCGACTACGATGCCCACGCCTGGGTCGAGGTGTGGCTCGACGGCGCCTGGCAGCGCATCGACCCCACCGCGGCGATCGCGCCGGAGCGCATCGAGGAGGGCCCCCAGGCCGTCAGCGATGGCCGTGAGGCTTTCCTGGCCGATGCCCCCTTCTCGGCGCTGCGCATGCGCGAGGTGGGCTGGGTCAACCGCCTGCGGCTGGACTGGGAACGTATGGAGTACCGTTGGCAGCGCGGCGTGATCGGCTACCAGCGCGAGGCACGCAACGACTTGATGGCCAGAGTGACCGCTCGGCTCTATGCCCTGTGGGACTGGCTGGTGGAGCTGGCCCCCGGACGCGGCGTGCTGGGCGGCGTGCTGGGGCTGCTGATGGCGGCGGGCACCGCTGCAGGAGTTGCCGCGCTGGTGCGTCTAGCCTGGCGGCGGCATTGTGAAGCGCGCGATGAGGCGCTGCGCATTCGACGCCTCCAGCATTGGCTCGCCCGCCGGGGCCTGGGGCAGTTGCCCGGGGAATCCCCCTCGGCCCACCTGCGGCGGGCGGCTGATGAGGCGGGCGATGCTGGACCGGCACTGCGCGCTTGCGCCCACCACCTGGAGCGGCTGCGCTATGCCGCCATGGAGCAGAAGGAACGGCGTGAGCGAAGCCGCCAGCTGGCGCGGCGGGTGGCCGAGGTGCGAAGCCGTCTGCGGCGCCGACTGCGGCGGCTTCCCCGGCGCAAGGGGGGTGGCGCAGGCGCAGGCGGCGTGGCATCGTAAAGGTTATCGACCATGAAGGGGCGCGCATGTCTATCCACGACCACCAGTGCCGTACCGCCCAGGGCGAGCCCTTCAACTTCGGCGCGCTGCGTGGCCAGGTGCTGCTCATCGTCAACGTCGCCAGTCGCTGTGGCTTCACGCCGCAGCTGAAGGATCTCGAGCGGCTCTACCGCCGCTATCGCGACCGGGGTTTCGCGGTGATCGGTTTTCCCTGTAACCAGTTTGCCCATCAGTCGCCGGAATCCGCCCTGGATTTCTGCACCCTCAGCGCTCGGGAGTATCAGGTCAGCTATCCGCTGATGGAGAAGGTGAAGGTCAACGGCACCGGCGCCCACCCGTTATTTGTGGAACTCCGCAAGGAGGCTCCCGGCGTGCTGGGCACCACGGTGATCAAGTGGAATTTTACCAAGTTTCTGGTAGGCAGGGACGGCCGGGTGATCCGTCGATTTTCCCCACGCGACGGCGAGGATGTGCTGCGCGAGGCGCTGGAGCTAGCCCTGGACGAGAAGTAGAGCGTGCGGGTGTCAGCCTGACGTCCGGGGAGTCGGGTCATCCATGCGGTACTTCCCCTCTTTCTACCATCAGCCGGGCCATGAGCTCATTCCAGCGATGCCGTGTCATCATGGTGGTCAGGCCAGAGAACAGCATCCAGCTATTGCGGCGCCACCCCTTGAGCCGGAGGTTGTGGGCCACCAGCTGCTTCATCAGCTTGTAGTCGTCGAAGTGGCGCCATTCGCCGACCATCGACATCTGCTGGCGCCCCAGCACCGGTGCCAGCTCGAGGCGGAAGATCCACTCCAGTTCCTTCAGCGTCAGGTCATGACGCTCGATCACCTCGATCATGTGCGCGTAGTCGCGCTCGCCGGGTTCACGCTCCAGCCACAGCGGTGCCAGCGCCAGCCACAGTTCGCCGCGTTCATCGACCAGGGCCTGTGCATTCATCGGGGTTCTCCTCTTGGCGTCGCGCTCGAGGTGCATCCTGCCCCAGTCACGCAGCGGGCTCAAGAGCGGACAGCGCAGGGTGCGGCCGCTAGAATAAGTCGACTGCCATTCCATCACAGCGAGCCGGCGGCATGATGCCGGCTCTACAATGACCAACAGCGAGGTCCCACGTGATTATCAAGCCCAAGGTACGCGGTTTCATCTGCACCACCACCCACCCCGTCGGCTGCGAGAAGAATGTGCTCGAGCAGATCGAGGCGACCCGCGCTCGCGGCCTGGACAAGCGCCAGGGGCCGAAGAAGGTGCTGGTGATCGGCGCCTCCAGCGGCTACGGCCTGGCGGCGCGCGTCACCGCGGCCTTCGGCTACGGTGCCGATACCCTGGGCGTGTTCTTCGAAAAGCCAGGCAGCGAGAAGAAGCCCGGCACTGCTGGCTGGTACAACAGCGCCGCCTTCGACAGGTTCGCCAAGCAGGAAGGGCTCTACAGCAAGTCGATCAACGGCGACGCCTTCTCCCACGAGGCGCGCGAGACGGCCATCGAGCTGATCCAGCAGGACCTGGGCCAGATCGACCTGGTGGTCTATTCGCTGGCCTCGCCGGTTCGCAAGCTGCCCGACAGCGGTGAACTCAAGCGTTCCAGCCTCAAGCCGATTGGGGAGACCTACCGTGCCACCGCCATCGACACCAACAAGGACGCCATCATCGAGGCCGAGGTCGAGCCTGCCACCGAGCAGGAGATCGAGGACACTCGTGCGGTGATGGGCGGTGAGGACTGGGAACTGTGGATCGACGCTCTGGATCGCGCCGGCGTGCTGGCCCCAGGTGCGCGCAGCGTGGCCTTCAGCTATATCGGCACCGAGATCACCTGGCCGATCTACTGGCACGGTGCCCTGGGCAAGGCCAAGGAGGACCTGGACCGCGCCGCAGGCGAGATCGATAAGCGTCTCTCGGCTTCCGGTGGCGGCGCCAATGTGGCGGTGCTCAAGTCGGTGGTCACCCAGGCCAGCGCGGCCATCCCGGTGATGCCGCTCTACATCGCCATGGTCTACAAGGTGATGAAGGAAAAGGGGCTTCACGAGGGCACCATCGACCAGCTTAATCGCCTGTTCGGCGAGATTCTTTACTCGGCCGAGGGACGGGGGGACGAGATGGCGACCGACGAGGCCGGCCGTCTGCGCCTGGACGATTGGGAGCTGCGCGACGATGTACAGCAGGCCTGCAAGGAGCTGTGGCCGCGCGTGACCACCGAGAACCTTTTCGAGATCACCGACTATGCTGGTTACAAGCACGAGTTCCTGAAGCTGTTCGGTTTCGAGCGGGATGACGTCGACTACGAGGCCGATGTGAACCCGGACGTGGAATTCGATGTCGTGACACTGTGAATGGCGTCATGACGCCATGAACGACAGATCACCAGGAGCGCGCGAGTTCGGGCACCAGAACGGGTTCGTGGCGCGGTGACTTTCCCGAATCTGGAGAACCCATGGACACTAAAGAGAGCAAGACGCCGGAAGAAGAGCTCGAGCATCTCAAGGAAGTGAGCCAGCCGGAAGACTTTGACCAGCCGGAGCCGGACGCCGAACAGCCTGAAGCGAAGCGTTCTCCCGGTGGACTGCAACGTGTGTTGCCCATCGTGATCGTAGTGATTGGCTTGATAGTGGCCGCGATGCTGATCTACAGCGGTAGCGCTCAGTAGGAGCCAGCTTGATCTCGATCCCTTCCCGGCCGGGCCTTAGCGCCCGGCCCCCGGCTTGGGTAAGATGAGGGCCCTGTCCCGAGTCGGCCCCATCAATGCCTCAACCTCCGTCATCCCTGCCACCGTTGTCGCCTTTTCGGCGTGTCGGCGTGCTGGTGCTGCCCGGTTTCTCGCTGCTGGCCGAGGCATGTGCCACTGAACCTCTGACGGTAGCCGGTCAACTCGTTGCAGCTCCCCTCTACCACCTCATTATTCTGAGTCAGTCGGCCCGGCCGGTCGCCAGCACTTCCGGGCAGGGGTTGGTGACCGAGTGCGCCTTGGCCCAGGCCCCCGACGACCTGGACATGCTGCTGGTGTTTGCCACCGGTGCTCAGGCGGCCGACGAGGACCTGCAGTGGCGTCTGGCCGAGTTGGCGACCCCCGGCCGGCTGATCGTAGGGGTCGGCGGTGGGGCAGAACTGCTGGCTCGCGCGGGCCTGTTGGACGGCTTTCGGGCCACGGTGCCCTGGTCTTGCCTCGAGGAGGTGCGCCGGGCTCATCCTCGCATTCGGCTCTCTTACCAGCCGTTCGAGATCGACCGCGAGCGCCTGACCTGCGGCGGTGGCACCGCGGCCCTGGACATGATGATGACACTCATCGGCCGCCAGCACGGCAGCGTCCTGGCCGAGAGAGTCTCTGCCCACTTCGTGCTGGAACGGGTGCATATGGGTAAGGAGCCACCTCGGGCAGGCTTGCCGGGGGGGGCTCCCGAGAGCCTGTCGGAGGCGCTGGCGCTGATGGAGGCCAATATCGAGGAGCCGTTGACCACCGCCGAACTGGCCGAGCATCTGGGCATCTCGCGGCGTCAGCTGGAGCGGCTGTTCAAGAAGCACCTACGGGCGGTGCCCAGCCGCTTCTACCTTGACCTGCGCCTGCAGCGGGCCCGGCGCCTGCTGCGGGAAAGCGAGCGGCCGGCGGGGGAGGTGGCGCTGATGACCGGCTTCTCCTCGGCGGCGCACTTCTCCACGGCCTACCGTAACCACTTTGGCCTGACCCCGAGAGAGGAGCGACTGAGTTGATGTCCCTGCGCGCCCTGAGGCCCCATCTCTTCCTGCTGCTGGTGGTGGCGATCTTTTCCGGCAACATTCTGGTGGGCAAGGCGCTGGCCGAGCTGCCTCCCTTCACCGTGTCGCTGGGGCGAGTGGCCATCGCGCTGGCGATCATGCTGCCGCTGGGATGGTACCAGGCGCGCCAGGGTTGGCCGCTGTTCCGCCGCCACTGGCGGCCGCTGCTGGGGCTGGCGCTCACCGGCGTGGCCTTCTTCAACGCCCTGATCTACGCCTCGTTGAGCTATACCTCGGCCACCAACGTGGCCATTCTCGAGAGCCTGATCCCGGTCGTGACGCTGCTGCTCAGCGTGCTCTTCCTCGGGGAGCGCTTCCGCCTCCTGCAGTGGGCCGGCGTGGCGCTCTCCCTGGCCGGCGCCGTGGCGGTGATTCTGGCCGGCCAGGCGTCGGAGGTGCTGGCCGGGGGCATCAATCCCGGCGATCTGATCATGCTGGTGGCGGTGCTGGTGTGGGTGGGGTATTCGTTCCTGGTCAGGGAGCACATGGCGCGCTTTCCCCGCTATGGCAGCCTGCTAGTAATGTTGGCCATCGCTAACCTGGCGCTGGCCCCCATCGCCCTGCTGGAGGGTGCCTGGCAGGTGGTGCCCGGGCTGACGGCGCGACAGTGGACCGGGCTCGCCTACCTGGGCATCTTCCCCTCGGTGGTGGCGCTGCTGCTCTACAATAGCGCTCTGGCCGAGATCGGGCCTACCCGAGCGGCGGTCTATCTAAACCTGCTTCCGGTGTTCACCATGCTGGGTGCCTGGTGGCTGCTGGGGGATCACATCCTGACGGTACAGGTGGTCGCCAGCCTGGTAGTGATCGTCGGTGTCTGGTTCACCATCGCGCCGGCCCGACGTACCCGCTGACTGACCCGGGGTTTCCGAGGGTTAAATCGGCCGGGCCATCAGGGCACGAAACAGCCTGCCCATCATCACCGGGGTGTCCTGTTCGATGGTGAAGCCGGCACCCTCCAGCAGTGGACGGGCCTGGCGGGTGATGTCGGTGGCGATGGCGCTCGTCAGGGCGTTCAGGGTGCGGCGGGTGACGCTCGCGGGGTAGTCGTCAGCCTGGAACTTGTCCATCACGCAGAGCTGACCGTCGTCACCCAGGACCCGACGGGCCTCGGCGATGCCTCGCGCAGGGTCTGGCATCACGGCCAGGATCAGGTGCATCACCACCACATCGAAGTGGTCGTCGGGGTAGGCCAGCGCTTCGGCGTCCATCTCCGCCACCTGTACGTCCATGCCCAGCGCCTCAGCGCGGCGTTGGGCGCGGCGCACCATGGCCGGGCTGAGGTCGGTGGCGTGGATCTCCACGTCGCGTGGCAGCCAGGGCAGGTCCAGGCCGGTGCCGGCGCCCACCAGCAGCACGCGCATCCCGGGGTGCCAGGTCACCTGGTCAAGGGCGATGCGCCGCGGTCGGCGGAAGGCGCGTTCGGCCACCGCGTCATAGAGCGGCGCATAGAGGCTGTAGCGCAGGCGGTTCCAGGCGGTGGTGTTGAACATGGGCGACTCCATGGAAGCATCGACGTCAGCCTAGCCTTTTTGACAACTCCCTGTCCCATCGATGAAAGCGGTCGCCGGGGGGAATCCCTATACTTGGTAGCATATCTGTTACGGATCTCCCCTTTCCGCAAAGCACTTCGTAAAGGACAAGCGACATGAGCCAGACCCCGACCCGCGCCGACTTCGACCGCTACATGGTGCCCAATTACGCTCCCCAGCAGGCGATTCCGGTGCGCGGCGAAGGTAGCCGCCTGTGGGACCAGGGCGGTCGGGAATACATCGATTTTGCCGGTGGCATCGCGGTCAACGGCCTGGGCCACTGTCATCCGGTGCTGGTGGAGGCGCTTACCGAGCAGGCAGGCAGACTCTGGCACGTCTCCAACGTCTTCACCAACGAACCGGCCCTGGCGCTGGCCCGCAGCCTGGTGGAGCGCACCTTCGCCGACAAGGTATTCCTTTGCTCCTCGGGCGCCGAGGCCAACGAGGCGGCGTTGAAGCTCGCCCGCCGCTGGGCCCATGACAGCGCCGGCGAGCACAAGAGCCGTATCGTTTCCTTCACCCAGTCGTTTCACGGCCGCACCTTCTTTACCGTCAGCGTGGGCGGTCAGCCCAAGTACGCCCAGGGTTTTGGTCCGGTGCCGGGGGGCATCGTCCACGGCGAATACAACAACCTCGACAGCGTCCGCAACCTGATCGACGACGACACCTGTGCGGTAGTGGTGGAGCCGATGCAGGGCGAGGGCGGCGTGCTGCCGGGGGACCCCGAGTTCCTGGCCGGGCTGCGCGCGCTGTGCGACGCCCACGACGCCCTGCTGATCTTCGACGAGGTGCAGACCGGCGTCGGCCGCACCGGGACCCTCTACGCCTATCAGCAGCTCGGCGTGACCCCTGACATCCTGACCAGCGCCAAGTCGCTGGGCGGCGGCTTCCCGGTAGGTGCCATGCTCACCACCGACCGCGTCGCCCCGGCCATGGCCACCGGCACCCACGGCTCCACCTACGGCGGCAATCCGCTGGGTGCGGCGGTGGCGCTGGCGGCGGTGGAGTTCATCGATACCCCGGAGGTGCTTGACGGCGTCAAGCACCGACATGCGCTGTTCCGCAAGCATCTGGAAGCGATCAACGAGAAGCACGGGGTCTTCTCGGAGATCCGTGGCATGGGTCTGCTGATCGGCGCGGTGATGGCCCCGGCCTATGAAGGAAGAGCCGCCGAGATCCTGCCGCTGGCCATCGAGGAGGGTCTGATGGCGCTGGTGGCCGGGCCCAACGTGTTACGCATGGCGCCCTCGCTGGTGATACCCGAGGCGGATATCGCCGAGGGCATGGCACGTCTGGAGAGGGCGGTGGCGCGGCTGGTGGGTGGTCAGTGAGCCGGCCAACCGGCGCCCTGCTACCTGACGGAGATCCCGCTATGCTGCTCGTTCGCCCCGCGCTGCCCACTGACCTGCCCGCGCTGGAGCGCCTTGCCTCTGATGCTGTGCCGCGGCTGACCAATCTGCCGGCCCACCGCGATCGCCTGGAAGAGCGCATTGCCCGCTCCCGCCAGGCCTTCACCGCCGAGGTGGCCTTCCCCGGCGACGAGCACTATACCTTCGTGCTGGAGGATCTGGAGCGCGGCGAGGCGGTGGGTACCGCCACCATTCGCGCCCAGGCCGGCGCCCAGGACGCCTACTACACCTATCGGCAGGAGACTCTGATCCACGCCTCCCAGCAGCTCAACGTGCGCCGGGAGGTGCAGACGCTGGCGCTCTCCCACGAGGTCTCGGAGGCGAGCCTGCTGTGTGCCTACTCGCTGGAGCCCCGCTATCGGGGCACCAGCGCCGAGAGCCTGCTGCGCCGTGCGCGGCTGATGTTCATCGCCCAGTACCCGGAGCGCTTCGCCGGCATCCTGGCCATGGCCTTTCCGGGCTTCCTGGACGGGGCCGGCGAGTCGCCGTTCTGGAACAGCGTGGGGCGCCACTTCTTCATGCGCGACTACCAGGAGATCAACGCCCTGGCCGGCATCCGTTCGAAGAGCTTCATCGCCGAGGTGATGCCGCAGTTTCCGCTCTACCTGCCGCTGCTCACCCCCCAGGCCCGCGCCGCCATCGGTCGCGAGCATCCCGACCACGAGGTGGCGCTGGCCGAGATGCTGGCCGAAGGCTTTCTGCGCTCGCGCCACGTGGACATCTTCGATGCCGGCCCGGTGATCAAGGCCGAGCGTGAGCGGCTGCAGAGCTTCCGCCGAGCCGCCTGGCACCCGGTGCGCATCCGCCCGGCCCACGCTCTGCCGGACGCCGAGCCGGCCATGGTGGCCAATCAGCGCCTCGAGGACTTCTGCTGCGTGGTGGCGCGCTATGCCCTGTCGCCCACCGGCCAGCTGATGCTTTCGCCGGAGCACGCCGAGCGGCTGGGCGTGGGGGAGGGGCGCGCGGTGCTGGCCGCGCCGCTCGCGCTTCCCGGCATGGCCGAGGGCAGCGTCGAGGAGCGCGACCCGGGCTATGACGAGGGAGAGCTGTGATGCGCATTCGACCGATCGCCGAG
Source organism: Halomonas tibetensis (assembly GCF_042643535.1). Classification (NCBI taxonomy): domain Bacteria; kingdom Pseudomonadati; phylum Pseudomonadota; class Gammaproteobacteria; order Oceanospirillales; family Halomonadaceae; genus Halomonas; species Halomonas tibetensis. The sequence continues at coordinate 185,240 of NZ_JBHRSQ010000012.1, forward strand.
AGTGACCTGGACGAGCTGCAGGCGCTCTCCCGGGAGACCGGCGTAGGCTTTACCTCGCTGCCCGACAATCGAGAGTTCCTGGCCGGCAAGATCGCCGCCGCGGTGAGTGCCTTCGAGGAGCGCGTGCCGGCAGACCGGCGCAACTACTTCTTCGTGCTCGAGGATGAGACCAGCGGCCACTTGGCTGGCTGCTGCGCCATCGAGGGAGAGGTGGGGCGCGAGGTGCCCTTCTACCACTATCGGGTGGGCACCCTGGCCCACTCCTCGGTACAGCTCGACCTGCATCGCACCATCGACAGCCTGTTCCTGTGTTCCGATCACACCGGCGATGCCGAGGTGGCTTCGCTGTTCCTGCGTCCGGAATACCGCGGTGGCGACCGGCATCATGAGCGAAACGGGGCGCTGCTCTCCATGATGCGCTGGCTGTTCATGGCGGAGTTCCGCGACCGTTTCCCCGACAAGGTGCTGGCGGAGATGCGCGGCGTCTTCGATGAACACGGCAGGAGCCCCTTCTGGTACTGCCTGGGCAGCCACTTCTTTCCGCTGGACTTCAGCGACGCTGATCGGCTCACGGGGTTGGGACAGAAAAGTTTTATTGGCGAGCTGATGCCCAAGTATCCGATCTACACGCCTTTCCTCTCTGAGGAAGCGCGGGAATGCATCGGTCAAGTTCATGAGCAGACCCGACCGGCGCTGGCCATGCTAAAGAAGGAGGGGCTGCGCTGGGAGGGATATATCGACATCTTCGACGGCGGCCCTACCGTGGAGGCCTACATCGACGACGTTCGTAGCGTTCGCCTCTCCCGGCGCTGTCGGGCCGAGGTCGACCCAACAGCGTCGGGAGAGGCGGGCTCGCGACCGCGCTGGCTCGCCGCCACCACCGGAATGGCCGAGTTCCGCGCCGCCTGGGTGAAGAGCCCGCCCGATGAGTCGGGTGTGATCAGGCTCTCCCCTGACGAGGCGGCGCGGCTCGAGGTGGAAACCGGCGCCGACCTGCGCATTCTGGATACCGAGGAGGAAGGCTGATGAAGGCGACACGACAGCTGCTGCTGGGCGGCATCTGGCAGATTGGTGAGGGAAAGATCTTCGCCAAGCACGACCCGGTCTCCCGCGATCACCTCTGGGAGGGCCATGCCGCCAGCCCGGGTCAGGTGGGTGCCGCCGTGGTGGCCGCCCGCGAAGCCTTTCCCGGCTGGGCCCGCACCCCGTTCGCCGAGCGCCAGGCGCTGTTGGAGCGCTTTCGCGAGGTGCTGGAGCACCACCGCGAAGACCTGGCGGCGGCGATCGCCCATGAGACCGGCAAGCCGCTATGGGAATCGCGCACGGAGGTGGGGTCGATGATCGGGAAGGTGGCGCTCTCCATCCGCGCCTACCAGGAGCGCACCGGCCAGCGGGAGCGAGACCTGGGCGACGCCCGGGCTGTGCTTCGCCACCGTCCCCACGGCGTGATGGCGGTCTTTGGCCCTTACAACTTCCCCGGCCACCTGCCCAACGGCCATATGGTGCCGGCGCTGCTGGCCGGCAACTGCGTGGTCTTCAAGCCGAGCGAGCAGACGCCGCTGACCGCCGATCTCATCCTGCAGTGCTGGATGGAGGCGGGGCTGCCCGCCGGGGTGATCAACATGGTGCAGGGGGCGGCAAACGTCGGCCAGGCGCTCGCCGCCGATCCGGGCATCGATGGCCTGCTGTTCACCGGTAGCGCCAGGGTGGGCGGGCTGCTGCATCAACAGTTCGCCGGCCAGTTCGACAAGATCCTGGCCCTCGAGCTGGGCGGCAACAACCCGCTGGTGGTGAAGGACGTGCCCGACCAGGACGCCGCGGTGCTGACCATCCTGCAGTCGGCCTTCCTTTCCGGCGGCCAGCGCTGTACCTGCGCCCGGCGCCTGATCGTACCCGAGGGGCCGGTGGGGGATCATCTTCTCGACGCGCTCTCCGATGCCATCTCGCGGCTGCACGTGGCCGGCCCTTTCAGCGAACCCGCGCCCTTCTACGGCGGTCTGGTTAGCGTGGCGGTCGCCGATGGACTGCTCGAGGTCCAGGCGGCGCTTGAAGAGCTCGGCGGGACGGTGCTTGCTCGAATGGAGCGCCTGAAGGAGGGCACCAGTCTGCTCTCGCCGGGGCTGATCGATGTGACGGGCCTGGCCCTGCCCGACGAGGAGCACTTCGGTCCCCTGCTCAAGGTGCAGCGCTACCGCGACTGGGACGAGGCGATCCGGCTGGCCAATGACACCCGCTATGGCCTCGCCGCCGGGCTGATCGGCGGCGAGCGCACCGACTGGGATGACTTTCTGCTGCGTATCCGTGCGGGCATCGTCAATTGGAACCGCCAGACCACCGGCGCCTCCGGCGACGCACCCTTCGGTGGCGTCGGGCAGAGCGGCAATCACCGCCCCAGCGCTTTCTACGCGGCGGACTACTGCGCCTATCCGGTGGCTTCCATGGAGAGTGAGGATCTGCACCTGCCCGACCAGCTGCCGCCCGGGGTAAGCCTGTGAGCCGACATATGGGCGAGGCGACCCCCCTTGCGGACTACCGCGAGGTGAATTTCGACGGCCTGGTGGGACCGACCCACAACTACGCCGGACTGGCGATGGGCAACGTGGCGTCGATGCGCCATGGCGGCCTGGTGGCCAATCCTCGGGAAGGCGCCCTGCAGGGGCTGGCCAAGATGAAGGCGCTGATGGACGCCGGCTACCTCCAGGGGGTGCTGCCCCCCCAGCAGCGCCCGGACCTCGGCGCACTGCGCGCGCTGGGCTTCGCCGGCAGCGACGAGCGAGTGCTGGCGCGGGCCGCCGGCGAGGCGCCGCAGATCCTGCGGGCGGTCTGCTCCGCCTCGAGCATGTGGACCGCCAACGCCGCCACGGTGACGCCGAGCCCGGACGCCCCGGATGGCCGGTTGCACGTGACCCCGGCCAACCTGCAATCGAGTTTCCATCGCTTCCTGGAGCCGGCCACCACCGGCCGGGTGCTGCAGGCGATCTTCCGCGATGACGCGTACTTCGCCCACCACCCTGCGCTGCCGGCGACGCCGGCCTTCTCCGACGAAGGGGCGGCCAACCATACTCGGCTGTGTGGCGAGCACGGTGAGTCCGGCGTGCATCTCTTCGTCTACGGCCGCGAGGCGTTTGGCTGGGGCAGCGAGAGCTCGCCCGCTCCCCAGCGCTTCCCGGCCCGTCAGACCCTGGAGGCGAGCCAGGCGGTGGCCCGCCAGCACGGCCTGGCCGACCATCAGGTGGTCTTCGCCCAGCAGCATCCCGACGCCATCGATGCCGGGGTCTTCCACAATGACGTGATCGCGGTGGGCAACGGTCCGGTGCTGCTCTACCACGAGATGGCCTTCCTCGACGAGCAGGGCACCCTGGAGGCGCTGCGCGAGCGGATGAGCGCGCCGCTGATCCCGGTGCGCGTGCCCGTCGAGGCGGTGAGTCTCGCGGACGCGGTAGGCTCCTATCTCTTCAATTCCCAACTGCTTTCCAACCCGGACGGGTCCATGACCCTGGTGGTGCCCGGGGAGTGTCGGGAGAACGAGGCGGTGTGGCGTTGCCTGCATGACCACCTGCTGGCCGGGGCCAACCCCATCGGCGAGGTGGTGGTCAAGGACGTCAAGCAGAGCATGCGCAACGGCGGCGGCCCCGCCTGCCTTCGCCTGCGGGTGGTGCTCTCGGCCAAGGAGCGCACCGCCCTGGACGGAAGGGTGCTGCTGGATGACGCCCTGCACGGTGAACTGGTCGCCTGGGTGGAGCGCCATTACCGCGACCGTCTGGCGCCCGAGGAGCTTGCCGATCCGGCTCTGGTCCGGGAGACCCTCACCGCCCTGGACGAGCTCTCCTCGCTGCTGCGTATCGGCTCGGTGTATCCGTTTCAGCTGGGGTAACGTATCTCAAGGTGTAAACGACACCGGCCCGCCAGATGGCGGGCCGGTGTCGTTGCGGGCCAGGGTCTTGCATGGCATCGACCCTGGCCGATGCCATGGCAGGCTCAGCCGCCGCTGGCCGCACCACCCACCACGCCGCCGCGCAGGCCGCTGCGGTTGCCGCTGGTCTTCAGGTGGCTGGCCACGGCGTCTTCCGGTGAGCCGGCCATCTCGCGGAACATGCCCATGGAGCCGAGCAGGGCGGAGGACTCGTAGGGCACGAAGACCCGCTCGCCGTCCTTGGCCATGGTCGGCAGCACCTTGATGTAGCTCTGGCCGAGCAGGTAGCCCACCACGGTGCGCTTGTTCTCCTCGCTGTCGCCTATCGCGTTTAGCACCAGCTTGATCGACTCCTGCTCGCCCTGGGCGCGCAGGATGGCCGACTCCTTGTCACCCTGGGCGTTGAGGATCGATGATTCGCGCTGGCCCTGGGCCATGGCGATGGCAGCGGACTTCTCGCCCTCGGCCTCGGTGACCGTGGCGCGACGCTTGCGCTCGGCGGCCATCTGCAGGCGCATGGCGGACTCCACTTCCTCGGGCATGGCGATGTCCTGGACCTCCACCCGCGAGATCTTGACCCCCCACTTGGAAGCGGCCTCTTCCATGGCGGACTGGATCTCGTTGTTGACCTCGGCCCGGGACTCGAACAGCTTGTCGAGTTCCATCTTGCCGACCACCGAGCGCAGGGTGGTCTTGGCCAGCACCTCCACCGCCTGGCTCATGTTCTCGACTTCATAGACGGCGCGCTTCGGGTCGATGATCTGGTAGTAGAGCGCGCCGTTGATATTCACCGTGACGTTGTCGGTGGTCACGACCGGCTGGCCGGGGAAGTCCATCACCGTTTCGCGACGATCGATCCGCGTCTCATGGCTGGTGATGGCGTGGTACTCCTCGCCCATCTTGCGATAGCGAATCATGGCAATGGCGCGGGGCTGGTCGATGAAGGGGACAATGATGTTGATACCGCTCTCCAGCAGCCGATTGAACGACCCCAGGCGCTCGATCACCATCACTTCCGACTGGCGGACGACCACCAGCCCCTTGGCGATGATCATGATACCGATGACGACGATGATCAGGGCGATGATTAGCCCCGGGCTGACGGGAAGATCCATGCGGAATTACTCCGGGTGGTGGTTGGCGCTCGAATCCGGCGCCGGGTGTGCAAGGCGAACGATGGCGGTGGTGCCATCGAAGGTCTGAAAGATGACGGAAGTGCCAGCTGGCAGTTCTGTCTTGCCGCCTCCTTTATCGGAGTCGGCGACGCGCAGGCGATAGAAGTCGCCATTGATCTTGACGCCGCTGGCGCCGTCGAAATCGCGCTTGAGGGTCGTATAGGTGTGGCCTCTCTCAACCCCGGTACCGGTGGTGCCATAGGCCACCCCGCGGGGGGAAAACCACGGGCGGATCACCCATATCGCCAGCGGTACCAGCGCGCCGGAGAAAACCCCCATGCCTATGAGCTGCCAGGAAAGTGACAGACCCAGGCCAGCCAGGGCCGCGGTCAGCAGAGCAGCGCCGGCGAGTGCCATGAGCACCAGGCCACCGGTGGCGAGTTCCGCAAGGCCCAGCAGCAGGGCGATAATCAGCCAGATGACGGCGGGGTTCCAGTCCATGGGGGGTTCCGTGGCTCGGGGCAGAAGGTAGCTCGCAGAAGAATAAGGCAGAGCCGAGGCAAGAGTGCCTTGAGGGTACTCGGTTACCGCGCTTCGGGCTACGATTGCCTTGGCCAGGGCAGGACAGGGAGGCTACGGTTTTGCTGGCGAGTCAACGAGGTTTGATCGAGGTATGCTGTGCGCCTATTTACCAATGATCTGGCAGGAGGCAAGCAACGGTGAGCGGTCTGATCTATTGGCTGGACATGGCGGGGGTGATTGTCTTCGCGCTGTCAGGCGTGATCCTGGCCTGTCGCTCGCGCATGGACCCCTTCGGCATGCTGGTGCTGGCAGCGGTGACCGGCATCGGTGGCGGGACCCTGCGTGACCTGGTGCTCGGCGTTCGGCCCGTCTTCTGGGTCACTGATCCCACTTACCTTTGGGTGATCCTGGCGACCGTGGGACTCTCGATTATCAGCTTTCATTATATTCACCGTCTCAACCGAGGGTTCCTGCCGGTGGCCGATGCCTTCGGGCTGGCGCTGTTCACAGTGATCGGAACCCACAAAGCGTTGCTGCTCGACGCACCGGGAGTCGTCGCGGTGCTGATGGGGGTCCTCACGGGGGTGGCCGGCGGCATGATCCGGGACCTCCTGGCGCACCGGGTGCCCATGGTGCTTCGTCAGGAGATCTATGCCACGGCGGCCATCGCCGGAGGCATTACCTATGTGGTGCTGGATGCTCTGTCCTCCCCCGGCACTCTAACCGTTGCCCTGGCGCTGCTGGTGACACTGAGCCTGCGCCTGGGCGCTATCTACTGGAAATGGGCGCTGCCCATCTTTGCCTGGGTGAACATCATGCCTCCTCCGTCATCTGATGAGGCAGGCGGTGAAGGTGCGGCGTTCCCTGTCGCCCCTCGGCCCAAAGTGCGGGTCAAGATGATCCGGCCAGAGCAGTCGAGGCGCCCACCCAAATAAGCCCTGAAGCGGGCAGAACACCTCCATCAGAGCTTGCTATTCGTGCTGGCTCGGCAGGAAGATCATCCGCTGGAGTTTCGGATTCTCGATGGCCTGGTCGAGGCGGTGAACCCGGACAACGGCATCACACCCTCGCCCTAGGTGTTAGCACTGACCTAGTGTGAGGTGGCCACCGAAATGTGCTGGCCGTCATGGTACTGCGCCGGAAGGAGACGCTGACTCTCGGGCCGGTTCTTTCCATTGGCGGGTTGTAAGCTTGAAGCCATGAGTCAAGCAGACTGTGTGTTCCTAGTATCTGTGGTGATAGTTTCATCAATTTGCAGAGAGAGTTCGCTTTGAATCTTGGCGTATAGTTGGATCAGATCCTGATGAATCTCTTTCTCTGCCTTGCTATGGTCTATGTAGAAGGCGTTCCGCTTGCCATGATAGTTGATAGTTTTGCTTACTTTGGAAAAATGAAAGCCGGAAAGAGAAAGTGCTCTAGGAAGTCTAGGTTCCATCATCGCAAATACATGTCGCTTTTCCGTTAGACCTACAATTGTGTAGGTGCAAAGGAACAGGCCTATCAATATGATGGAGAATGTCTTTATTTCATAAGAAGTAAAATTATGGTTAGCGAGTGCTGGATTTTCACCCTTTTTTTCCCGAAATTCTCTGGCAATTGCGAGTCGTGAGACTTCGCAAATTTGGTCTTTTGGCAAAAATTTGGGGCGAAGAGTTGTGTGATCTAGACAGTCTTCGCCATGTAATTCAATAGGGAGAAGATAACCTTTTTCCTGATCTTTTTTGCTGGGGATGATGAGTCTTAGGCAGCCGGCGATGACCCCTGTTCTTTTATGACGGATAAGGCAGTGAATTGCCTTATGGTCATGCTCGTCAAACTCCAGCATTTGCTCTTCGTCTTCATGCATTTCATAGCCAAGTTCCTTTATGAAGACGTCATGTCTGAGGGCGAAAGCCTGTCGCTTTTGCTCCTCATTTGATGCAATTATAAATGCAAAGTCTTCGCCAAATTGGCGGAGGAGGTCCTTTCTTTCCAGTGCCGCTGGCTCGACCTCGGGAATGGCTTTCATTTCCATACATCCTTATGTAAGGTACTGCAAATTTCCAGTGTCAGCTTTGGCTCCGATGTTGGCCAAACGCTCATGAAGAACCGTTTTTATTTGTGTTTTCGGTTATCTTCTTAATCGGTACGGGCATGCCAAAATGATAGCCTTGTCCGTAAGCAATTCCATAGGATTGCAGTAGGGGGGCCAGCGCCTCCTGGTCGACAAATTCGGCAATGGCTTGCTTGCCGAATCCGGCGGCGATATCGGCAATCGCCCTGACGATCACGCGACTTTCAGCGCTAACTGACAGGTTGCGGATAAAACTGCCGTCGATCTTGATGTAGTCAACCGGCAGTTGGCCCAGGTAGTGGAAGCTGCTGAAGCCGACCCCGAAGTCGTCCAGGGCCGTGCGGCAGCCAAGGTCGCGGAGTGTCTGCAGCACGCCCCGGGCCGTGGAAAAGTCGGTTACGGCGGCGGTTTCGGTGATCTCCAGGATCAGACGCTCGGGGTCGGCGCCGCTGGCGGCAAGCTCCTCGGTGAGATATTGCTTGAGCTCTTCGTCATGCAGGGACTGCCCGGAGAGGTTTACCGCCAGGCTAATCCCTTGTTCCTGGAGCCGGCTAAGGGCTTGAAGGCTGTGGCGAAGGACCCAGCGATCCACAGCGATGATCTGCCCGCTGCGCTCGGCTACCGGGATAAATGCCGCTGGCGAGATCAGGCCGCCTTGCTCGTCGCGCATGCGTATCAGCACCTCGTAGTGGCGCACGTCGCGGTCTTCCAGGCGGACGATGGGCTGCACCATCAGCTCGAAGGCGTCTTCCTCCAGGGCACGGTGAACGCGTTCCTCCCAGAAAACCCGCTGCTGCAGCTCTTCGCGTGCACCCTGCGCCGTGGAGAGCAAGTGCCAGCGCTGGGTACCTGACGCCTTGGCCTTGTACATGGCCATATCGGCGCTGGCCATCAGGTCGATGGGATTGTCGGCATGCTCCGGGAACAGGGCGATGCCGGTGCTGGCCGATATCCGATGGTGCCTTTCCTCGACCATGAATCTGGTGCCCTCGAGGATCTGATTGATCTGCTGGGCGATGCGTACGGCGAGATCGGCGTCTGCCTCTTTGAGCAGCAGGGCGAACTCGTCGCCACCGAGCCTGGCGAGAATGCCGCGGTGACCGAGCTCCTCGCTGAGCACGTTCGCCACAAGGCGCAACAGGCGGTCGCCCGCCTGGTGGCCGCTGAGTTCGTTGACGTCCTTGAACTGGTCCAGGTCCATCAGCAGCATGGCCCCGCTCAGACCATGCTGGAGTGCTCCGCTGAGAGACTCCTGGAAATAGCGGCGGTTGTAGAGCCCAGTCAGGGGGTCACGCTCGGCCAGCCAGGTAAGGCGCGTCTCGGCGGCCTTGCGTTCGGTGATGTCCAGGCCGACCGATATCCTTCCGGGTGCCGTTCCGTTTCCGCCAGGGAGCGGGGCGTGGTACCAGGCGATGGTGTGCTGCTGGCCATCGGCGGTGACCAGAGGCCGTTCCTCCATGTTCAGCGTGGCACTTGGCCTTCCTCTCGACGCTTGCCCCGGCGGGAAGACATCCTCGAACAGGCGGTTCACCAGTGTCTCCTCTCTGGTGCTCATGACCGTCAGAGCGTAGTCGTTGACCAGTCCGATGCGCCCACTGGCATCCTGGGTGACGATGAAGACCCTGGCGGTATCCAGCAGGCTGCCAATGAAGTCGCGCTCCCTGGCCAGGTCCTGGACCCGTTCGGCAAGCTGCTCGCCCCGGGCGGAGACTTCCTCTTCCAGGGTCTCGAGCTGGTCGGCCAGCGCCAGAGTGGTGCCCTGAAGCACGTCAATCTCGTCAGCGAGGATGCGCCGGGGACGAGGTATGGAGGCCCTGGCTTCGTTGAATCCTCCTTGTGCCAGGGCAGGCAGCGCGCTGGCGATCCGCCGCAGACGCGCCATGGGGCTGAGCAGGATTGCCAGCAACAGCAGTTCTGCCACCAGCCATCCCCCGACACCCACGGCGACAAGCACTCGGGTGTCACGGGCGATGGCCTTGATCTGTGAAGTGATGTCCGTGGCGATCAGGAAGTAGCCGGTGCTGCGGCGGTCTTCATCTTCGTCCATGCGCACCGCGCTGAGCTCGATATTCTTTCCTCGATATCCCAGGCGTAACGTCTGGCGCTCCAATTCACGGACCGAAACCAGGGAGGCGGTACTCTTCAGAATCGGCAGATAAGTCTCCTGGCGGGTCATGGCGATAAGCTGCCCCCTCCAGGCGGGAATCGCGCGCTCCTCGGGGAGTTCCTTGTCGGCCGGGCTGCCTACCACCAGCAGGGCCACGTCACTCTCTGAGACTTGCTGGGCCTGGCGAGTGACGTCGGCGAGTGAGCGAGACAGAATCACTGCGCCGACGCTCCTTCCGTCGACAAGCACCGGTACGGCCGCATACTGCCGGCAGTCGCTTGAGCAGCGCAGGGCGGTGAGGGGCACCTCTTCGCCAAGGACACGGCGCACCCACTCCTGGATCGGTCGCTCGTTATGGGACTGCCCTTCGCCCCAGCTAGCAAGCTGATTACCCGCAGTATTGTAAACGAGTATCTCGTCGATTCCGGCCTCCAGCTGCAGCGTGGGCCACTGGGTCTCGAGGGAGTCGACCAGCAGATCTGGCTGGCTGGCCTGGAGCGCATCGCCGAGGCCCTGTCCCGACGCCACCAAGGAGGCCAGTTGGCGAAGTCCCTCCTCTGAGCGATCCAGGGCCAGGCGGATCTCGCGTACTTGGCGTTCGCCGTGCTCGGTGCGGCTCGTCTCGAACTGGCGGGTCAGGTTGGCATGAACCAGCCACGCGAATAGCGCCACCAGCAGCACCAGCAGGAGGCTACTGAGGGCGATGACTCGCCAGGTGAGGCTAAGGCGACAGGGCCTTCGGAGGGTCGAGCGCATGGGGAGCCTCGGGCCGGTCAGAAGCGCAGCGAGAGCTGGAACAGCAGCATGTTCCAGCGGCGGCTTGTATCGGCCGGGTCCGGGTTGTCCTGGGTTGGAAGCCAGCCGGTACCATCAATGTGGTGATATTCAGCGGCAAGCATCAACCTCGACATCGGGGTCCATTGAACACCAAGTGTTATATCGTCAGCATATTGGCTATGCGCAGGCCTTCCAGTCTGGGCCTCGAATTTTTTTCCTGACCGATCACTCCTGTTATTCGAAAGACTGTCGTAACGTGTAAACCATTGCCACTCATCATTGATCCGACGACTGTACTGGAGGTACCAGCTTTCGCCAGTGGTTTCAAAATTTCTGAAAGCATCAAAGTTATCAAGCGATAATTTTCGAACTGCATATTCGCCTGTCAGGCTCCAATTTTCGGCATTGTACTGAAGTGAAACTATCCAAGGACGAAATTTGAATCGGCCATCATCAAGTGACTCGATGGGTGATGAATATTTTGCCTCAGCGCTTGCAGTGCTAAGTGCAGCAATGAAGCGGCCGCCATCATGCTCGTAGCGTATCTGGCCTATAGCGGAAGATTGAGAGTCCAGTGAGCCAGGAAGAGCCTCAAGCCCTAATGTTCTCTCAACGTCATCGCCGACCTGGGCTTTTCCGGCGCCGACCTGCGTTCTGAGAATGCCCTTTGGTAACCGCTCTTCTAGGTAAATACTTATGCCATCGCCCGCAAGACCCAACGATCTTGTCCTGTCAAAGTAGATCGACTGGGGCAGCAGGATGCTAGGGCGGGTAAAGGCCACATCGCGGGTTTGGTTGTAGAATCCGAAGGGGTTCTTGAAACGGCCGAGCTGAGCGCCCAGGGTGCGCTGCTGATTAGAGACCATCTGGTAGTCGACGACGCCGTAGTCAAGTTCAGGTTTGGCGTCACTGCCATCTCCGCCGGCGCGCCGGCTGAGCACCTGGGCGGCGATTAGCACGTCCTGGTGGGGGCGGATGGAGGCGTTGGCGCCGATCTCGGTGTATTTAAGACTGCCGCTGCCGCTGCCGCTGCTGCTAGGGCCGAAGAAGTCATTGCGATCGGTGATCACCAGCGCCTGGCTGAGAAAGCCATGCATCTGCAGGGTATCCAGCATGCTGCTGTCTGCCGCCGCCGAGTTTGTGCCGCCCAACAGCAGGGCAGCCAGCACGAGACAGACGCGAGGCTCACTCCGTTGAAACGACTTGGACACGATCATCCAGATACTCCCTTTCTAGATAGCCCAGGGCACCGGGGGTGTTGGCGATGCGCTCGCGCATTTCGGCCTGGGAGAAGACTCGCATAGGGGCCTGGCCGGTACCGGAGAACACCATGCGGTCCCATGCCAGCTGAAGCTGGTGCGGATAGACGGAAAGACGTTCCTTGACGAAATGGCCATGAACGGGGTCGTCATTGTTAAGCACAAAAACCCTGACCGCTTGGCCATCCGGCCAGGTGCGCTGCCGCATGGCAAATATGGCCCGGGTGGTGTCTCGGGTCAGGCGGGTGGTGCGGACCTCCGGGTGCGCCACCAGCAGCACCTGGCTCTCGTCAGCCGCCGCCATGGGGGGCCACGCCAGCGCCAGCAGGGCTGACAGCAGGCCGTACCTCAGCCATGCCACCGGCAAGCCTCATCTCGTCTGGACAGACAGCGTAGTGTCACCGGTGAGGGTGACGGGATGTAGGACAGCATCGGCGTATCAGTTCCCTTCAGGTGATTCGCTTCAGCCACGGGCTCCGTCTTGTGCGGGGCTCCGGGCGCTTACCTTCACTCCTGCATACCACATGGCCGGCTGTTTTTAGTTTTTGCATCCGCCGCGTTCATTCGCGAGGCTACCTTGTACTGGCCTATTCAACTCAAGCTACATCATTGGAAGGCAATGTAAAGCGGGACCCTCAACGGAGGAAAAGGCCCGGCGGCGATTGCCGCCGGGATGGGACTCACTTGGAGAGGGTGAATCAGTTGAAGACGGTAAAACTGTGGGCGTTGAGCCACAGGTGGGTGGCTACGCTGGCGGCGTAGCCGATAGCGATAACCGGCGCCCAGCGTAGGTGGCCCATGAAGGTGTAGTTGCCGCGTGCCTGCCCCATGAGCGCCACGCCGGCGGCGGAGCCGATGGACAGCAGGCTGCCGCCGACGCCGGCGGTCAGGGTGATCAGCAGCCAGTGCCCGTGGGACATCTCCGGCTGCATGGTCAGCACCGCGAACATCACCGGGATGTTGTCCACCACCGCCGAGATCAGGCCGAGGGCGATATTGGCCCAGGTGGCTCCCCAGCCGGTGTAGAGCGCCTCCGAGAGCAGTCCCAGGTAGCCCATGAAGCCAAGCCCGCCGACGCACATGACCACGCCGTAGAAAAATAGCAGGGTGTCCCACTCGGCGCGGGCCACGCGATTGAAGACATCGAACGGTACCACGCTGCCCAGCTGGGCCAGCTTCTTGTCATCCCCACGCCGGCTGTAGCGGGTGCGCTTCTTTTCCAGTGAGTGGGGCAGGGTGCGGCGCAGGTAGTAGCCAAAGAACTGCAGATAGCCGAGCCCCGTCATCATGCCCAGCACAGGCGGCAGGTTCAGCAGAGTGTGGCAGGCCACGGCGGTAGCCACGGTGAGCAGGAACAGCGCGATGATTCGCCGTGCCCCACGCTTCAGCCAGACGTCTTCCTGCACGCTGTCGGGCTTGCGGTTCTTGATGAAGGCGCTCATCACGACGGCCGGAATCAGGTAGTTGACCAGCGAAGGCACCAGCAGATCGAAGAACTCATAGAATTTCACCATGCCTGACTGCCACACCATCAGGGTGGTGATGTCCCCGAAGGGGCTGAAGGCACCGCCGGCGTTGGCGGCCACCACGATGTTGACACAGCAGAGGTTGATGAAGCGCTTGTCGCCTTCGGCGACCTTGGTCACCACGGCGCACATCAGTAGGGCGGTGGTCAGGTTGTCGGCGATGGGCGATATCAGAAAGGCCAGCACGCCGGTGATCCAGAATAGCTGGCGGTAGCTGAAGCCCTTGCGCACCATCCAGGAGCGCAGTGCGTCGAACACTCGGCGCTCCTCCATGGCGTTGATATAGGTCATCGCCACCAGCAGGAATAGCATCAGCTCGGTGAACTCGAGCAGGGTCTCGCGAAAGGCGTGCTCGGCCTCGTTCGGCATGCCCGACTGCACGTAGACCCAGCCGATCAGCGCCCAGATGATGCCGGCGGCGACCAGCACCGGCTTGGACTTGCGCATGTGCAGCTTCTCCTCGCCCATGACGAGGACATAGGCGAGGACGAAGATACTCACGGCTAGTACGCCGACAAGAGAGCCGGTCATGTCCAGTGTGCCGGTTACCGCATGGGCGGTGGGGCTGAACAGCAGAGAGAGAAATGCGAGTACGAGAAAACTCGGCCACCGGATGAGGCGCCGGGGCCGCAGGGCGGTTCTGTCGTTTATCAGCATGGCTGCAGTGTCCCAAGGAAGGGGTTGCGGAGGAGAGTCAGTAAGCGCGCGCATCTTAACATGCCATGGTGCAGTGCAATATGGGGCCAGGCCCCGTCGCAGAGCCGTTTTGCATGCTTTTTTTGCATGCTAACGATCTGCTTCGGGACCTTGGTTCATACAGCGACCGATACGACCCGAATGGCGTTGGATCAGCGTGGAGTCAGAGCTTCCCGGAACGAATCCGGCGTCGTTTCCACCAGGGGTTCATCCGTTTCCTGACTGGCATTCTCGAACCAGCGGCGCGGCTGCAGGAAGCGCAGCGTTCGCTCGCCGTCCTGGAGCGCTACCCCAACGGCCAGGCGCCCCAGCCTGGCGAAAAGCTGGCCGTCCAGACGCTCCTCGCGAAACGCCAGATCGGCCAACAGCGACAGCGGGCCGCCTTCCAGCCGAGCCTCCTCCAGGCGGATGCCGTCGGCCTCCATGGTCAATCGCGCCTCGCCGCGTATGTCGCGCACGGTGAGCAGTCGGCCCAGCCAGTCTCGTTCCCGGGCACCGGCCAGGAAAAGCCTCGCCAGCAAGCCACTGTCTCGCATGGTCAGCCCCAGGCGAGCATTCACCTCCAGCGGCTCCGCCCAGGTGAGCCGGCCTTCCTCCAGCACCAGGCGAGCCCACCAGCCGGCCTCGCCCTGGCCGTCGGCATCACGGCGGGTGATGTTGTCCAGGCGCAACAGCGAGCCGGAGGCATCGAAGCGCCGGTCGGCCAGATCGCCCTCGCGCAGGCGCGCCTCCAGACGCATGTCTCCCGTCAGCCGCTGGCCGACCAGACGCAGTTCGGTGCCAAAGGCCTGCAGCACCAGATCCCCGCGGGCGCCCAGGCCCTCCAGTTCCAGCGTCGCCTCGAGGCTGGCACGCCCGCCGAGCAGCTCGACTCCGGCGTTTTCTGGCAGGTAGGCGTTGTAGAGGGCCAGGTCCGGCACTTCGACGATGGGCAACATCACCCGGGTAGTGAAGGTGTCAACCTCGACCTGCTCCGGGTCCATTGAGAAGAAGGATGTGGACGTCACCAGGGACAGGTGGCGTCCGCTCAGCCAGGTGCGCTCTTCCTCCGCCTCGCGGCGCAGGGCGAATCGCGGCAGCGAGAGCGAAAGCCGGGCACCGGGGCTGGTCGCCTCACCCTCGAGCCGTGCGTCGAGTTCGCCGCGCCCCTGCGCCTGATAGTCGAGGAAGCCCACCGCGAGGTCATCGGCATCCACCCGCAGGTGACTCGGCGCCAGCAATTGCTCGCCGCCCAGGTGAAGGTCGGCCTCGAGCCGCCCGCGGCCACGCAGGGTGAGCCCATGCTCCCGGGGGAGAAAGGCGTCCAGGAAACCCAGGCGGTCGACCATGCCCTCCAGTACCAGTCGCCCCTGGCGGGTGTCGGGCTCATTCAGATGAGCGAAGCGTGCCACACGGGCTACCAGCACGCTGCCCAATTGCTGTTCGGCCTCGGCGTTGCCCGCCGCCGCTGCGGACAGCGACAGACGGCTGCCGGAGAGGTCGATGGCGCTGCCGTCCAAAGCGGCTTCGTTCAGCGTCAGGTCGAGGGTCATCTCGCCGGAGACCGCCTCGCCGAGCAGTTGGCCGCTGATCTCGCGACCTGCCAGCCGGAGTTCACCGCGCACGCGCTCGTCCTCGAACACCAGGCGGCCTCTACTGCTGGCCCGGCCGCCGGCCAGAGTGAACGGAGCGCCCTCGGGCAGGTAGAGGGCCAGCGCGGCCACATCGGCCAGCTTGGCCCCCTCCCAGTCGAGCGTCGCCCGCTGAGGCAGTGGCGATTCGCCCGCCTCCGGCGGGTGGCCCTCGGCTTCCAGAATCAGGCGGGCGCCCTCCAACAGTTTGGCACCGTCACGGTGGCGGCTCATTCTGGCCTCCTCCAGGCGGGCATCCAGCCGCAGCGGCAGAGAATCGTCGTCGTGCCACTCGGCGGCGAAGGTGCCTCTGCCCTCGGCGCGGACATGGGGCAGGCTCACTCCCAGCGCGTCGCTGATCACGGCCAAACGGCTGCCAGCGTCGATTCGTCCATTGACCAGTCGCGCCCTGGCCCTTAGCTCGCCGCCCCCGGTTAAGCCAATGCCGCGGCCCTCGAACAGGCCTGCCAGGAAGGGATTCAGGAATCCCAGCCTGTCCAGGCGCCCGGAGAGAGCCAGTTCGCCGTCCAAGGGTGGTTGGGGGTGGTCACGCAGTGCGTCCAGTGCCACCCGGGAGGTTGCCTGGGCGGCCTCGAGGGTCAGGTCTAGCATCAGCGCATCGGCGCTCTCGTCGCCGGTGACGTCAAGCCTCAAGCGGGTGCCGGAGAGATCCAGGCGGCGAGCCTCGGGGTCCAGCAGGGCCAATGCCAGATCAAGACGCAGGTCACCGCTGAGCGGCTGCTCCTGTAGGGTCACGGCGACCGTTTCGCCGGCCAGGGTAAAGGCACCGGAGAGCTTGCCGTTGCGGTAGGTCAGTCGGCCGTCCAGGGCGGCACGTCCGCCATCGAGCGTCAACGGAGTTTGCTCCGGCAGGAAGCGCCCCAGAGCGCGAACATCGGGCACCGTGGCCGCTTGCCAGCTCAGTTCGGCATGATCGGGCGGTGCTGGGATGGCGGCAAGGTCCGTCGGGAACGGCGCATCGAGATCGAAGCGTTGGCCCGTCAGCAGCGGCGTCGGGTCCTTGCCAAGATGCATGGCGAGGTTCTCCAGGGCCACCGTCAGCCGGCCGGCGGGCGCGTCGTCGGGTTCGATGCCCTGCCCATCGACGCGTGCCACCACGCTGCCGGCTCCCTGCAGTCGATAGGTCTCACCGGGTATCACCCAGGTTGGGGCGGTGTCATCCTCCTCGCTGCCTGCCAGCAGGGCGGCTTCGTCCAGAGTGACGCCGAGTTCAGGGGAGACGAGGACCAGGCGGCTGCCCGGGGCCAGTTTGCCCTGGGATATACTCAGCTCGCCCTCGAGGCTGCCGCGACCGGCCAGGCCAAGCCAACCCAGTTCTGCCAGGTAGGGGTTGAAGAGGTCCCAGGCATCCGCCCGGGCCGTCAGGGCAAGTTCGCCGGAGAGAAAGCGCAGTGCCGCCTGGCCGGGATGGGCTGCGGGGTCGAAGGAAGCCGTGCTCAGGTCGGCGGTCAGGGCGATATCTTCGGCCAGCCGCTGCCCGTCGCGGGTCAACGTGGCCTGCTCCAGGGCCAGGGTAAGGCGCTCTACCCCCAGTTCGTCACGGGCGAGGTCGAGGCCCGACAGCGTGAGCCGCCCTTCTCCGCTGAGTCGGTGGCCGTCGATGTCCAGCCGGCGCAGGCCGCTGGCCGTGAGCTCCGGGATTGACAGGCGCCGGGTCAGCAAGGCGGGCAGGGTGAGCTCCAGACGGGCGGTGTCCACCTCCAGGGCCAGCGGCAGGGAATCATCCTCACGCTCGATGACCAGAGACTCCACCGCCAGGCTGTTCCAGCCAGGGCGGGACCCCTCCCAGCGGATCGACAGCCCCTCCTGGCTGGAGAGCCTGGCCTGCAGCCAGGCGCTGTCCAGTAGGGTTGGCAGGGCCAGGGCCGCACCAATCAGAGCCAGCACAGCGAGGCCGGCCGACCCGCCCAACCACCGCCACCTTCCGCCCCTTGGCGCTCGATATTCGCCCATCTTGTTGTCGCTCCTTCTGCCCTCCAGCCCATGGTAGCGCCTAACGAGGCTTCGTTGGCGAGGGTTTTATGGCATCATCTGCCCTCCGGCAGCCGCCGGCAGGATCTGGATCGACAACGACGCAGGGCAGGCACAGCACGCATGTTTCTCGATGAATTCTATTCGCCGGCAGGAGGCCGAGTCTGCATCTCCGCCGAGCAGGCAAGTCGCTTCGCCAAGGGAATTGCAGGCGACTACAACCCCATCCACAATCCTGAAGCGCGTCGTTTCTGCGTGCCGGGAGACCTGCTGTTTGCCCTGGTGCTGGCACGCTTCGGGCTTTCTCAGAGAATGGATTTTCGCTTCCTGAACATGGTGGGTGACGGCACCCCGCTATGTTTCCAGGAGCATGAGGATGGGCTTGTTCGCGTCTGCGACGAGAACGGAAAATGCTACCTCGAAGTGGAGCGCAGCGGTGAGACGACCCGCGACGAGGTCGTGGTAGAGGCCTTTACCCGCTGCTACGTGGCCTTCTCTGGCAAGAACTTCCCCCATTACCTCAAGCCGCTGATGGAAGAAAAGGGGGTCATGTTCAATCCCCGACGCCCTCTGGTGATCTACGACAGCATGGGCTTTTCCCTCGACCGACTCGATGGCCTGCTACCGGAGCTGGCGCTGGATCGCTCCTCCCTGGCGGTGAACGGCAAGCGCGGTGATTGCCTGTTGGAATTTCGCATCCAGTCCGGTGGCGCGACCGTCGGAACTGGCTCCAAGAAGCTGGTGGTCAGCGGCCTGTGCGACTATGACCCGATCGCCATGGACGAAATCGTCACCGAATTCTATCGCCTCAAGGCCGCCTACGAGGCCTGACGCACCGGCAAACGCTGCCGGCAGTGCCGGCCCGGAGGAGTCCCCATGTCCCGAAAGGTGGACGGCAACGAGGGCGCCGCCGCGCCGGCGACGGATCTGGAAATCGCCCGCCGGGCCCCACTCGAGCCGATCTTGTCGTTGGCCGAGGCGCGCCTGGGGATCGCCGCCGAGGATCTGGTTCCCTTCGGCCACTACCGCGCCAAACTCTCGCTGCCGCTGCTTCAACGCTTGAAGGACCGCCCCCGCGGTCGTCTGGTGCTGGTCTCCGCCATTACCCCTACCCCCGCCGGCGAGGGCAAGACGACCGCCTGCGTGGGGCTGGTGGACGCCCTATCTTGCCTCGGAGTCTCTGCTCTCGCCTGCCTGCGTGAACCGTCGCTGGGACCAGTATTCGGCATGAAGGGAGGCGCCGCCGGTGGTGGGCGCGCCCAGGTGGTGCCCATGGAGTCCATCAATCTGCACTTCAACGGCGACTTCCACGCCGTGACTTCGGCCCACAACCTCCTGGCCGCGCTGATCGACAACCATTTGTACTGGGGTAACGCCCTGGAGATCGACCCCGAGCGGGTGATGTGGCCCCGGGTGCTCGACCTCAACGATCGCAGCCTGCGTCGCGTTCATACCGGTCAGGGCGAGCGCAACTTCGAGATCACCGCCGCCTCAGAGATCATGGCAATTCTGTGCCTGGCTGAGGACCTCGCCGATCTGGAACGCCGCCTCGGCCGCATCGTGGTGGCCTGGCGACACGACGATACCCCGGTGACCGTGGCTGATCTTGGCGCAGTGGGTGCCCTGGCTGTGCTGCTGCGTGATGCCATGGCGCCTAATCTGGTGCAGACCCTCGAGCACACCCCGGTGCTGATTCACGGCGGCCCCTTCGCCAATATCGCCCACGGCTGCAGCTCGCTGGTGGCCACCCGGGCGGCCCTGGCCCTTGGCGAGGTGGTGGTCACCGAGGCCGGCTTCGGCGCCGATCAGGGCCTGGAAAAGTTCATCGATATCAAATCGCGTCAATCCGGTATCTTCCCGGATGCCGCGGTGATCGTGGTTACCCTGCGCGCTCTTCGCTTTCACGGCGGGGCGACCCGCGAGACCATGCAGCACCCGGATCTCGCGGCCCTTACCGCCGGCCTCGATAACCTGGTCCGGCAGGTGGCCGTGGCCCGGGCCTTCGGCCTGGAGCCGGTGGTGGCTCTCAACGCCTTTCCCGACGACAGCGACGACGAGCAGGCGCGGCTGTTGGCCTGCTGCAGCCAACTCGGCGTGGCTATGGCGAACTGCGACCACTGGGCCCGGGGCGGGGAGGGCGCCCTGACCCTGGCCCGCCTGATACAGCAACGGCTGGCGGCAGGCGTCGCCGACGTGGCGCCTCTGTATCCCGATGGCGCCTCGGTCGAGGAGGCGCTGGAGACGATAGCCACCCGGCTCTATGGGGCCAGCGGCGTCGAGCTCTCGCCTGAGGCCAGGGAGATGCTGCAGCGCCTCGAGCGGGCCGGCTACGGGCAGTTGCCGGTGTGCATCGCTCGCACCCAGTACAGTTTCTCCGACGATCCGGCCGACGGTGGCCTGATCAAGGGGCATTGGCTGCGGGTCCGGGAGCTGCGGCTATCGGCCGGCGCCGGCTTCTTGGTAGCGGTGTGTGGCAAGCTGATGACATTGCCCGGGCTGCCGCGTGAGCCGGCAGCGCTGGGCATGGGACTGGATAATGAGGGCGACATCACCGGCCTCGCCTGAGGCGAGGCCGGCAGGGAAGGCCGGCAGGGAAGGAATAGTCAGACCACCACGGTGACCGGGCAGGGCGCCAGATCGATGACGCGATGGCTGACGCTGCCGAGCAGCGACTCGCGCCATTTACCCAGCCCGCGCCGGCCCATGACGATCATCGGCCGCTCTGCCAGGTGGTGGCGGGCGCGTGAGACGATGGCCTCGGCGAAGCGCTCCTCGCTGAGCAGAACCTCTTCCACGCCCTTCGGAATCTCGCCAAGGGCCTCTCTTCCCAGGCGAAAGACCCGCTCGGCCTGACTCTC
Organism: Halomonas tibetensis; assembly: GCF_042643535.1. NCBI lineage: Bacteria > Pseudomonadati > Pseudomonadota > Gammaproteobacteria > Oceanospirillales > Halomonadaceae > Halomonas > Halomonas tibetensis. Next base: position 205,668 of record NZ_JBHRSQ010000012.1, read on the forward strand.
TTCGTCATCATCAATGCCGTTGGCCTGGCCGCCGGGCTGGCAGAACACCAGTTCCACCGGCACTCCGGCACTGCGCGCCAGCTCGCCGGCCAGTCCTGCCGCCTGGTTGGAGTGAGCCGAGCCATCTACCGGCAGCAGCACCTGACCGATGCCTGAGGCCTCCTGCAGGCTCGCATCGTCGTGGACAATGGTCACCGGGCAGCGCGCACGGTGGACTACCTCGTTGCTGACGCTACCCTGCATGAACTTGCCCAACTCGCTCAGGTGACGCGCGCCGAGCACCAGCAGGCAAGCGGGCTGACTGCGGACATGGGCGATGATGGCCCGCTCCGGGTGACGGATGAAGGTGCTGTCCTCCAGCACTACCTCGCTAGGAGCCGGTGTGAGCTCAGGATCGATCGCCCTGCGGGCCTTGGCAAAGGCCGCCTCGGCGATCTCGAGGCGCACCGCCCGGTCATGGTCGGCCTCGGCCTGGCGGTTGGCGGGAATATCGCACAGCTCCGCCGCGTTGAGCGGCATCACGTGAAGCAGCTGCAGCGGGACGTCCAGTAATTTGGCCAGCAGGCTGGCGTGACGGGCCGCGGCAGCGGCCGTTGGTGAACCGTCCACGGGGACGATGATCCGAGAGACCTGCTCACTCATCGATACCTTCTCCCTTGATGACTGTCGTTGCCCCGGGGGGCGAAACTGAGACTAGATTAGCAGCCTCCGCCGTCCGGCGTCGCCTCCCCTCGGGTTGCCTTCAGGCGCCGCCGAGTCCCAGCGCCATGCCGCCCAGGCCGCACACCAGCACGGTGACCCAGGGGGGTAGCTTCCACACTGCCAGCAGGGCGAAGCCCACCAGCGCCAGGGCAAACTCCGCCGGGCCGAGAATGGCGCCGGTCCATACCGGGTGGTAGAGCGCCGCGCCGAGCAGGCCCACCACGGCGGCATTGGCGCCGCGCAAGCCAGCCTGGATGCCGGGTCGGGAGCGCAGGGCGTTCCAGAAAGGCAGGGCGGCCAGCAGCAACAGCAGCCCCGGCATGAAGATCGCCACCAGCGCCAGCAGCGCGAAGCCCACGCCGCCTCCCGTGCCGACCATGCCCAGGTAGGCGGCGAAGGTGAACAGTGGTCCAGGCACCGCCTGGGTCGCACCGTAGCCGGCCAGGAAGTCCTCTGCGGCGACGCGCCCGCTTTGCACCATTTCGGCCTCGAGCAGCGGCAGCACCACGTGGCCGCCACCGAACACCAGGGCGCCGGCACGGTAGAAGGCGTCGACCAGGCCGATGCCGGAACCCGCCCCGGCCATTACCAGCAGCGGCAGTCCGCCCAGAAGGGCCACGAAGGCGGCCAGGCAGACCAGTCCCACCCGGCGCGTCACCGGCAGGTGCAGGGCGTCGCCGCCAGCGCTGGGGCCACCCCGGCAGGCCCAGAGCCCCGCCAGGCCGCCGAGCAGGATGGCCGAGACCTGACCTATCGCGCCGTCCACGCCGACCACCAGCAGCACCGCGCCCACGGCGATGGTCGCGCGGATTCGGTCCGGGCACAGGTTTCTGGCCATGCCCCACACCGCATGGGCGACGATGGCCACCGCCACAATCTTCAGCCCCTGGATCAGGCCGCTGCTCAGGGGCCCTTCGACGCTTGCTGCGCCCAGGGCGAAGAGCACCAGCAGCAGCGCCGAGGGCAGGGTAAAGGCGCACCAGGCCGCCAGGGCGCCTACCGGCCCGGCTCGCATCAGGCCCAGGGCGAAGCCCACCTGGCTGCTGGCCGGCCCCGGCAGGAACTGACACAGCGCGACCAGATCCGCGTAGGCGCGCTCGTCCAGCCAGCCCCGGCGCGCCACGAACTCGGTGCGAAAGTAGCCCAGATGGGCGATGGGGCCGCCGAAGGAGGTCATCCCGAGCATCAGGAAGGCGCGAAATACCTCGGCAATGCGGCCTCTGGAAGAATCGTTGATGGGAGGCTCCTCGGAGTCGAAATCGGAACGGAATTGGACGGGATGGCATCGGCGATGGCGTTGGGCAGCCTCGGCGGGCATGCCTTAGAGTGCCTGTCATGAGACGCTAACGCTCCAAGCCTGCCACGCAAGGATGACCGACGCATGATACGCACGCTGATGGTGAACGCCGAGGGGGAGGCCATGGCCGGGGGCGAGGAACTGATCGCCCGCTGGCAGGCGTTACCCGACAGTCGCCTTTGGATCGATCTGCAGGGCGAGACAGTGGCTGGGGAGCGCGAGCTTCTCGAGAGCTTTGGCTGCCACCCCATGGCCATCGACGACGCCCATCGTGAGCGCCACCCGCCCAAGATCGAGGAGTTCGAAGGACACACCCTGATTCTCTACCGAGGGATCTCCTCCTTCGATGCCGACCTCAACTACGTGCCTCAGCAGGTGGCGATGTTCCTCGGCGAGGGCTTCCTGATCACCCTGCATCCGGGCCTGGCACAGAGCATCGACCGCCTGTTCGCCCAGGAAGGAGCCGGCCTGCTGGGCCGCTCCCCGGAGCATGTCGCGCTCAAGATAATGTACTACTCCGCCGGCTACTACCTGGACAGCCTGCTGGAGTTCGAGAATGCGCTCAGTGATCTCGAGGATGCGCTGATGGAGAACGGCAGTGATGCCCTGATGCGCCAGGTTATCGGCTATCGTTCGCGGCTGGTAAAGATGCGGCGGGTGTTCAACTATCATGTGGGTATTACTCAGGAACTCACCGCCTATGACTATTCACACCTGCCACGCAACGAGAGCGAGACGCTGCACGCCATCAACGATGTCCACGAGCGCTTCGAGCGTCTGCTCACCCTGACCCAGATGTACTACGACATCTGCGGCGACCTGGTGGACGGCCATATCTCGCTCTCCTCACATCAGTTGAACATCACCATGCGCATCCTCACGGTCATCACCGCCATTTTCGTGCCGCTGACCTTCATCGCCGGCCTCTATGGCATGAACTTCGCGCATATGCCTGAACTGGAATATCGTTATGGCTACTTTGTGGTGTTGGGCCTGATGATGAGTATCGGTGTGGGGCTGGTCTGGCTATTTCGCCGCAAGGGGTGGTTCTAGAACATTCTGGCGAGGCATGTTGCCGCAGACCATTGGCCTCTGCTCTGCCGGGCCTTAGCCTCGAGATACTCCTATCCATGAGCCCTTGCCATGCATCCCCAGCGCGCCCGACTGCACAACGAGCTGCATGCCCGGCCTTCGATTTACTTCGAAGAGCCGGCGCACCTGCACCACTACGCCTTTCTCGACGCTGACGGTATCGCCGCGGACATTCTTCACCGCGTCGCCGAGGTGACCGGCAGGACCCCGGATATCGAGGCGGCCCAGGAGATCCTCGAACTCGGCGACCAGACGCTCAAGTGGGAACGACACACCGAGTTCTTCACCCTGACCCTGCTGGTGCCAAGGCCAGCCCGGGGTGAGTCCTGGCCCCCTCCGCCGCCGCTGTTGGCAGAGGTCGCCGCTCAACACAGCCGGGCGCTGATCAGTGCCAGCCTGATATTGGTAGAAGCCGAGACATCCTGGGAGGGCGATCCGGAAGCCTACGGATTGCGCGACCCTGCCGGCTCCAGCGTAGGCGACGATGACGCCACCGTCTGGAGCGACTTCCGGCTCACGGCGGCAGGCGTCAATCGGCTGCTGCTGGTCAACCGCGGCCTCAACGCCTTTCGCCTGGGGCGCATGACCCGGCGCCTGCTGGAGATCGAAACCTACCGCATGATGGCGTCGCTGGCTCTGCCGCTGGCCAAGGAGATGAGCCTCGAGCTGCGCGACCACGAACTCGAGCTCGGCGAGCTTTCGGAGCGCAATACCGAGAGCGATGCGGCCAACGCTAAACCGCTGCTGGCGGCGATCTCCTCGCTCTCCGCGCGGCTCGAGCGGTCCGGCGCCCGCTCGCGGCAGCGCTTCAACGCCACCGAGGCCTACGCGCGCATCGTTTACACCCGCATCGATGAGCTGCGCGAAAGCCGGGTCGGCGACAGCCCACGGCTGGGGACCTTCATCCTGCGCCGCTTCCGGCCCACGGTGCACTTCTGCGCGGCGATTCATCAGCGCCAGAAGAGCCTGGCCGAGAGCGTGGCGCGGCTCAACGACCTGTTGCGGACTCGAGCCCAGGTGGAGATCGAGGAGCAGAACTCCGAGATCCTGCAGAGTCTCAACGAGCGTACCAGCAGCCAGCTGAAGATCCAGAAGGCGGTGGAGGGGCTGTCGATCATCGTGATCAGCTACTACCTGTTCAGCCTCTTCAAACTTGGCCTGCAGAGCCTCGATGCCCTGGGAATGCCCATCGTGCCGGCGGTGGCCGCCGTCATCCTCGCGCCGTTGGGCCTGGGTATCATCGGCGTGCTGGCCTGGCGCATCTGGCGGGTCAAACAGCACTGAGCCGTGTCAGGCGCCGCGGCGCTTCCCTCCCAGACGGCGGCGCCAGCCCTCCCGGGCGTCCAGCGCCGTTGGCTTGATGTCGCCCAGGCCACCGCGATGGACGGGGGCGGAAAGGTAGGCCCGCTGGGCATCCCTCACCGGCTCGATCGCCACCGGCGCCAGCTGGCCTAGCCAGCGGGCATGGGCGTAGTGGGGGTTCTCGCCGAGGCGTGCCTCGAGCCGTTCGGCGAGTGCGTCCGGGATCCGATCGATCTCCAGGAAAAGCACATAGCCCGGCCTGCCTCTGCTATCGCGCTCCGGGGCGAGCATGGCGAACGCCACCTCGAGCCCCGCCAGCAGGGCCTCGAGGGCGGCCCCGACAAAGGCGTCGCTTAGCTTCTCGCCGCAGAGGTCGCTGATGCCGCCGGCGCGCCCTATGAAGCGTAGGGTCGGTGTGCCGCCGAGTCGGCCCGTCACCTCGACCTGGTCGCCCAGATCGTAGCGATAGAGGCCGCCTGCGGTGGTGACCAGCAGCCGGTAGCGCTCCCCTTCCTGCACCTCATGGGCCCAGCGGCTCCTGCCTGTTTCGTCGACAAACTCGAAGACGTGGGCGGTCACCGCCAGCGGGTAGCGGCCCGCAAAGGGCAGGCTGATCATCGCCTCGGTGGCCAGCAGCCCCTTGGCCTGAAAACGCACGCCGGGCAGGCGCGTCGCCAGGGCGCGGGCGGGCTCCGCGGCACGGGCGTCTTGCCAGCAGCTCACCAGACGCAGTGCGGGCCACAGCCGGGTGGCATCAAGGAAGTCGAGGTCCGCGAGCTCTCGAGCGCGTATCGGCTGCGGTGTGAGTCGCCTGCCCAGAGCGGTGACGAGGTCCGCGGGCACCTCGCCCGGTGGGGTGAAGGTGCCGGCTTCGAGGTCCGCCAGCAGCCGTTCGCGGTAGCCGGGCAGGGCGTCGAGCAGCAGGGTCAGGAAGGCGGGGTGCCAGACCGAGATCAGGCGCAGCTCCCGGGCACGCAGCAGGAACAGCAGGGTGGCATAGCGGAAGGCCTCGCGGGTCTCCAGGCGCCGCACCTCGTCGGGCACCGCCAGGGTGGCGTCCACCAGCGGTGCCAGCCAGCGGCCCAGATAGGCGCTGTCCCGGTCGGTGCCGACCGGCACGGCGCTTCCTGGTACCTCCGAGGACCTCGGACCCGCCGGGGAGATCGACCAGTAGGCTGGCCCGCCCATCAGCGCCGGGTCCTGGTCGAGCAGGTCGTGGGTCCAGGCGCCAATGGCGCGGCCAAACTGGCGCTGCAGGCCGCGGGTCCAGGGAACCAGTCTAGCCGGACCGGTAGTGCCGCTGGTGGGCACCAGTCGCGTCACTGGATCACGGGTCAGCACTCCTTGCTCACCGGCCCTTACCGCCTCGATCCATTCCCCGAGGGCGTCCGTAGACTGGATAGGGACTCGCTCGCGGAAGGTGTCCAGGCTGCGGATGGCGGTGAAGCCGTGGAGCCTTCCGAAGCGGGTTTTTGCGTTGCGCTCCAGCAGCTGCCGGAGCAGCGCCCGCTGGATCGTCTCGGGGTCGGCCAGGGCCTGGCGCAGGCGACGGGCGTGTCGCTGTCCGTCCAGCCGCCATAGTCGGTGGAGAAGGGCGCAGCGGTTCATTCACCGGTCTCGGGGCGAGACGCGGCGTCAGGGTCTGGGCGTGTGCCCGAATGACGTATGCCGGGGTTGCCCAGGGCGCGCAGGATGCGCTGTCCAGCCCGGGTCAGGTTGTCTTCATCGAGCTCGGTCAGGCAGGCCAGCTCATCGCCTTCCTCGTGGCCCGGGTTGCGCGCAGCGAAGAAGGCGATGTGGGGATCCCGCATCCGCTCGGCAGGGATGCCTGCCAGGTGGGGACGCAGTCGCTGGGGGTGGGGAAAGCGCACGAGACCGCTGGCCGGGTCGAAGGCCTCGCCGTAGCGGTGGCGTGCCAGGGCGGCCAGGCGTGGCGCCAGCGCGGAGGCCCCCTCGCCCGGATGGCGGGGGTGGAAGTCGCGCCAGAACAGCGGCAGGAAGCGGTAGGTGCGAAAGCCCGAGACCAGCAGCAGCCAGTAGAAGGGGCGGTCGCAGCCAACGTGCTCGCGCAGGGCCAGTACCGCCGCGAGCCAGGCGCGCATCAGCGCCGTACCTCCCCAAGCCCGCGGGTCGATAATGGTGTCGCCGCTGGAGAGCAGATGGCAGGAGATGGGCGCCTCCAGGGTCTCCAGACGCAGGCTGGTGAAGCCCATCAGCGCCCCCGCGGCGTCTTGGAGCAGGATCACCCACTGCTTTTCCGCCAGATCGAGGGCAAACTGCGCCGGGGTGACGCCGGCGAAGTGCCGGTCCAGCAGGGTAAGCATCGCGGCCCGCTCGGCGATGGTCAGCTGCGCTCTCGGTAGCAGCCGGCCCCGGACCGTGGGCGGTGCAGACCCGGCAGAGGCGCTGTCGACGTCCGGCGTCATGGGGTGCTTGTTCACGGGGTGCTTGTTCACGGGGTGCTTGGTCATAGCGCACTGGACTCCAGGTCCAGGTCGCCTTCCCGCAGGGCTTCCAACTCCAGGGTGGGAATCGGCGACCAGGCAACCGCATAGAGCCGGGTGAGATAGTGGCGCCCCGGCAGGGTGTGCCGCAGCCAGGCGCCCAGGGGGTCGCGCTCGGCGTGGCCCACCAGCAGCAGGTCGAGCCCAAGCCCCGACGCGCGGTGGGCGGCGGCGCGCAGCAGAGCGATCGCCGCGGGTTCCTCGCCCGGGGCATGGGCCAGGTCAACCACCTGGCCGCATCGCAGCGGCCCGCCTACCCTGGGCAGCCGCGGGGTGCCTGTCATTCTTCGGGCCAGGTTGAGCGCCGGGCGCAGCCTGGTCAGCCGGCCGGTGTAGCCGCGAACCACCAGCTGGCGCCAGGGTGTGGCGTCGAGCACGGCGAGCCCGGCCAGCAGCCGCCCCCGGCGCCGTGCTACCAACCGCAGCACACGCCATTCCGCCGGGCCGGCCAGGGCCAGGCTGGCCCGCAGGCGGCGCGCCAGGCGCCAGGCGAGAATCTCCTGCCAGGCCGTCTCATCGGCCTCGCGAAGTTCGATCCCCTGGGGTTCGGACAGGGCGCGGCCGGTGGCCAGCGCATGAACCCGATAGTCGCCGATGGGATGGTAGCGAGGCTGGCCCGGCAAGCCGCGCTCCAGCAGTCGTCGTGCCGATCGGTTGTCGAGGGTGATGCTGGTGAGGTCGAAGGAGCCCTCTTCCTCCAGGCGGGTGGCGCCCAGCCGCTGCCAGGCTCGTTGGGCGGCCCGGGGCGGCAGCCGATGCTCTTGCTTCAGGCGAATCTGGCTCAGGTAGCCCAGCGGGCCGACGTCCCCGCATTGCCAGGCGGACTGAACCAGGCGACTTCCCATGCCGATCAGCTCACCGTTTTCTGCACCCTCCACCAGCAGGGTGTCGTGGCGCAGGCTCTCACGGCCCAGGGAGGCGAAGTAGTCGGGTTCGCGCTCCAGGGTTAGGCGTATGTCGCCGCCCAGCGCGCGCTGGCGCAGCAGTCGACGGATGGCAGCATCGTCGCCGGATACGGCCAGGCGCACTCGCAGGGGCTCAGCCTCTGCCGCCTGAGCGGGGGCAGCGGGTCGGGGGGCGGCGAGGCTCATGAGGCCGCCTCCAGCAGTTCTCCCCGGAAGGTTTCATCCCCCAGGGGCAGGCCGTTGCGCCCCTCGATGTCCCACTGGTGCATGGCGTTGATGGCCACGAAGTTGGCCAGCATATAGGGGGTGGCGCGATTCACTCGGTGAGTGGCGCGGCGCAGGATACTGGGCCAGGCGTAGAAGCGGCGCCGCGCCTGCACGCAGTGGGCCTCGAGTTCGTCGGCGCTCATGCCCGCGGGGTGAAACGGCACCATGTTGTAGCGATATCGCTCGTCCAGCCACCAGGTGTCGAAGCGCAGCCGCCCGGCGTCACGCAGCCGCTGTTCCAGCGGCGTGCCGGGGAAGGGGGTAATGTGGTTGAAGGCGGCGATGTAGAGTCCCTCCTCCTGGGCGAAGCGGATGGTGGTGTCGATGGTTTCCGCCGTATCGGCGTCGTAGCCGAAGATGAAAGTGCCGTAGATGCGGATGCCGTGGCGGCGGAAGTTGGCCAGCGCCTCCACCGGGCCGCCATGCATCAGGTTGAAGCGCTTGTTCATCTCAGCGAGCCCCTCGGGATTGAGGGACTCGAAGCCCACCAGCACTCCCTGGCAGCCGCTGCGGTGCATCAGGTCCAGCGCTTCCTCGTCGAAGGCCACATTGATGCTGGCCTGGCTCACCCAGCGCAGCTTCAGCGGAATCAGCGCGCGCATCAGGTCCTTGGCGGCCTTGAGGTTGGAGACCAGGTTGTCGTCGATGAAGAACACCATCTGTCCGCGGCGGCGCACCTGACGGAGCTCCTCCAGCACGCGATCGATGGGTCGGTGAGATTGGGAGGCGCCGAAAAAAGCGGTAATGGCGCAGAAGTCGCATTTGAAGCGGCAGCCCCGGGCGAACTCCACCAGTCGGATGCCCAGATAGCGCTTGCCGGCAAAGATCGAGCGGTCCGGCGTCACCGTCAGGGCCGGGCGCCCCTCGCCGCGATAGACCTTCTGCGGCCGGCCGTGGCGATAGTCATCGATCACCTCGGGCAAGGTGCGCTCGGCCTCACCGATGACGATGGACTCGCAGTAGCGCGAGACCTCGTCGGGACAGAGGGTGGCATGGAAGCCGCCCATCACCACCGGCACTCCGCGGCGCCGGTACTCGCTGGCGATCTGGTAGGCGCGCCGGGCGGTGTAGGTTTCCACGCTGATCGCCACCAGGTCGGTGGGGGCGTCGAAGGGGATCGACTCCAGGCGATCGTCGAAGAAGCGTTTTTCGACGTCCGGCGGGGTCAGGGCGGCCACCATGGCCGCCGGAATCGGCTCCATCTGCCAGGTGCGAATATAGCGCTTCATCCCCACGCGGCGGCCCACGCAGGGGTGGATGATGGTCAGTCGGAAGGGGCGCCGGCTCATGCCTGCTCCTTGTCGGCCGCATCGCTGCCGGCCGGTTCGCGATGTAGCAGTCGCCACGGCGATGGGGCCTCGAACAGCCAGTCGCAGGTATAAAAGCGGTGCAGGTTATGGGCATAGCGCCGGTAGCCGAGGTTGGTCAGCGCCGCCACGTGCCAGGGGGCGGCAGTGCGGCGCAGCCGCCGGGCGATGCCGGACCAGGAATAGGCCTGCTTCCAGGCTGCCTCGGTGCCTTTTTGTAGCGCCTCCACGCTCATCCGCGCCGGCTGGAATACCACGTGCTGACCGTCGTACTGCTCCCAGTGTCGATGCAGCAGCCGACCCTCGCGTTCTAACCGCTTGAACAAGGGGGTGCCCGGGAAGGGAGTGACGATGGCGAAGCGGGGCAGATCGATGCCCGCTTCCACGGCGAAGCGCGCGGTCTTCTCGAAGACATCGGGCTCGTCCTGGTCGAGCCCGAAGACGAAGCAGCCCTGCAGGGCGATGCGCCGCTCGTGCAGCCGCTCTACCACGGTGGCGTAGTCCTCGGGGCGGTTGAAGCCCTTGTGCGACGCCTTGAGGCTCACCGGCGAGATTGACTCCAGCCCCATCAACAGCCCGCGGCAGCCGCTCTCGGCGGCAAGATCCAGCAGCGGCAGGTCGTCGGCGAGCAGCGTCGTGGCCAGGCCGTACCATTGGATCCCAAGTGGCTTGAGGGCGATGAAGAGCCTCCGGGCGTAGTGCCGGTCGGCGATGATATTGAGATCGACGAAGATCGCCTTGCGCGTCTTCATGCGCTTTAGGTCTTCGACGATCGCCTCCGGGGGTTTTTGCAGCGGCTTGCGACCCCAGGCGCTGGGTACCACGCAGAAGTCGCAGGTGTGGATGCAGCCGCGAGTGGCCTCGAAGACATGGGGCGTCAGGTAGCGCCAGCGCGGCAGCACCGTGCGGTCCGGCAGCGGCGATTCGGCCAGATCCAGGTCCGAGGCTTGGTCGTAACGCGGTGCCATGCGCCCGGCAACGAAGTCGTGCAGCAGCTGTGGCCAGCTGCGTTCTGCATAGCCCACCACGATGGCGTCGGCATGGGGCGCGGCGTCCTCGGGAGCCAGGGTCACGTGGGGGCCGCCCAGCACCACCGGGATACCACGGGCTCGGAAACGTGCGGCGAGGGCGTAGGCGCGGGTAGCGGTGCCAGTAATCACCGTCATGCCGACAAGATCCACGTCGAGGTCGGTGTCCACGTCCTGGATGCCCTCGTCGTAGCAGGTCACGGCGATATCGAGCTCCTCGGGCACCAGCGCGGCCAGTGTCGGCAGGGTCAGCGGCATGTAGCGCAGCGATTGGCCGAAGATGCCGCCGCGGTGGCGGTAGAGCGGCCCTTTGGGCGATATCAGGGCGACACTTAGTCGTCCTTGTTGCTCAGCGGGAGCGTCGGCCTTTGGCGTTGCATGGCCTGGTGGGGCATAGGACATCTGTCTGCCTCCCGAAGGGGATAAGCCGCAGGTGATATTGGCCAAGAGTGACCTGGCTCTGCCCGAGTCACCCTGTCAGCATAGTCATGCGAAGGGACGCTGACGAAAACAGTGTTCTGAAACGGTGTTTCTTAACTAGGCTAGTCGACTTGCCGGGTATTGCAAGCCACCCGAGGTGGCGCCCCAGAACAGGGTCGGCTCGCCGATTTCGCCAGGAGTAGGCATGCAGCAACCGAATGAGACCCGCACCGAGTCAGCGCCCAGGGACCGCTACCCCGATGCGCTAAGGGCCCTGGCGCTGCTGGTGGTGGTATTCGGTCACTGGCTCGCTACTCTGCCACGCCTCGACGAGGGGTTGATGGTGGACACCGATCATCTACTGGTGGTGTGGGAAGGCGCCGGGATGCTGACCTGGGTCGTTCAGGTGGTGCCGCTGTTCGTGTTCGTCTCGGCCGCGGTGAGCGCCACTGGGGTGCGCCGGCGATTGAACGATGGCCATCGTCAACTGCACTGGTGGGCAGGCCGCGCGCTGGCGCTGGCGCGGCCCACGGTGACCTACCTGGCGGTGCTGGTCGCGGTGGCGCTTCTCTCACGCTACACCGGCGGACGTTTCCTGGCGCCGCTCAACCACTCCTTGACCATCCATCTGTGGTTTCTGCTGATGCTACTGGGCGTGCAGGCGCTGCTGCCGCTGTCCGTGCGCGCCGACCGCCGCCTGGGGCTTCGCGCCGTGGGGCTGCTGGTGGGAGTCGCCGCGCTCATCGACATGCTGCGAGCGCAGCCGGGCTCCCTGTCCGACCTGCTGCGTCTGGGCGAGCTGGCCACCGACCACGCTACCGTGCTGGGCTGGGTGAACTTGATGGTGGTGTGGCTGTTGCCTCAGCAGCTTGGCATCGCCTGGCGGCATGGGCGCTTCGCTGGCACCGGTATGGGACTCATGCTGATCGCACTGGGCCTGGTGTGGCTGGGCGCCACGGTCAGCTCAGGCTATCCGCTGGCCATGGTGGACGGCGAGGTGGGCGGACGGAGCAACCTGCTGCCGCCAACGCTGGCGTTGATGGGGGTGATGTGGCTGCAGGTCGGCGCGGTACTGGCCTTCGAGTCAACGGCCCGGCGGCTGCTGGCCAGGCGCTCGATCAGTCGCGTGGTGACACTGCTCGGCGCGCTGGGCATGCCGCTCTACCTGTGGCACAAGTTCGCCGAACTGCCGGCCGCCTGGCTCGGTGAAAAGCTGGGGGCGCCCATCGATGCGGGAGTCCCCGGCGAGCCAGGCTTCTGGTGGGGGCGGCTGGTATGGATATTGCTCTGCGCGCTGATGGTCACCCCGGTGATGGCCGCAGTGGTGGCCTTCGAGATGCGCCGCCGTCAGGATGTGGTTTCTGCCACCGGTACCCGGGCAATTCTCGCCGGCGGGGTGGCGCTGTTTTCCGGCATCCTGGCCAGCATGGCGCTGGGGGCGATTCCCGGAGCGCTCATCGGTCTACTGGGCGTGGCGGCTGCTTCACGGCTCTTGCGGTTTCGCCCTCAGTCTTGCTGAGGCAAGGACTGCTGCTCGTCGGCCCATTTGGTCAGGGCGTCGAGCCGCTCCCAAACAACCTCCCGCTCGGCCGCGTCCATCCTTGACCAGCGGCCGATTTCGTCCAGGCTGCGATGGCAGCCCAGGCAGGTGTCGCCTTCCAACTGACACACCTTGATACACGGGGATTCGGGGCGCCTGGATACGACTCTTTCGTGCTGGATCATTCTATCACCTTCCCGCGCAGCGCTTTGGTCTTGCCCTTGCGGGTCTTGGCGTCGACTCGCTTGCGCTTGGCGGAGCGGGTCGGCTTGGTCGGTTTGCGTGCCCGGCGCTGCTTCACCGCCTCGCGGATCAGCTCGCGCAGCCGTTCCAAGGCGTCCTCGCGGTTATGCTCCTGGGTGCGAAAGCGCTGGGCCTTGATGATCACCACGCCATCCTGAGTGATGCGCTGGTCGCCCAGCGCCAGCAGCCGCTCCTTGTAGAAGGGCGGGAGGCTGGAACGGTTGATATCAAAGCGCAGGTGGATGGCGGAGGCCACCTTGTTGACGTTCTGGCCGCCGGCGCCCTGGGCGCGGATCGGATTGAGTTCGATCTCCCAGTCGCCCAGTTCCACGGAGTTTGAGATGCGCAGCATGGGGCTCCTGCTGATTTTTCTAGTGGCTAGTGGCTAGGGGTCAAGGGCAATACGCTAGGGGGAACTGGCCCGATCTGCCAGGGCGGGCATGCAACGCAACAGGGCCCGCATAAGCGGGCCCTGTTTTCGAACCCGGAGGTTCGAAGAATCATTTAACCGTTATGGTTAGCTGATTGCCTTGATGTTTGACGCCTGAAGGCCTTTCTTGCCCTGGGTCACGTCAAAAGAAACGCTTTGACCTTCCTGCAGGGACTTGAAGCCTTCTGACTGAATTTCGGAGAAGTGAGCAAAAACGTCATCACTGCCGTCAGAGGGTGAAATGAAGCCAAAACCTTTGGAATCGTTAAACCACTTGACTGTGCCGGTCGTCATAATATAAATCCTTTCGCGCTAAGCGCCGTACTATATTCCTGGTGTTACCCAGATGATGTAGCGGGTATAACAAGGAAAACAATATCAGGCTGCCGAAAAAATTCGATGCTTCTGAAACCGTGCTGCTTGCCAACCAACTGACGACACAGTGCCATGTATCCTTGCGCGGGTCAAAGCCTTTCACCTTTTATTTTCTAATGCCCCGGCTGTTCAACGGTGTTATGGGTACCCGCTGAAAGAGACAGACCATCAAAAGGAGCCAGCATGACGACCCTGGAAGACACGCCGAGTCGGCTCGGCTGGCTCGAGGCCGCCGGCAGCCACCGCGAGATCGGTCTGGCGCTGGGACGACAGGGCCGGCGCGCCGTGCACGAACGGCTGATGGCCACGCCTCTCTGGCAGGAAGTGACCGCTGCCCGCCATGTTCCCCTGGTGCGCCACCTGTTGGCCGCCACCACCGAGCGCTTCCCCTGGGTGGCCGAGGAGCTCACGGGGCTCGCCGAAGGACTTGGCCTGCCTCTCGAGACGGTGGCCGCCTGGAACTGCCGCGGCGATCTTCTGGCCAGCGTGCCGGACGGCTGTACCACTCTGGTGCTGCCCGCCAATGTTCCGCGGATCGCTCACAACGAGGACGGCCTGCCGTGCCTCGACGGTGCCTGCTTCCTGGCGCGGCTGCGCCCGGAAGGCCAGCAGGCGTTTCTTACCTTCTGTTACCCCGGCTCGCTGCCCGGTCACACCTTCAGCATTAATAGTGCCGGTCTGGTGGTTACCATCAACAACTTGCGCCTGGTGGGCTTTACCCCCGAACTGCCACGCATGGTGCTCAGCCGAGCCCTGCTGGCCCAGCCCGACCTCGATGCGGCGCTGGGGCTGCTGGAGGCGGCGCCGGTTGGCGGCGGTTTCCACTACACCTTGGCCCAGACCGGTCATGCCGAGGTGCTGAGCGTGGAGGTGGGCGGCGGCGGTTTCTCCAGCCGGGCGCTGACGGCGCCTGCCCTGCATGCCAACCACTGCCTGCATCTCGAAGCTCCCCAGGCGATCACTCACTCCTCGGCGGATCGGCAGCGCCGCGGCGAGGCGCTGATCGCTGCGGGTGAGCAAGACCCCTTGACCCTGCTGCGCGACACTGCCGGGCCGGGGCTGCCGATCTACCGTCGGGAGCCGGACGACCCCGACCAGGAGAATACCCTGGCCACGGCGCTCTTTTATCTCACCCCCGAGGGTGTGGCCTGGCAGGTCGCCGTGCCCGGCGAGGCTGGTATCCGGCGGGGGGTCGGTCTCGGGTAGGCGTGGTGCGCTGCTATTCAAGGATTGCCGATGTGATAGACAATCAGCGGACTGACGAATATTAACCCCACACCAGCGAGGCTGCATGAACCCCACCATCGAACTGCTCAAGTCCCATCGCTCCATCCGCAAGTTCACCGACCAGCCGGTCTCACGGGAACTGCTCGAGGAACTGATTCGCGCCGGCCAGGGCGCGGCTACCTCGAGCCATGTGCAGGCCTATACGGTCATTCACGTGAAGAATGCCGAGAACCGCGAGAAGATCGCCGAGCTTGCCGGCGGGCAGTCCTACGTGGCCACCTGTGGCACCTTCCTGATGTTCTGCGCCGACATGAAGCGTCCGACCGAGGCCGCCGAGCGCACCGGTGCCCGAGTGGTGCGTGGCATGACCGAGCAGCTGCTGGTGGCCAGCGTAGACACTGCCCTGATGGCGCAGAACGTCGCCGTCGCTGCGGAATCCGAAGGCCTGGGCATCTGCTACATCGGCGGGGTGCGCAACGATCCCCAGGCGGTCAGCGACCTGCTGGGCCTGCCGGACCACGTCTACCCGGTGTTCGGCATGTGTCTCGGCTACCCGGCCCACCAGCCGGACGTAAAGCCGCGCCTGCCGGTGGGGGCGATCCTCAAGGAGGACAGCTACAGCGATGACCGCAAGCAGGTAGAAGCCTTCGACGCCACCATGCATGCCTACTATCAGTCGAGGAAGGGCGGCAACAAGGAGAGCAACTGGTCGAGCAACCTGACGCCGCTGTTCGACACCAAGCTGCGCCCCCATATGCGTGAGTTTCTGGTCAAGCGTGGCTTCGAGATGAAGTGACAGGCCCCAGGGAAGCCTCGTGGCAGCGTCAGGTCCCGGTGCGGCGCTGCAGGGTGTCGAGAAAGCCCCGGATGCGAGCGGCGTTGGTGCCCAGATCGCTGCGTCCGATCCGCGAGGCGGAGCGCATGTCCACGCGCACACCGGCCTCGGTCTCGGTGAGGCGGACTGCCACATCGTCCTGGAAACCGAACCAGAAGGTGGTCGCGGTCGCCTCCAGCCCTGTTTCGGTCAGCGAGGCGATCTCCCAGCCCTGATCCAGGGCGGCGGTCTCCACGGCGCTTAGCACGCTGGTCAGCGGCAGGTCGACAAGCAGCGGCTGGATATCGGGATAGGCCTGGCGTTGCAGGTCGGCGAACTCCTCGGGGTAGCCCACGTCGTTGGGCGCCGCCTGTCGGGCCTCGGCCAGCGCCTCGAAGGCGGGGGGAACATCGAGGTCGGTGGTGATGTCGTGGATTGGCGGCACCGCCTGGGCGCGCTGCATCAGCTGCCAGGGCACCGCCATCATGGCCGCCACGACCACCAGCACCAGCCCGCCCGTCAGCGCCAGGCGCCAGCGGCGGCAGAGGCTGGCCACGATCAGGGTGAACAGTCCCAGAGCCGCGGCAGCAACGGCCAGATAGGCGCCCATGCGCAGCAGATCGAAGGCGGAGCCCAGGGTCAGCAGCTTGAGCCGATGGGCCGGCCCGGCCCCGCTCAACATCAGGGCCGCGGCGACCAGAAGCAACAGGGCGAGCCAGGCCAGCAGGGAAGGCCAGCGGCCGCCACGCTGGCGTTGTCTCGGGCGTAAAGCCGGCATGGCGACTCCTCCTCGTCGGGTGCGGTAATCTGGATGGCCCAGGGAGCCCTCAGCATACCCCAATGCCGACGTTCTGCGACTGGTGGGGGAGGTGGGCTGACGCCCCGGGCCGCCATGGGAATGGCGGCCCGGGGCGTCACTTAGAATGTCCAAGCGGAGGCCGAATGGAAACCTTGTTGAATGCAGACTCGAACGTGACCGGAGCGGCGCTTGCCGCCATCGCCCACATGCCTACCGCCAGCCTGCCGGTGCTGATGGACGACGGCTTCGCCCGCCGGCTGAGCGATGCCGACCTGATGCGCATCGCGGTGCTGCTGGCGCAGAAGAGCCTTGACGAGGGTGGCTGCCCCATCGGGGCGGTGATCATCGACAATGACACGCGGCGCATCGTTGGCAAGGGCCACAACACCCTGGTGCAGGAGAATCATCCCTACAACCACGGAGAGACCTCGGCCATGCGCGATGCCGGTCGCCTCGACTTCGGCCGGACGACGCTGTTTACCTCCCTGAGCCCCTGCCAGGTCTGCGCCACGCTGCTGTATATGCGCGGCGTCTCGCGGGTAGTGGTGGGCGATGTGACCAATGCCTCGGGGACCGAAACCCTGCTGCGCGAGAAGGGCGTGGGGGTCGAGATTCTCGAGGACCCGCGCGGCATCGAGCTCTACGCTCGTTTCCGCGCCGGAAATCCCGAGTTGGACCTCGAAGACTGGAAGGGGGTGAGCGCCTCACGCCAGCAGTGACAGCGCCCGGGGGTCACGCGGCGGGCAGTTCCAGCAGCAGCGGCGTTCCGGCCAGGCCCTGCGCCAGGCGGGTCGCGAGAATCTCCAGGATGGCGTCATGCTCGCCTGCCAGGCGTGTCGTGGTAACGCGCAGGCCGGGAGATTGCGCCATTGCCTGGTCGCAGATTTCCGCGATGTCGCCCCCTTCACCGGCGTGGCGTCCCGGGGAGAGAAACAGCATGGCGAGAATCACCTCGCTATTGGCCATGGCCTTTAATGACAGCAGGTCGACCAGCAGCGGCTCATTGAAGCGATAGGCGTCGCCATCGCGACGCTCCATGGAAGCGAAGGTGACGCAGCTGGCCTCCTCGCTCAGCAGCACGCTGAGCTGGCCGGCCAGGTAGTTGCGCACCGCCGTGACCTCGGGGATCGGGCTGCCGTGGTCCACCAGCACCACCTTCGGCTGCGACAGGCCCTCCATCCGCTCGCGTACGTTGTCGGCCAGCAGCCGTGCCAGGCGCAGGTCCACCACCGCCTGGCTCTCCACCAGCGGCAGTGCCACCTTCACGGAAACCTGCGGGAAATTCGCCTGGACTTCGGCCAGGCGCTCGGGCAGGTAGTGGGTCAATGCCTGGCTGGGCCCGAAGAAGAAGGGCAGGATCACCAGTTCGGTCATCCCCTGTGCCGCCAGCTGTTCGGCCAGGGGGCCAAGCGATACTGCCTTGCGCCCCTCGAGCTCCTCCGCGGGAATCTTGTAGGAGTGCAGCAGGGACGCGGCTTCGACCTCCTGGCCGGTGGCCTGGCCCAGGGCGTGGGCCAGGCGGCGCAGATTGAGCGTGGCCTGGGCACGCAGCGAGCCGTTATCGACGAGCAGGATCTTTCGCATGAAGGTCTCTTGGCTGGCGCAGAGCAAATTCTTGGTGACGGTAGCAGATCTTCTCCCTACACGGTCCTTTCTTCTTCCTCGACCGGTTCGATGGGATCGCCATTTTCGTCAAGCAACTGTTGATCATAGGCGGCCTGAAGGCCGGTATCTTCGAGGGAAGGCTGCTCTTCCGCGGTTTCTTCCGCTGTTTCTGTCCACTCTGCCCAGTAATCGATGTGACCCGGATAAATCGGCGACATCACTGCCAGCAGGATGCCGATCATCGCGAAGATGGCAAACGCATCGGCATACCCGAATCCGTCGACCAGTGCGCCGATGACCGGAGAGCCAACCGCCTGGCCGAGCGCAACCGCCATGAAGGGCAACACCGGTCCCATCGAGAGTCGACCCGGCAGCAGTCGGATGCCGGTCATGAGATACAGCCCCGTGAGACTCATATAGGCAAGGCCGAAGACGAGCGCTGAGAATATTGCCAGCGTTAACTGCCCCGGGCTGGCGGCAAGCAATACCAGGCTCGAAGACAGCATCATCAGCATCAAGGCCTGTGTAATAGGTGGATTATTGCGGTCGGCCAAGTCACTCACCATGGCGCCACCGAGCCCGGCGATACCGACCGCCAGCCACAGCCAGCCGGTGTGGCCAGCGGGCAGTGCGCCGAGGGTAACGGCCAGGTCGGGAGCGAAAAGCCAGTATGGCGCAGAGACAAAACCCATGGCGAAGGCGAACAGTGTGAGCCGTGCGAGACGCGACCACTGCAACCTGGTGATCGGGGGCGGAGGTGCGGCGTCAGCCGGCATGATCCGAGATACCGAGGGAATGAAGAACCAGGCGGCAACAATCCCGATGCCCGCCAGTACAGCGAACATCACATAGGTGAAACGCCAGGCATCGAACAGGAACACAACGGTAGGCACGGCGACGATGACACCGATGCTGGTACCCGCATTCATGATGGAGCTCACACGCCCATGCATCGTACGACTCACCAGTGCCTGCATGGCAGCGGTCAGAGCCGGCATCATCAAGCCGGTACAGATGCCGCAAATGAACACCCCCACACCGAGGGTCAGTGCATCCGAGGCCTGACTGATCAGTAACAGGCCGCCAGCACCGAAGCTACACGAGAGTACGGCCAAGTTGCGGGCGCCAAGACGATCAGCAGCGAGCGGAGCGACCAGCGTGGAGAGTATGAAACTGATAAAGGGCAGCGCCCCGATGACGCCGATCAGATATGACGTCAGATTCAGCTCGGCACTGATGGAGGGGACGAACAGGCCGAAAGCGAAGCGTGCGAGCCCGTAACTGATGGCAACCAGTGCGGCACCAAACAGGGCAAACCCGATGTTCGACAAGGTTTTCATTGAGTCTCGCTCCTAGCCCTTGCGAGGAGGGTGTCGACCACCGTTCGCGTGTCGGCCAGGGCCGTCTGCGATTCCAGCAGGGCCACCGCCGTGTTGCTGCCTTCCAGTACCAGAAAGAGTCGTCGTGCCAGGCCGGCGTGGTGGTCGAGCCCGTCGCGCACCAGAGCGGCTTCCAGTCGTCCCAGCAGGTCGATCTTGGCGGTCGCTGCCAGGGCATGGAGTGAAGGGCTGTGCTCAGCGAACTCCCCCATCGCCTTGGCCATGATGCAGCCGTGCTGGCTGAAGCGTTCCAGCCAGTCACCATGCGCATCGACAAGCGCAAGCGTCGCCTGGCCCGGCGAGGCGGAAGCCACCGCCGCATCCAGGCTGGCGATGAAGCGTTCATGGCGAGCCCCCAACACGGCGGCCACCAGGGCTTCCTTGGAGGCAAAATGGTTGTAAAGCGTCATGCGCACTACCCCGGCTGCCGCCACGATGCGGTCGATCCCGGTGGCGTGGAACCCCTGCTCATGGAAGAGCTGCTCGGCGGTGGCTAGCAGCTGGTCGCGCTTGGACGCTGGCATCGACGGTGGCTCCTGTATAGACCGATCTATCTAGATGTCAGCGCATTTAAATTCAGGGCGCCCGGTAGTGTCAACAGAGAGTGCGAATTCGCCGGCACCTTGCTGTCGGCCGGTCTGAATGGCTGGCCAAGCGCTGCTTTTAGGCGTTTCCAGCGGGGGAGGGCACAGCGCCCGCTATCGGATAGGCTAAGAGGACGTTTCTCGCAACCACCGAGTCAACCGAACACTCATGTCACGAATGATAGAAGATCCCGACCTGGCCTTGCGCTTGCGTGGATGGCTGATCAGCCTTTCCGGAAAGACTGTGCCAATCACCTACCAGCAAGCCGCCGAGGCGCTGGGGCTTACGCCGCCGCGCACCATCCAGCGGGTCGCCCTTGCCCTGGAGGCACTGATGCGCGAGGACGTTGCCGCCGGCCGCCCGATGATTGCCGCCCTGGTGGTCAGCCGCCGTGGTGATCTTCCCCGACAGGGCTTTTTCGAACTGGCGGTGGCGCTGGGGCGCTTTCCGGCGGACCCGACCCTGCACGAGGCGGCCTATCGGCAGGAGCTGACAAGGGTCATGGAACAGCGTTGATGGCCCAGCGCTCATGAAAACATCCTGCGGCCGCCCCGGGCCGCCGCTAGGGTCACTCGTACTTGTGCTTCCAGTCCTTGACCGCGATCTGTTCCTTGAGCAGTTCCAGCATATCCACGATCACCTGCTCGCTGACCTTTTCGGTATGGGGATCGGTTCGCAGCCAGGCGTCGAAGCCGCTCTCGGTCAGGTGCTCCACCAGGGCTGAGAACTCCGGGGACTGCAACCCCTCCAGGGCCTCGTTGACCAGCCGGCAGGCCAGGTCGGAGAGCGAGGCCTCGAGACCCTTGGTCAGCTGGCCGCCCATGGGAAGCCGCGAAAGGCGGCGAATCTCCGGGCTCTCCGAGAGGGTACGGCCGACCAGTCCACGCACATAGCGCAGAGTGTCGTCTCGGTTGTGGTCGTAGGCGTTGCCGGCCATGGCCTCGAGCCGCTGGGTAATCTCGTGGATCAGGGCTTGCTGGCGGGGTCGCAATACCTGTTCCACCATCCGGCCGGAGAGCCCGTCGCTTGAGCGCAGATGTGACTGGACACTGTCGAGCATGCGAATGGAGATACGGTCGGTGAGCTCCTCCATCAGGATGTCGTAATACTTGATGATGACGCCATAGAGGTACCAGCGGCGAACGTCGATCAGGCCCAGCCGCTGTAGCCGCTGCAGCAGCGTGATGACGCGCAGGATGCGCAGCAGGCGAAAGCCGCCGACGGGGATGCAGCCGAGCACGTCGTACCAGTGAACGAAGGGGTAGAAGAACCAGCGGTGATAGCGCCGCTCGGCGATGGCCACCGCCCAGCCCAGCAGGACGTCGAACAGAAACACGGTCACGAACGCCAGGTCGATGGCGATGAAGTTGGCGTGGATGTGCCGGTCATAGGCGTCATGCAGGCCGGGGGCTATGACCTCGAAGGCGGTGTTCAGAGGAGTTAGTAGGAATAGACTATCAAACAGCAGCAGGGTCAGGTTGGCGACCACCAGCGCGATGACCAGGAAATCCCATGTCAGATGAACGCGTTCCAGTGCGAGATTGAGCGATGTCATTTGGTTCTCAGGCATGGCGCCTCCTTGAGTTCACTGCCGAAATGCCAGTGTCCTGCCTTGAACGCTGATGCATTGAGGGTCCCCTGATCTGGCAGTGCGGCCGCTTAGACGTCATCGCCGTTGGGTGCCCCCAGGGACTGGCTGATAGGCCACAGTGAGTGTGTTAATGTCTGTCTTCCTTGAATACCGACAATCATTGATCCAGGAGCCGACATGGGCCACACGCCACACCAACTTGCTGAAGAGTTTCCCGAGCACGCTGAGCGCATCCATGATCTCAAACAGTCCGACGCCCATTTCGCGAAACTGGCCGAGGATTACCATGAGCTCAATCGCGAAATCCATCGAATGGAGACAGAAATCGAGCCGGTTGCCACTCACATCGAGGAAGACGCCCGCAAGAAGCGCGTCGCGCTGAAGGACAAGATCGCGGTCTATCTCACGCGCCCCGCCTCGGCCTGAGTACACTCGACGAGGTTGCCAAGGGCGCTGATACGAACTGCTGAGACGACCCCTCAGATCAAGCGCGTCATGTGCGGTAATCCCCCGAGACGCCCCCCGCCAGCAGCTGTCCGATCTCCTGTTCCTGAACACTGGGCAGCCGCTGGCGGGCAAGCTGAAACACCCCGCGCAGCAGTGTATCGCTGCCGACCGAGAGATTGCTCGTAGCGACAATCAGGCGCAGGTGCCGGCGCGAGATCTTGACCTGATCGCCGGCGGTGTAGCCAGGATGGTGGGCAATCTTGCGCAGTGTCGAGAGCGCCATGCCGATTGACCAGCTGCAGAACCGCCGAATGCCCACTTCGGAAGCCGGAATGCGCAGCGTATATTCCTGCGCCAGCCTCAGATGATGATGAGCGACGGCCACCAGGAAGCGGATGCCGTCGCGATAGCCCGGATGATCCTGCCAGTCATGGGTCTGCACCAGATCGACCCCGCGCGCCTCGAAGACGTCACGCGGGAGCCAGCAGATGCCGCGCTGGCGATCGTCCCAGACATCCTTGAGGATGTTGGTCATCTGTAACCCCTGGCCGAAGGCCACCGACAGGCGCCGTAGCTCTTCTTGCTGCTCGCTGATACGCGGATGCGTGCCGGCGAACAAGCGAGTCAGCATTTCGCCGACGCAGCCGGCCACCGCGTAACAGTAGTCCCGCAGGTAGCCGCTGTCTGGAAGGCCATGGGGGTTTTTCAGGCGTTCGAAATCGGCCATGCCATGGCACATGGTGGTGACGCAGTCGCGGAGCGCCGCCTGCTGATCGACCGGCAGTTCACCGAACGCGCCCAGCACACCGGGTGTCTGGGCGACCAGCTCTTGTTCCAGCGGGTCTTGCACCAGGCCGGTGTCGAGTAACGTCTCGGAGAAATCCCTGGCGGCGGTGGCGTTCTTCAATCCTGCCAGCAGGCGATGATAGTGGGCGTCCTTCTCGTCGGGCGCCATCTCAGTGCTGTCTTCCACCGTGTCAGCGATACGGCACAGCAGGTAGGCATTGGTGATCGCCGGGCGCAGGGTCTCCGGCAACTGCGGAATAGTCAGGGCAAACGTCCGGGAAACACCGGGCAGAAGCCGATCCTGTAGGGCGAGCGAGGCGGGAGTCATACCGATAGTATCGCCGATGTGGGGAGCAGGTGAGGAGGCTCGCCGCTGGATAGATGCACCATCAACTACTTCCTGATGCGCTGTCAGTCGTCGGTCTCATTGCCGATCGTCTGGATGACCTCGAAGCCCTCGAACGCCGGCGGGCCCAGATACAGTCCTTCCCGCCGGCTTTGTCCGGCATTGGCGTGCGCCGCGCGAAATGCCTCGGAGTGCGTCCAGGCATCGAAGTCGTCTCGCGAGCGCCAGACGGTATGGGAGGCGTAGAGCACATGATCCTCCTTCTCGGGGCCGCGAAGCATATGAAACTCGACGAAACCGGGCAGGCCCTGAAGATGCGTTTCCCGCTCCAGCCACATCAGTTCGAACTCTTCTGCTCTTTCGGGATTGACTTGAAAACGGTTCATGGCAATAAACAAGGCGCACTCTCCCTCTGCCAGGCGAATAATCCGGTGGACGATGACATCTTGCCCCCCGAGAGGCAAGGCGACCGAACGTTCTCGTCGAGCAGAGAGGGGGTATACAAACCATCGGGCTGACCGGCGGCATGAGTTGGGAATCGACCCAGACCTGATGCCGCTTGATCGATCAGCATGCGATAACGCAGCTGGCCGGCCTGCACTCGGCCAGGCCCTACAGCATAGCGACGTCTGGCGCCCAAGGGGTGATTCTGCTCTGATCCGACGAAGAGTGATCTACCCGCGGCTGGACAACAGCCGTGGCAGGCGCCTCCGGCAGGGTCATTTCTTGAAGCGAGAACGTGCCTTATCGAGGGATTCGGTCAGTGAGTTCCACGCGCTTTCTGCACCGGTCTTGATATCGTCCCAGGCATCGTCGCTGGAATTGCGAATCTCTTCGAGCTTCTCGCGCATCTCTTCTCGCTTCGCCTCCAGCCGGTCGATCTCTTTCTCCCGCTCGATACGCGCATCGGCCTCGGCTTCATCCGCCTTGGCCTTCAACTTGTCGACCTCGGCTTGCATCTCGTCCAGCTTGGCCTGCAGCTTCTGCTCGTAGGCTTCCTTGTTGCTCATGGGGCCGTTCCTTTCCGTTTTTCGGTTCGTTGAACCTTGAAGACAACCCGCTAGCGAGCCGGCAGGTAGCGCTTCCGTCAGAATGGCATATTCCTCGGGGACCAGTATATCCCATGCGAGGATGTGCGGATGGACGAGCTGATCTCCCCGAGACCGGGACTCGCTGGCCGTTCCGGGGCGATGCATCGTGAGCCTTATTTTTTGGGTGTAAAGCTATAACGTGGAGTTATAAGCGGCCTCCCGTTCTTGACGCATTAGGTGATGGCGTATACGTTTAAGATTCGCTAAAAATAAAAAAATGAACCATTTCCTCGTATGCTTCGACTCAGTAAGTGCGCTCGTTGTAAAAGGCCAGCTAACGCTACCGCCACAGGTATAGTGATAAATGCCTGCTTGGCTATTATATGAATAGCGAGGTACGTCCCATGAAAATAAGAATCAAGTCAAGCCTGCTGATTGCTCTGAGTTTGACCGTCAGTTCTGCAATGGCGATTCCGCCGCCAGATGACACAATCGTTTGCGAATCGAACCCAAGGTATTATTTTCACTTATGGGGAAATCTGAACAATCAAGTTCAGCGCCAATATTATAAGTGCTCTCAACCCTACGACCCACAGGTCTGCTATCAGAGTCAAGTGCAGTCCATTACAGCCATGCAATACAGGAGAGCCTGTCCAATCGCAGCGGTTGAGCAAAGATTTCGCCGGGATTTGTCGGTGCCTAGCCCTGACCCTAGACCTGGCGCGACATTCGAGTATGAGTCTGTTAATCCGAACCTAAGCCGCGAATAATGTAACGTCACTCTATTCTGACGACGAGATATAAATTTGACGAGTCGTCCTGTGGTGTAATGCCAACGCATTGGCAGAACCAATGAGTCATCAGGACGACTCGCTCATATCAGATCGCGGGTTACCGCAGTCTCTCCAACTCTCTCGCCTGCAACACGCGCCCCTTCACCGCACCCAGAAACTGGCCGCTACTTAGGCGGCCCACGCCGACATCGTATAACCCTTGGGCATGGCCCGAGACCCCCAGCCGTTTACTCTGATTCTGCCAGCGCTTAACGCTCCAACAGGCCGTCGGCGAGCGCCTCGCCGAGCCGGTCGACGGCGCTGGCGAGCTTTTCGTCGATAACATGAAGGTATTCGGTCCAATGGCCGACGTGGCGCAGTTCCGTCTTGCCGTCCGAAATGCCGCGCAGCACCACCAGCGGCACCCGGAAGCGCATGCAGGCGCGCAGGCAAGCGTAGCTTTCCATATCCACCATCTCGGCGGCGATGGCGTCATAGGCCGCGCCGGAGACGATATTGGCACCGGTCGACAGCGAAGCCTCACGAATGCCGGGAATGCGCAACGGCAGAGCAACGGTTGCCGGCAGGTCGAGAAAGGGTGTGGCACCCTTTTCACAGCCCAATGGAGTGGCATCCATGTCGCGGTAGGCGACGGAAATCGCCTGATAGATCTCCGTCTGCTCGAGAACCCGGCTGCCGGCCGATCCCAGCGACACCACGAGATCAGGCAGGCGCTCACGCTGGGCGAGGGTAGCAAGAGCCACGGTGAGTTCGACGGCCGCCTCGACGGGCCCAACGCCGGATATCAAAGGGGTGAAACGCTGCTTGAGATGCGGGCCGTATTCGACGTCGACGGCCATCACGAAGAGGATGTTATGGCCGCCCAGAACCGTCAGCTCGGCCTCGCCGAATTCATCGGCCCGGGAGTCGAGAGGTCGGGTTTTCTTCATCGATGTTGCTTTTCTTGCCATCAGTTGCCTCGTCTCCGTGTGGGTTGATGCAGTGGCTACATCCGTAGTGCTTTTCCGCCGATCAGATAAACCACCCGCCCCATCCGCCTCACGCCGAGATAGATAGCGATCGACAGGCCGTAGACGCTAACGGCGAGCAGCAGGAACTTGACGGGCCATGGCCAGGCCAGTTCCGCGATCAGTGCCAGCCCGACCAGGGTGATCGGGAAGTGCAGCACGTAGACCGGGAAGACGGCTGGACCCAGGAAGCGCAGCGCCGGGCGGTCGAACTGGAGATAGCGTGCCGCCAGTCCCAGGAAGGCGAGGCACCACAGCCAGGTGTTGATGCCGCTGATGGCAGTGAACAGCACGTGCCCGGGGTGAAACGCGGGGGCGAAGCCATCACTCGCCCAGCCTCCCTGCGCCATCGCCAGGCCGCCTGCCGGCGAGGCGTCGATCTCCATGGCCAGCATGACCACTTCCGCGGCGAAGCAGACGACACCCGCGGCCATCAGCCAGTAGGCTCGCTTGGCCAGCCAGGCAAGAATGTTGTGATGATGGGCGCCGATCACGTAGCCGGATGCGAAGATCCACAGGTACCAGGCGAACTGATATCCATCCCCGGCGATCGCCGACAGGTAAGGCTTGAGCACCAACGTGATGAGCGTGGCACCGACCGCCATGGTACCCAGCACCCGAGGGACCGATGACGGAGCCGGCTGCCACCGGTCCAGGAGAAAGCGGAAGGGCCAGAGTATCAGCGTGTAGAGCGTCAGGTTGTACAGAAACCAGAGATGGCCGACCTGCCTCGGCTCAGGGTCCAGGAGCCACGCTGCCCAGAAGGTAAGAAACGACCCCGGCGCGTCGCCGGTGGCCGATGCGAGGGTGTAGCCATAGGTCACGTTCAACACGAAGGTGCCAAACAGCGCCGGCACCATCAGGCGTGCCACTCGGCCAGCCAGAGGGCGAATACCAACCACATGCCGTGTGGCAAACCAGGTGCCGATGCCGGAGATCAGGAAGAGCAGCGGCAAGCGCCAGCTCTGGCTGAAATAGACGAAGAGGTTGAGCAGCGGCCCGCCCAAATCGTTGTTGACGACGCCGTAAATGTCGGCGCCGATGTCGATAAAGCCGACGGCGACATGGTGCAGTACCAGCAGCGCAAAGAGCAGAACGCGCAGCCAGTCCAGGTCTACCCTTCGTTCCATGGTGGCTCCGGGAAGAACATGCTCAACACGCCTGCTCGATCTGCGGGCTGCCACTCCTTATCGGCAGCCCTCGTCCGATGTTCTATGGCTTCGAGGGGCGTGCTCGGTCACTTGAAGCGAGAACGCGCCTTCTCGAGGGATTGGCTCAGCGAATCCCAGGCGCGCTCAGCGCCGGCCTTGATATCGTCCCAGGCATCGTCGCTTGAGTCGCGCAGCTCCTTGAGCTTCGCGCGCATCTCCTCGCGCTTCGCCTCGAGCCGGTCGATCTCTTCCTCCCTGTCGATACGCGCATCGGCCTCGGCGCTCTTGGCCCTGGCCTTCAGCTTGTCCACTTCAGCCTGCAGTTCATCCAGCTTGGCCTGCAGCTTCTGCTCGTAGGCTTCCTTGTTGCTCATGGGGCCCCTCCTTTCCGTTTTCCGGTTCATGGAACCTTGAAGATAGCCCGCCGCGGAGCCGACAGGTAGCGTACTTATCAGGATGACATACTCCTCGGGGGCCGACGCAAGCCGCGGCGCGCGCCCCTTGCCAAGCCTGATCCATGTCACAGACGACCTTTCGATACTCACCCTTAGACCAACGCTGTAAGTGATATGCCAACGCCGCCGCGTTCGCGGGCTGCTAACCTGTCAAAAATACGAGAAAACGCACAGGGAACGATCATGGACGATGCCCACGAGCCGAGTATCACGCTCCACCCACATTCTCACCGGGTGCAGGCCGTCATCGACGGCACTCGGCTCGCCAACACCACCCGCGCCATCGAACTCCGCGAACGCGGCTACCCGCCGCGGCAGTACCTCCCCCGCGATGATGTTCGCATGGACCTGCTGACCCCCTCCGAGACCGTGACCCACTGCCCGTTGAAGGGTGATGCTTCGTACTTCTCGTTTGGCGAGCGTAAGGATGTGGCGTGGAGTTATGAACGGCCTTTGGAGGAGTTGAAGGGCATCGCGATGAGGGTGGTGTTTTATGGGGCGGAGTGCGAATGACGGCTATCGACCCAAAGCAGCCATGCCGGTAAAGACAGCAGGCACGTTCATCGGGGATATGCAGCATGCGTGATAATTGGTGTTGAATTCTCGGATACAGTTGTACTGTAATAAATTTTCAAACCAATTAGATTTTTGGAAGGGATATGGGAATGGAATCAAGAATATTTTCGGTAGCAAAACATATTCGTCCATCTGACGGCGAACCAATTCGTTCAGTAGTTCTGGAAACCAAAGACTCAGCAGTTGTTGTTTGGCATGCCCATCCTGGGCAAGAAATAGCCGCTCATATTCACCCCCACGGCCAAGATACTTGGACAGTTATCTCTGGAGAAGCTGAATATTACCAAGGAGGCGGCATAGTCGCTCATCTAAAGGCTGGAGATATTGCCATAGCAAAACCTGGGCAAGTACATGGCGCTTTAAATTCTGGTTCAGAGCCGTTTATATTTGTCTCAGTGGTTGCATCTGGCAACGCGGGTTTTGCGTTGGCCGAAAAATAGTCTTTCTTAAATGTGCGTCCAAGAGAGTTCTAACTCATTGTTCAACCCAGACACGCGCCAACAAGCTTGCCGCATCGCGGCAGATGGTGCGCGCTGGTTAACGCGGCGTTATAGGTCTGGCCAATTTCCGTACTGAGCCTCGTCCAATGTGGTTTGAGCGAAAATTCACACCTTTCAGGAGGGTATGGCTATGGTCGATATAGTTTTGGAATCAACAATCAAATGTCCAAGCTGTGGCCACGAGAAAACAGAAACCATGCCTACCGACTCATGCCAGTATTTTTACGAGTGTGAGTCTTGTCATGTTTTACTGAAGCCAAAGCATGGAGACTGCTGTGTCTTTTGTTCATACGGCACGGTACCGTGCCCGCCAATTCAACAAGGGTCAGGGTGTTGTGCTCCTGGCCTATAACAAATTGCTGCACGCGGAAAAAATTCTCGCTACGCTCCCCATTTTCCGGTGAGAAAAGCGTTATACATCAGGAAAACTCAATGGCTGTTTTTGGCCGAAAGGCGCCATTGCCTCTCCCAGCGACTACCCCTTTCCCAACCCACTTACCCGCATCACTCTTCTCTCCACGGCATCCATTAGCTGTCCTCGCCCTGTTTCGACCAGGGTGAGCCAGTGGCGGGCGCGGGTGATGCCGGTGTAGACCAGTTCGCGGGTGAGAATCGGGTTGGGGGCGTCGGGGAGCAGCAGGGCGGTGTGAGTGAACTCCGAGCCCTGGGACTTGTGCACCGTCATCGCATAGACCGTCTCTACCGCCTGCAGGCGGCTGGGCAGAACCCACTTGATCTGGCCGCTGCCATCAGTGGCGGGGAAGGCGACACGCAGCGCCGGGGCGCGGTTGGCGCCTTCGGCTGACGCTCCAGCTTGCGGCAGCGCCAGGGTGATGCCGATATCGCCGTTCATCAGCCCCAGGCCGTAGTCGTTGCGGGTGACCAGCACCGGGCGGCCGGGATAGCAGAGTCGGCGGCCGTCGCCGGTGTCGATCAATTCTTCCTTCTCCAGCGCAGCGCGGATGCGCTCGTTCAACCCCTCCACGCCCCAGGGGCCGCGGCGCAGAGCGCAGAGCAGCTGGAACTGGCCGTGGGCGGCCAGCACCGCACGGGCCCAGTCGTCCAGGGCCTCGCGGTCGATCTCGCCGTCTGCTCCAGTGGTGGGCGCGGCGGCCTTCATGATCTCGAGATAGTGGCGATAGCCTACCGGCGGCGGAAGGGCGTGGCCGTTCACCACGCGGCCCTCGCCTCCGCTCTTTCCTCGATCAGGGAAGCCCGCGGCGTGGCCCGAAACCACCAGGCGTTCCAGGTTGCGGTCGCCGTCGGTGTCGAGCTTCAGATGGGAGAGGTCGGCGTAGCCGTGGCCAAGAACGCTGCGGATCGCGGCGCGCTTCCCCCTGATCGGGGTGTTGCGGCCTGACGCTTGTTCTTCATGGTTCACCGCGCTGGCCAGCTGGCCGATGCCGCTCTCGGCGTCGAAGCGGTGGCTGACCCGCAGCATGGCGATGGCCTGGTCCAGCGGGGCGCCTGCTGCGTCGAGCA
The DNA here is from genome assembly GCF_042643535.1 of Halomonas tibetensis. Classification (NCBI taxonomy): domain Bacteria; kingdom Pseudomonadati; phylum Pseudomonadota; class Gammaproteobacteria; order Oceanospirillales; family Halomonadaceae; genus Halomonas; species Halomonas tibetensis. Next base: position 235,655 of record NZ_JBHRSQ010000012.1, read on the forward strand.
TCTCGGGCGGCAGCGCCTGGCCGGTGGCTTCGGCGAGCCAGTCGGCGGTTTCTGGCGTGTAGTGGCCGCCTTCGGCCCGGGCGCACAGGTCGCCCAGCACGGAGCCGGCTTCCACCGAGGCGAGCTGGTCCTTGTCGCCCAGCAGCACCAGGCGGGCCCGGTGCGGTAGGGCGTCGAGCAGGGCGGCCATCATCTCCACGTCGACCATGGAGGCCTCGTCCACCACCAGCACGTCCAGCGGCAGGGGGTTGCGGGCGTTATGGCGGAAGTGGCGGGTATCGGGGCGCGAGCCCAGCAGGCGGTGCAGGGTGGTGACCTCGGTGGGGATGGCTTTTCGAAGGGTGTCGACACCGCCTTCGCCGAAGTGTCGGACCATCACTGAACTGCGCTCCCACAGGGGGACACTGCCTTCCGTTGCCTCGGGGGCATCCAGCAGATGGGTCAGGTCCTCCAGCTGCAGGGAACTGACCTGCCCGGCGATGGATTCGTTGAGGCGTGCGGCGGCCTTGCCGGTGGGGGCGGCCAGGCGGATGCGCAGCGCGCGGCGGCCTTCGCCCAGGGCCAGGGTCTGCAGCAGGGCGAGCAGCTTGACCACGGTGGTGGTCTTGCCGGTGCCGGGGCCGCCGGTGATCACGGCGAAGGGCGAGCGGGCGGCCAGGGCGCAGGCGGCCTTCTGCCAGTCCAGGGTGGTGCTGGCAGGGAAGAGTGCGTCGAGAGCTGAGGCCAGGGTGGCGGTGCTGGCTGTGTGGGTGGACTCCGCCGGGCGCCTGTCGGCGCCATTCGTCGAGGCGTCGAACCGGCAATGAATTGCGCTCCCACAGGTTTCCTTCCCCAGCGTCTCGACAGTTTCCTTTTCCAGCCTGGCGGCGATGTGGTACTGGATGGAGCGCTCGTGGTGCCAGTAGCGGCGCAGGTAGAGCCGGGTGCCGTCGAGCACCAGCGGGGTGTTGCCGGGGCCGTGGCCGATGATCAGCGGGTGGTCGAGGCTGGCCTGCCAGTCGGCGAGGGTGAGCTCGCCGAGCAGCTGGCTGGGCCGGGGCGACGGGTCCTCCAGGCTGTCGCCCTCCGGCGGCAGGGAGAGGGCCAGGTCCGGTTCGGCCAGGGTCTGTGCCAGGTCCAGGCAGACATGGCCGCGGCCGAGCTGGTGGCTGGCCAGCGCCGCGGCCAGCAGCAGCGGGGCGGAGGCATCGGGCACCTCGCGGGCGAGGAAGGCGGCGAAGGCGCGGTCCAGGGCGCGCAACCAGCCGCGGGTTACCCAGCGGTCAAGCAGGGCGAACAGCGCCTGCGGGTTGCGCAGGGCATCGGCGGTGGCGGCATCGGCGGTGGGTGAGTGGTCACTCATGGCTGTGCCTCCACGGCGGTGGCGGTCTCGGGGGCGCGGAACAGGGCGTCCAGCGCCTCGATCAGCTCGCGGGATGGGCGCTCGCGGTGCACGCCGCGGGAGGGGGCGTGCTGGCCGCGCAGGAACACATAGAGCGCCCCGCCCAGGTGGCGGTCGATGTCGTAGTCCGGCAGCCGCGAGCGGAGCAGGCGGTGCAGGGCCAGCAGGTAGAGGCAGTACTGCAGGTCGTAGCGCTTCTCGCGCACCGCCTCGGCCATGGCCGCCTCGGAGTAGGCCTCGTCGTCGCGGCCCAGGTGGTTGGACTTCCAGTCCAGCACGTAGAAGCGCCCCTCGTGCTCCACCACCATGTCGATGAAGCCCTTGAGCATGCCGTTGAGCCGGTCGCTTTCCAGCGCCGGCCGGGCGGCACCGCCCAGTGTGTGAGCGCTCACGAGGGCGTCCAGACGGGCGGTATCGACCCTGTGGGCGGCGAACCAGAACTCCAGCTCCACCTGATAGTGAGCGCTCTCCAACCGCTCCAGGCGCAGTGGCGAAACCGATCCCTCGGGGGCGTTCGGCACCGGCAGCTCGCAGGCCAGCAGCCCGCGCAGCCAGGCCTGCAGCGCCGGGATGCGCTCGCGCCAGCCGCGCAGGTTGGCGCGCCGCGCCAGGGTGTCGTCCAGGCGCTCGGGCTCCGCGGCCAGCCGGGCGAAGCCTTCCCGGCCGGCCCACTCCAGCAGGCCGTGCAGGAAGGTGCCCGCTGCTGGCCCTCTCGGGAACACGTGAAGCGAAGACTGACTTGCCGTCGTGGGCGAATGGGTCGAGTCCTGGGGCTCGTCGCTCATCTCCCGGGCGGTGGCTTCCAGAGCCGTCTCGGGTTCTTCCAGAAGAGTGGGCGCTTCCTCTCCCCCGCCGATGCGCTCGCCGCCAATTCTTTCGCCGCCCATTCTTTCGCCGCCCCGGCGCAGCGCGGAGTAGCTGGAAATCCACCAGTGCTCCCGGGCGCGTCGGGTCGGCGTGAGTGCTTCGCGCAGGGCCTCGCCGTTCGTCTCCACGGGCACCATGAGGTCGCCGGGTTCGGGCGCCGGCGCCACGTGCAGCTCCGTCTCTGGCGCTCCCTGGGCGAGGGGGAAGAGGGCATCTAGCAGGCCGTCTGGCGAGAGCGGCGCGCCGGCGGTGAGCACCTGGCCGATGGCGCTGCGCTCCAGCCCCTTGAGCGGGGCGATGCCCAGCCAGGTGGCATGGCGGGCGCGGGTCAGGGCCACGTAGAGCTTTCGCAGGTCTTCTCCCAGCCGCTCGTCGTCGGCCCGGGTCAGCACCGTCTCGTCGGGCGCCAGGGAGAGGTGGCGCCGGCCCTGGTCGTCGTGCCAGGTGAGCGGCAGGTCGCCGGCCTTTTTCTCGCGGAAGGCGCAGATAAAGGGCAGGAAGACCAGCGGGTACTCGAGCCCCTTGGACTTGTGAATGGTGATGACCTGCACCAGGTCGGCGTCGCTCTCCAGTCGCAGGCGGTGGGTGTCGGCCTGCGGGGGCGGGTGGGTGCGAGCCTCGCTGAGGTGGCGCAGCAGGGCGTGCTCGCCGTCGAGCTCGGCGCTGGCCTGCTGCAACAGCTCGCCCAGGTGCAGCAGGTCGGTCAGGTGCCGCTCGCCGCTGGCGCTCTTCAGCAGCCGGGTGGGGACGGCGAAGTCCGCCAGCAGCCGGTGCAGCATGGGCAGCACGCCCTGGCGCTGCCACTGGCGGTGATAGGCCCGGAACTGCAGCACCCGCTCTTCCCAGGCCAGCTCGTCATGCTGCAGGGCATCGAGGTCGTGATTTACCATGCCCAGGCTGGGCATGGCCAGGGCGGCATGCAGGCGACGCTCGCTGTCGGGCTCGGCGCAGGCGGCCAGCCACACCTCCAGTTCCAGGGCCGCCGGGGTCTCGAAGACACCCTCCTTGTCGGAGAGATAGACGCTGCGGATGCCGCGCTGGAGCAGTGCGCCGCGGATCGCCCTGGCCTCGCCCGCGTTGTTGACCAGCACGGCGAGATCCGAGGGCTTGAGCGCGCGGAAGGGCTTGTCGGTTTCGCTGAAGCCGGTGCGGCCCTGCTGGCCCTCGCAGAGCAGCTCGGCCATTCGGGTGGCGCAGCGCGCGGCCATCTCCTTGAAATAGGCGCCCTTGCTGAGCTCTTCGCTTGGCCCCTCGGCCTGGCCGCTCGCTGAATGCCCGCTTTTTAAATGCCAGAGCGTCATGGCGGGCAGTGGCTCGCCGTCGCGGGTCAGGGAATCCTTTCTGCCCTTTGCCCCCACGGGTAAAAAAGGCACCGGGTTGTCGCCCTGGGGCGAGCGGAAGAGGAAGGCGCCGCGGCCGGCGGGGTGGGATTCGGCGAAGCGGAACACCCGGTTGACCGCCTCCACCATGGCGGTGGACGAGCGGAAGTTGGTGCCCAGGGTAACGTGACGACCGGCGGTGTCGCGCCGCGCCTGCAGGTAGGTGTGGATATCCGCACCGCGGAAGGCGTAGATCGCCTGCTTGGGGTCGCCGATCAGCAGAATGCCGCTGGGGGCGTCGGGATCGGGGGCCTCGGCCAGCCGATAGACATGGTCGAAAAGCCGGTACTGCACCGGGTCGGTATCCTGGAACTCGTCCACCAGGGCCACCGGGAACTGACGGCGCACGTGCGCCGCCAGCGCCTCGCCGGAGGGGCCGGCGAAGGCGCGATCGAGGCGTTCGAGCAGGTCGTCGGGGCCCAGCTCGGCACGGCGCTGCTGCATGCGCTCTCGCCGCTCACTCATCCAGCGCACGGCGTGGGCCAGCAGGTCGGCGTGGGCGTCGGGCAGGGCCTCGAGTTGGCTCGGCAGCTCGGCCAGGGCGTGCAGCGCGGGATGGTCCAGGGGCTCGCCCTGCTTCCAGATCTCGGCGATGCCCTCCGGGGTCAGGCGCTTCCAGGCGGTGTCGGTCAGCGCCGGGGTGGCGAGCTCGGGATCAAAGGCCCAGTCGCGCAGCTTCGCCAGCCAGTCCGCGCGACTCTTGCTGTTGAGCTTGCGCTGGTCGAAGGCCTTGGCGGCGGCGCCGGTCTCCAGCGCTTCCGAGAGCGCATCCACCCAGGCGGGCCAGGGCGCCTTGAGCGAAGCCAGCACGCGGGTGCGTTCGGCCTGCATGGCGGCCAGGGCGCCGGCGGGGGGCAGGGCGTCGGGCAGCAGGTCGGCGTCGCCCTGCAGGCGGCGCACGTCTTCGGCCAGGGCGTCCGGGGTCTCCCAGTAGCGGGTAACTACCGCCAGGGCCTCGGCGTCCAGGGCGTAGTAGAAGCTGCGCCAGTAGTCCCGGGCGACCTCCAGCTCGAGCTCGGACTGGTCGAGGTTCATCTCCAGGGAGAAGAGGCTGCCGCTCTCGAAGGCGTGCTCGCGCAGCATGCGGTGGCACCAGGAGTGGATGGTGGAGACCGCGGCCTCGTCCATCCACTCGGCGGCCAGCTGCAGTCGGCGGGCGCAAGCCGACCAACGCTCCTCCGGGTAGCTGTCGCGCAGGGCCAGCAAGGGGTCAGACCCTTCAGTGGACTTTGGGGTCTGACCCCAATGAGGGCTTAGGAAGGCATCGGCGGCTTCTACCAGCCGGGCGCGGATGCGGTCGCGCAGCTCTCGGGTGGCGGCGTTGGTGAAGGTCACCACCAGGATCTCCGGCGGGGTGAGGGCGCGGGGGAAGCTCTCGGCGTCCGTGTCGTCCCGCGGGCCCAGCACCAGGCGCACATAGAGCAGGGCGATGGTGAAGGTCTTGCCGGTGCCGGCGCTGGCCTCGATCAGCCGGCTGCCTGTAAGCGGCAGGCGGATCGGGTCGAGGATCGGGGGAGTGCCGCTCATCTCTTCTCCTTCGGCTTGCGTACCGCGTGTAATAGCGGGGCGTAGAGCCGTTCGGCCAGCTCGGCGAAGCCACCGCTCTCCGTTGAGCGAAGCATGGCCTCAAGCTCGGACCACTGGCGCAGCAGGTAGGGGTCGCGGCCGCGCTCGCCGTGGTCGTTGTTGAAGCCGCTGCCGTAGAAAACGGTGTTGGCGGCCTTCCAGGCCTTGTCGTCCTCTTCGGTGGCCTCGCCGGCGAGGCAGCGGGCCATGGCCTGGGGCGTGCCGCCCTTCTCCAGCCAGGCGAAGGCGGTGTCCCGGGCCAGCGGCAGCGGCGTGGCCATGCCGCGCTGCCAGGCCGCGGCGATGACGGCGAGGTGGTCGCGGGCCTCGTCGGCGGGCAGCGGGGTGAGGGTGCCGCCACCGGCCCGGGAGAGCAGCCGTGTGGTCATGGGCCCCTCGAGCTGGCCGGCCAGGTGGGCGACCCAGGGGGTGAGCCAGTGCTTCCAGTGGTACTTGCCCTTGTTGATCAGGCTGCTGGTGGTGAGCAGCACTCGGCAGCGCTCCGTGGCGTCATTGACGCGCAGCTCGCCCAGCCAGTCCTCCAACTGGAGGCCATCGCCCAGGGCATCTCGAAGATCGAGCGATACGTCCAGTGGCTCGTCCATGGCGTGGGGCCATTCATCGAGCACCTTTCGGTAATCGGCGAATAAGGAGTCCATGGGCTCGACGAGGCTGTCGCGCATGCGCTCGGCGAAGCCTCCCATGGCCAGGCGCCCCTGGCGCTCGAGGCGCTCCAGGGCGACCAGCATGGCGGGCTCATGGGGCTCGCCGGCCTCCACCGCCTCGCGGCTCGCCTCGATCAGCGCGTGCTGCAGCTGCCAGTGGTCGAGGCCGCCGAGGGCGAAGGGCTCGTGGTCGAGCCGCTCCATGGCTTCCGTTTCGAGAAAGACCTTGAGCCGAGTGTTGGTGAAGGCCTGCACCGGTGCCTTGAGGAAGTTGCCGAGCTGGATCAGGGTCAGCGGGCTGTCCTGCTGGAAGGGAGCCAGCGCCGGTTCCGCGGCCGGCGCTGGCTCTGCGTCGGGGCGGTGCAGCTCTCGCCACTCGTGGGCGAAGGTGGCCAATGAAGAGCCTTTCCGGAAATACTCGATGCTGAAGGGCTGCAGCGGATGCTCGGTGGTCAGGGCGGCAAGCAGCGCCTTGCCTGCGTCCTGCTCGTTGTCGTTATTGACCTCGACATCCGCCAGCGTCCAACCGCGGGCGAGGTGGTCGCGCAGCTGGCCGAGCAGCACAGAGGGCGGCTGCTCGCTGTTGTCGATGATGCTGCGACCCACCCAGCTGATGCTCAGCCGGTCGCGCGCTGAGAGCAGCGCCTCCAGGAAGAGATAGCGGTCGTCCTCGCGGCGCGAGCGGTCGCCGGGGCGGTAGTCCTGGGCCATCAGGTCGATGTCCAGCGGGCGCTGGGTGCGCGGGTAGTCGGCATCGTTCATGCCCAGCAGGCAGACGTGGCGGAAGGGGATGGCGCGCATCGGCATCAGGGTGGCGATGTTCACCGCCCCGGCCAGGAAACGCTGGGAGAGGCTCGCCTCGTCCACCTGGGCGAGCCAGTGCTCGCGCACCACCGAGAGCGGCAGAGGCTCGCTGAGCTCGGCCTCCTCGGCGCTCTCCTGCCAGGCGTCCAGCGCCTGTTCCAGGCGTGTCAGCGCCATCAGGTCCTGGTCGGAATCCGCCAGAAAGCAGGCCTCCAGCAGGCCGCGAAGCCGCTCGCCCCAGGTGGTCACATCACAGGGGTCGGCAAGCGTGCGCCATTGGGCTTTCAGGGTGTCGATCAACGTGACCAGCGGGCCGGCCAGCGCGGCTTCGAGACCGCCGATGTCATCAAAGGGTTCCACCCCCTGCCAGGGCCCGTCGGCGGCGTTGCCCACCGCATAGCCCAGCAGCAGCCGGCGCAGGCCGAAGGCCCAGGTGTTGGCGGTGAGGCCTTCCGGCAGGTCGAGGCTCTGGCGCTGGCGGGCGTCGAGCCCCCAGCGGATACCGGCGCCCTCGATCCAGCGGCGCAGGGTGGGCAGGCCGCTCTCGGGGATGGCGAAGCGCGCGCGGATGGCCGGCACCTCCAGGAGGTCGAGCAGGTCGCTCACCGAGAGGCGCAGCTCCGGCAGGCGCAGCAGCTGTTCGAGGGCGATCAGCAGCGGCAGGCGGTGACGGCTGGCCTGGTCGGAGAGGGTGAAGGGGATATGGCGCGGGTCGTCGGGGTCCAGCCGGCCTAACACCGCCTGCACCGCGGCGGCGTACTGATCGACATCCGGCACCATCACCAGGATGTCGCGGGGCTTGAGAGTAGGATCCTCGCTGAAGGCGGCGAGCAGCTGGTCGTGGAGGATCTCCACCTCGCGCAGGGCGCTGTGGGCGACCTGGAAGCGCAGCGAATGGTCGCGGGCCGGGTCCACGGCGGGCCAGGTCTCGCGGGTCTCTGCCAGCGGGCGCAGCTCGAGGATGTCGTCCTGCAGCTGGCGCAGCAGGCTGGGCTCGGCCTTTTCTGGTGCCTCACCCAGCGGCGAATCGAAGAGGTCGATGCGCAGGGCCTCGCCCTCGAAGAGGCCGCGGTAGGCCTGCTGCTCGTCGAACTCGTCCAGCAGGCGCAGGTAGTCGCGGCCCTGCTTGCCCCAGGCGGCGAGCAGCGGCTGGGCGTGCAGGTGCAGCTCGGTCTCGGCGAGCTCTGCCGGCATGCCGGGGCGGCGCTGCTGGCGGCGTCCCGCCGCTCTCAAAAGGTCCTTGTGCTCGATGATGTCGGCCCAGTAGTGGCGGCAGGGGTTGTGCACGCAGAGCAGCACCTGGCTGACCCGCGCCATTGCGGCGAGCGCCTCCAGGGTCTGAGCGGGCAGCGAGGAGATGCCGAAGACGATGACCCGGCGCGGTAGCCCCGGTGGAGGGCTGGCTGAGTCGAGCCTCTGGCACGCCTCGAGGAAGCGGGCATGCACCGTCGCGCGGCTGGAGGAGATGCCCGCTTCTCCCTGGGTGTGTGAAATGTCATCACGCAGTGCCCGCCACAGCTCGGCCTGCCAGCGCTGCGCCTCGTCCAGGGGGCGCTTCTCGCCCCGGGCGGTGATGATCACGTCGTCGCCCGCCGCCCAGGCGGTCAGCCAGTCGGCCCGGTAGACCTGGTACTGGTCGAAGAGGTCGGCCAGGCGCTCGGCCAGCTGGTGGCGCTTGCGCAGGTCGTCGTCCTGGGCCAGGAAGCGCGCCAGGGGGGCGAAGACGGGGGAGTCCAGCAGGGCGGGCAGCAGGCGCATCAGCCGCCACTGCAGCCGCGGCTTGTCGAAGGGGGAGACCGGCGGTACCTCACTCTCACCGAGCGCGGCCCGGTAGGCCTGCCACAGGAAGCGCGCCGGCAGGGTCACGTCCAAGGCGGCGGCGATGCCGGCACCGCCGTTGACCTCGTCCTCAGCCAGGGCCAGCTTGAGCCACTGGCTGATGCCGTTGCTCTGCACCAGGATCGTCTCGTTCTCCAGCGGCCCCAGCGGGTGGCGGCGCATCCACGCCACCGCCAGGCCGCGCAGGGCCTCCAGGCGGTTGCCGTGGATCACCATAAAGCCGGGTTCGAGTTCAGGGCCCTGGAGAGCGGTGAGGGGCATGGCGCGGTTCCTTCGCTGGGTGCCGGAAACAACAGACCCCTTATGTTGCCACAGCGGGGGGTGAGATGGGCCACCCCCTCGTCATGTCAGCGGGTCGATGGATGTCCGGTGGCTAGGGGCTATGCGAAGGGCTATGCGAAGGGCTTTGCGAGGGGTTTTGCGAAAGGCTTTGCGAGGGGCTGTGCGAGGTGACAGGGGGCGACCACAGTGCCACCAGCAAGGCATGCGGAACGGTGAGGACGGCCAGCCCCCAGAACATGACCCTTACCCCTTCTGACAACCAGGCCATTTCCCGGTCTGGCTGCATCTCCAGCAGAAACCACCAGGCGCCGAGGCTCAGCGCTATCGCCCCGAGCGTTGCGGGTGTCGCGAGTCTCGCCAGTTTCTTGATATCGACATCTACCTGCCTGGCCCGCAGCGAGGTCATCAGCATGATGAAATGCCGGATGCTGTGGATGGCGCAGAAATAGAACGCGAACGCCAGGAGCGGTGGAAGCAGCACCGATACGGCAGCCAGCGTGCTCAACTCCATCAGCACGGCTAGCCGGCCGCGTTTCCGGGTGGTGACGACTGCCACGGCAAACAGCACGATCCATACGGCCATCAGCGCGTATCCGGTCACCTGGACGACCGTCACCAGCGCGCCGGGGTCGTACTGCAGCAACCAGGCAAACATCACCGCCACCTGCTCGGCATGGCCCGCCATGGGACCCACGATTGGCAGGCTGCCGCTCAACCAGGCGGCCAGGCGTGGCGCTCCCGGCGGAAGGAACGGGATATCCGTCGTGGCGAAGTGCGCCACCGACATCAGCAGGAATCCCGCCAGTGCCAGCTCGGGCTGCCACCAGATAAAGGCGACGGCCAGCAGCATGAGGAGACAATAGCTTCCCAGCCACAGTACATTGCCCCGGCCCAGCGTCCGCTTGAGGTCGGCCATGATGATCGGATCGGCTCCCCCGTGGGACATGCCGAAGGCCATCACGGGCAGCAGTGCGATCCAGAACTGCTGGCCCAGGGTCATCTCCGGCAGCCACGCCGCCATCACTGCCAGCAAGATGGCCGCCACGATGATCCCATGGCGATGGCGCTTGCCGCTGTGGACTGCCCAGCCGGGCAGGGAGAATGGCGTGTCGGCTGGCATGGCAACCTCCGGTGAGTCGAACGGTTATCTGACGTCAGCGCCCGGTCGGCAATATCGCCATGGCCAGGGCGGCCTTGAGGAAGGGCGCGGACGGCAAGGCTCGCATCATGGCCAGCATGTCGAGCCAGCCCGGCGTATCACCCAGAAAGCGTCGCTGCTGTGCCGCCTGGGTGGAAGCAAACATCTGCATGAACCACTCTGGGGCTCGCTCGGGTTGCCTGCGCAGCGCATGCAGAAACACCTTGTCCATCCAGTGCAGTACGGGTCCGCGCAAGCGGGGTGCCGACAGCTGCCAACGACCGGTGGCGGCAGCCTGAAGCAGCTGTCCCGATACCGCTCTAGCGCCCCGCTGGCAGGTCTCGAAGGAGTAGCCCGTCGATGGCCGCATCCATCCTCCTCGCACCCCGGCTGCCAGGTAGCGGCTGTCCAGAGTGGGGGGGCGGACCGGCATCATGGGCAGACACCCTGTTTCGTGTCGGATCACCGTCCAGCCTGTCAGACGCTGGTGTAGCCAATGCGCAAGCCGGTTGGGCAGGCCTTCCGGTGTCAGCAGGTCTCTGCACGTCGGTGCCCCGCGGTCGACGTGAAAGCATGTCCATTCCACCAGTAGCCGAGTGGATGAGAGGGGCAGCAGATAGATGAAGTCGATGCTGTCGGTCGAGGGCTGGAAGTCCATCAAGGTGGCCGTCGTGACATCGAAGCCATGGCCCGGGACCTCCAGTTCCAGGCCATGAAAGACCTGCCACATCCCCTGCTGTCGAGACAGCGATGACAGGGAAGGGGGGCGTGTATCGATGACCAACCGGGCTTCCAATGTGCCCAGCGTCGTGTTCACGTCCAGAAAGTCTCGGCCGGGTGAAATCGACCGGACATAAGTGCCACGCTTGACGTCGAATTCGTTGACGTCTTGCAGTTTGCGGGAGGCCGTCGTGCTTAGCGCATCCTCGGAGATCATGGCGTAGCACGCCTCTTGATCCTCGCGCTCCACCACCTGGCCTTTATGGTGCAGGCGCCAACGCGGCCACCGGTGACAGATGGCTTCCCGGAATGGGTGAGGCTGCTGATCCCAGAAGCACCAGGTATGGTCATTGGCGTCTTCCAGGCGAGGCTCGATCAGGGTCACCCGCGGCAGCGTTGCCCCGTCGCCGCTTTCGGCCAGCCAGGTGGCGATGCTGAGGCCCGCCAGTCCGGCCCCGATGATGGCGACATCGGTATCCGGCATCCGCGTCATGGTGGCGCGTCTCTCGAGGAGTAGAAAGGCGCAAGCCGCCTGTGCAGGGGCTCGTGAAGCCGACTGTCGTGGCTCGGGGAGGTTTCCCGCCAGGGCACTTGTGCCAGGGCAAGCAGGCTCTGATGGGCCTTTCCCATCTTCGGCACCGTTACTCGGCTCGCCCAGTATCGATCCTCTTCCATTCTCAGAATGCGGCGACCGATATCGCGATACACGCGACCGGCCACGGCGATGGCGAGGCGCGGACGCGGCGGTAGGTAGGCCAGGCCTTCCCAACCGCTGGCGTAGTAGTGCTCTGCCCGCGCCACCAGTTTTTTCACTGCCATCCATGCGGTGTGCCGGGCGCCGGTGTCACCCCGGCAAATGGCTTCGGCGCTGACTTCCCGAGTCATCCAGGTGCGTGGCAGATAGATTCTGTCGCGCTGGGCATCTTCCAGGACATCGCGCGCGATATTCGTCATCTGCATGGCCATGCCCATGTCGATGGCAAAGGCACGGGCGGCGTCAATCTCTCGCGCCTCGAGGCAGTGACACATCATGACGCCTACGGTGCCAGCCGCACCGTAGGCGTAGCTCAGCAGTTCCGCGTCATCGTCGATCCTGACGAGCGAAAGATCACCCATCATGGTGAGCAGCAGGTCGCGCATTGCCTGGATCGAGACGGAGTCATGGCCGAAGAGATCCCTGATGTGCGCCTGCAGGTCGACAACGTGGCGGGCCTCGTCAACCGATAGCGACGACAGGGCTGTATCGCCGTGACTGCCCGACAGGCTGTCGTGCAGGGCGACCAATCGGCGATGCGCCTGTCGGATTTCCTCGCGGGAGTGAGCGTCGTCGGCCCAGTCGTCAACCTGGCGGCAGATACGGTAAAGGCGGGCGCCCTTGTCCAGCTCCTCACGGGAAAGGAACCTGCCGGCCCAGTAAAAACTCTTGCTGTGTTTTCGCAGCGTTGCCTGCGCGTGGGCGTCTGTCGTCATGATGCCAACGACTTATCGGCTGTCTGCTGCGGCCGGGCTATCGGGTTCTGTTTCACCAGCCGATCCACGACGGCGGCGGAGCTCACCACGCCGGGTACGCCGGCCCCCGGGTGTGTTCCCGCGCCGACAAAGTAGAGATTGCTGAAATGAGGTGACTGATTGTGGAAGCGCAACCCGGCGGATTGCGTCAGCGTGGGGGCAATGGAAAAGCCACTGCCGAACGGACTCGAGAGCTCCTGGTGGAAGTATCGAGGGGAAACCGCATGCGTCTCGCCCAGCTGTTCGAACAGGTCGGGCATCACCCGCTCTGCCAGCATCTTCAATATCTGCTGGGTCAGCTGGGGTTCCAGCGTGTCCCAATTATGCCCTCCCTTGAGGTTGGGGACGGGGGCCAACACGTAGAAGGCATCGCCTTGCTCGGGGGCCATATCGGGGTCGGTCGCTCCGGGCCGGTGGAGATAGAGGCTGAGATCATTGACCAGTTCATGCTTGTCGAAAATGGCATCCAGAATCTCGCGAAAGGTATCCCCGAACACGATCGTATGGTGTTCCAGTTCACTGTAGGTGCGTCGGGTGGTGAAATAGACGACCATCAGCCCCATCGATTGCTTCATACGACGACGCCATGCATTCAGGCTGCGTCCCCAGGGTCCCATGGGTAGCCAGTGCTCATAAACGTGGAGGGGGTCAGCGTTACTCACCACGATGTCTGCCGACCGGTGAGTGCCATCGGCGGTCTCGACACCAGTGACCTGCTTGCCCTCAACCGTAAGTGCACTGACGTGCTGTTGAGTCCTTATCACGCCACCATGGCGCTGGAAGAGTTCGGCCAGTGAGGTGACAAGAGCGCCGGTCCCACCCTTGGGATACCACACGCCGCCACGCCGCTCCAGGGCATGAATGAGTCCGTAGAGTGACGATGTCTTGAAAGGGTGCCCCCCGACCAGCAGCGACGGAACGGAAAAGGCGCGCTGCAGACGCTCATCCTTGAAGAAGCGAGATACGAATCCGTGAAGGCTGATGTCCGCCCGCAGACGAACCAGGTCGGGAAGCACTCGCAACATGTCCATGACCCGCGTGAACGGCTGGTCTGCCAGGTCAACAAAACCACGCTGATACATCGCCTCCGTGGCTGCCAGGAACCTGTGGTACTCGTCACCTTCTCCGGGTGACAGTCGATCGATTTCTGCCACGGTTTCTTCGATGCTGGCGCTGTAATTGAAATGACTGCCGTCGGCGTACTCCATTCGATAGAAAGGCTCCACCGGAAGCAACGTGACATGCTCATCGAAACGCTCGCCAAGCAACCTGAACAGATCCTCAAAGAGGAAAGGCGCCGTGATGACGGTAGGGCCTGCATCAAAAGCGACACCGTCAAGATGGAAGACTCGGGCGCGCCCGCCCAGGTCCTTATGGCGCTCAAGCAGCTCGACCGCCCAACCCTCCGCCAACAAGCGGATGGCCACTGCAAGGCCGCCAAACCCGGACCCTATGACGATGGCCTTTCCTTTTGTCGAATCATATTCCCCCGGCAGATGATGTTCCGCACTGCCTTCGACAAGGGTGGTAGCGTCTGCGGGTCTGTTCATGAAATGGCGCCTTGGTGTAGGTCGCGGGGCAGTCTACGTATTGTCGCCTGATGAACCATCAAGCGCTGGCGCAAACTGTCGATGATGTCGTCGAGCGCGTGGGCAAGAAGCGCTGGAAATTCTGCTTTCAGTCTTTCTGCTCTTGCCAGAGCAGCATCAGCATGGTTAAGAGCCCGTTGCATGGTATCTCGCAAGGCGAAACCGGTGCGCTCCTTCCGCCGTGACCAGTGCCAGGCCCAGGCATGATAGCGGTGGTGTGTTCTCGTGTCGTAGTGGTGTAACGAGTCGGCGTTCATATCGACATCGTCCAGATCGTCGATGATCTGGTAAGAAAGCCCCACGGCATTGGCAAACCGCAGTAAGAGCGCATGCTGAGCAGCAGAGAGCTTTCCGCCCGTGGCGCCAGCCTCGAGAGGCAGAGCGATCAGGGGCGATGTCTTGGCTAACGTCGCCTCCAGGTAATCATTGAGATTTACGCGTTCTTCTGAACAAGGGTCGGCGACTTCAATGCTTTGTCCGGCCACAACCTGGCTGACCCGATCCGTCAGAAGCGTCACCAGCGACATGCAATGATCGGCGCAGTCGCTTCTCAGCGCGACGCGGAATGCCGCTGTGAGCAGTAGGTCGCCGCTACATAGGGCCACGGCAGGGTTGTCTCTTTGCCAGACGCAGGGTTGCCCCCGGCGACTTGTGTCTGCATCGCATATGTCATCGTGGACCAGAGAGGCGTTATGAACCAGCTCCGTTGCTGCCGCTGCCGCCGTTCGATGGGCGAGACTTGCGCCATAAGCGATTCCGCTCATCAACGCGAAGCGTGCACGTAAATAGCTGCCACCGGTGTCGAGATGATAGAGACTTGCGGCGACCGCTGGCCATGCGTCGGGAGCACCCAGGCTTTCTCGCATCAAACCCTTGACCAGAATCAGCTCTTCATCGACTTGTTGCCTTGTTGCTTCCAAGTGTTCCAGCGGCTCTGAATCGTGGCCTGGCGACGATCCAGACGTCTCATTGTCATGAGAAAGGTGGAAATTGGCAGCGTAACGGTTTGATATCGCAGGAGCCATGCCAACGTCCTTTCTACCAGTGTAAGGATATAGGGGCTCGCAACCTGTTGTGGTCACTGAGCCCCGAACATCCAGCTTGAGCATCGAGCCAATCACTAAACCTGCAAGGTTATGGCTGTCTATACCACGTCAAGCTGCGTTACATCACCGGCAGATTCAGGACTGGTCACTGACCGGCTTCGTCTCGCCTTCCAGCTTCGACTTGCGCACAGCAATCATGAAGATGAAGACCCCAAAGACGGCTTTTGCCACGATATCAGCCACGGTGTAGCCAACCTCAAGGGCAGTAATGGCGGCACCGCCCGTCAGACCTACCAGCGGGAACAGGTAGACGATCGGGTAGAAGAGCCATGAGCCGATGACCAGGTAGACGGAGATGTTAATCAGCTTCTTCACGCTTTCCGGCTGTGAATCAATGGACCCCTTGAGTCCCACCACCAGCTGGTGAACGATGAAGACGAACGGAATCATCGAGAGAACCCAGAAAACGAACCGCAGGCCGCCCGTTTCGGAGACCTCGCCCGGATAGCCCAGGATGATCATCAATGCTGCCGCGCCGCCGAGAATGGTCGATTTCTTGATGGTTTCCTGCTGCGAAAGACGCATGACAAGAATCAGCTCAATGAGTAGCAGCGGTACGGTCAGCAGCCAGTCAACGTAGCGATAGGCCTGGTTGAAAGGTTGGCCCGTTGAGAGAACTTCGCCCGAGGTGATATCAGCGGCAGCTCCCCAGGACGTCATGATCTGGAAGTAATGATAAGCAGCCACTGCTGTTACCAGGCCAGTTATCGTGACGGCAAGGCGATATGCAGGGGCAATTTCGGATTTCATTAGCCAGAAAAACAGCGTTGCAGCTGCCATCACGGCAAAGCCGAACGAGTAGGCGTTCTGGACAAATGAGTACTGCCCTATTGATAGAGCTTCGATTTCCATGAACATCTCCAGCAGCGTGAGTCGTTGTTTATCGAGCAGACGGAAAAGTTATCCAAATATAATATTTGAGTAACGAAGTTAATCTAGTATAGGTATTGTACAAAAACAAGGGAATTTTTGAGGGTGGCCTGCCTGGCGCATCACGGCTTTTGGTCACAGAATCTCTCCATAAGATGCCGAAAAAATGCGCTTTTTTCTTCGATCATGCCAGGATCAGCCTCATCAGGGTTTTGACTGTTTTTCGCCGCGTCATCGTGTCGCAGCGATTCGTTGATAGATGCTTTTCTACTGGTCCTGGTCGTCAAACCGCCAATGAGACGCGTTTTCCGCGCAGCGACAATCGTTTTCTTACCTGTTCGTATTACTATAGTATAAGAAAATGGCGCGCCGGCAAGGCTGACCAGTCTGTTGCTCATATTCGGAAATAAACATCTTTTCATGGTGCTACGGGGCGGGATGAGATGGGCTACCATCAGGGGCACGATCCCGACGGAGTCCTATCCATGAGCGACTATTTACTGGAAGAACACGGGCTGAGCCCGGGGAAGATCTACCGCCTGCTATCGGGGAGCATCTGCCCGCGGCCCATTGCCTGGGTCTCGACCCTGGACAGTCGAGGAAATGCCAATCTGGCGCCTTTCTCGTTCTTCAACGTGGTGAGCGTCAATCCGCCGGTGCTGGGCTTCTCACCGCTTCTCGACGGCGACGGCAACGCCAAGGACACCATCCGCAATCTGGGCGAGGTGCCCGAATGCGTGGTGCACATCAGCGGCGAGGGGCTGGTATCGGAGATGAATGCCACCAGCGCGGGGCTGGCCCACGGCGAGGACGAGTTCCTGCATGTGGGGCTGGAGAAGGTCGCCATGGCCGGGGTCTCGGTGCCTCGGGTAGCCGGCGCCCCGGTAGCCTTCGGCTGCCGGCTGCGCGAGATCATCCGCTTCGGTGACCAGCCGCGGGCCGGCAACCTGGTGCTGGCCGAGGTGGTGTCGATTTATATCGATGACGCCCTGTGGGACGGCCGTCATGTGAGTCTCGATGAGCTCAAACCCATCGGGCGCATGGCCGGCAATGACTATGCCCGCTGCACCGACCTCTTCGAGGTGGAGCGCCCGGCCTCGGGCAGCGCCATGAGCGCACAGCAGCGCGGCGGCCGATAAGGGCCGCCGGGCTCAGCCGGACTGCTCCTCCTGCCAGGCGGCGATCACCTCGCGGGCCACCCTCATCCCGTCGATGGCCGCCGGGAAACCGCAGTAGGGCACGCACTGCAGCAGCACCTCGCGGATCTCCTCCTCGCTGCAGCCGTTGTTCAGCGCGCCGCGCAGGTGCACCTTGAGCTCGTGGGGGCGGTTCAGCGCCACCAGCATGCCGATGTTGATCAGGCTGCGGGTAGGACGCGCCAGGCCCGGGCGGTTCCAGATGTCGTTCCAGCAGTTGCGGGTCACCAGCTCCTGCATCGGCCAGCTGAAGTCGTCTACCTGGGAGAGGGCGGCGTCCACGTAGGTGTCGCCGAGCACCTCGCGCCGGGTGGCGAGTCCCCTGGGGTCGAGATCATCCTGTCGGTCGCTCATGGTCGGGGCTCCTTGTCTGGGGGCGGCCACTCTTGTTGGCGGCTACTGGGCCAGGTTCTTGACGGGCTCGCCGGCGGCGAAGGCCAGCAGATTGGCGAAGGCGTCGCCGAAGTAGAGCTCGTAGCTGTCCTTCTCCACGTAGCCCAGGTGGGGCGTGCCGAGGAAGTTGGACAGCTCCAGCAGCGGGTGCTGGACCACCGGCTCCGACTCGAAGACGTCCGCCGCGGCCATGCCCGGGCGTCCGGCGCGCAGGGCGGCCTCCAGGGCGCCGGGGGCGATCAGCGGCGCCCGGCTGGTGTTGACCAGCAGGGCGGAGGGCTTCATGCGGGCCAGGTCGTCGGCGGTGACGATGCCCTGGGTGCCCTCGTTGAGCCGCAGGTGCAGGCTCAGCACGTCGCTGCGCTCGAAGAACTCTGCCTGGCTTCCGGCCACCTCGAGGCCCGCCTCGGCGGCGCGGCTCCGGGTACCCTCGCGGCCCCAAACCAGCAGGTTCATCTCGAAGGCCTGGCCGTAGCGGGCCATCAGCTGGCCGATCTTGCCGTAGCCGAAGATGCCCAGGGTGCGGCCCTTGAGGCCGGTACCCAGGGTGCGCTGCCAGCGCCCCGCCCTGAGGTTGGCGACCTCCTCGGGGATGTGGCGCATGGCGGCCATCACCAGGGCCCAGGTGAGCTCGGCGGCGGCATGGGGCGAGCCGGTGCCGGCCATTACCGTGACGCCACGCTCGCGGCAGGCGTCCATGTTCACATGGGCCGCGCCGCCGCCGGTCTGGCTGATCGCCCGGAGGTTGGGCAGTCGCTCGAGCAGCTCGGCGGTGATCGGCGTACGTTCGCGGATCAGCACCAGGGCCTCGGCGTCCTGGAAGCGCTCCACCAGGGTGTCCAGGTCGGTGACGGTGTCGTTGAACACCGTGACGTCGTGGCCCTCCAGTTGGGCGAAGGTGTCCAGGTGACGCACGCAGTTCTGGTAGTCGTCGGGAATCACGATCCTCATCGTGCGGGCTCCTTGTCAGGGGTGGGGCGCGCCGGTGTCCCCGCGGCCTGGCGGTGTTTCAGGGACTGCCAGTCGAATAGGGCACCGATCAGGGCGATGATGCCGAGCACCCCCGAGCCCATCGCCATGGCGATCTCCAGCACCGTGCCGTTGCCGAGCAGCGGGTGGTAGATGAACTCCGCCTCGGCGGTGCCGGTCTCGGCGACCCGGACGAACAACCTGAGCGAGGTGGGATCGAGTCTCATGGAGGCGCTCTCGGGTCAGGGGTCTAGTAGCTGGTTGGCCAGGTCGTGAAAGTCATCGGCCACCAGGTCGAAGACCGGGTCCACCGTGAGGTCGGGGATCGCATCGGGGCCATGCTCCAGCGGTCGCTTGACGAAGGCGGTGCGCAGCCCCTCGCGGTGAGCCGCCTGAAGGTCGTCCTGGTGGGCCGCCACCATCATCACCTGATGGGGGGCCAGGTCGAGCAGATCGCAGGCCTTGTGGTAGACCTCCGGGTCGCGCTTGTAATGCCCCGCCAGCTCCGCCGAGATCACGCAGTCCCAGGGCAGCAGCGCATGCTTGGCCATGTTGACCAGCAGCGAGACGTTGCCGTTGGAGAGAGTGGCGAGAATGAAGTGCGACTTCAGGCGCTGGAGCCCCGGCACGCTGTCCGGCCAGGGGTCGAGGCGGTGCCAGGCATGATTGAGATGCTGCCGGTCCTCCTCGCTCAGGGCCTCGCCGATGCCGAATTCATCAAGCAGTCGGTCCAGGGTTATGCGGTGCAGGTCGTCGAGCCGCGTCCAGGGCAGCTCTCCCCGGCGCACCCGGTTCATGGCCGGCGCATAGCCACCGCGCCAGGCGTCGGCGAAGGCGGCCCAGTCGACGCTGAGGCCGCGGGTCTGGCCCAGGGTCTCGCCCTCGCGGATCACGCTGCTGCGCCAGTCGACCACGGTGCCGAAGACGTCGAAGGTCAGCGCTCTCACCTCGGCCAGGCCGTCCTGTGTTTGGCTCATCTGGCCTCTCCTTCCGAGCGATCGGGTATAAAGTTGTATGCAATGATTCTCGATTTTCGCCAAATGTAGGCCTATATTGGGCACTTATGCAATGAATCGTACACAATATTGCCTTCTACCTTGGTTGAAGAGAGTCCGCCATGACCGCCGCCGATCGCGTCTACCAGATCATCAAGAAACGCATCCTCGATGGGCAGTACCCGGCTGGCAGCTACGTGCGGGAGGCCATCATTGGCCAGGAGCTCGCGCTTAGCCGCACGCCAATCCGCGAGGCACTGCGTCGTCTCGTCTCGGATGGCTGGGTAGAAGCGATTCCCCACCATGGGGCGAGGGTCGTGGCCTGGACCCAACGCGACGTCGAAGAGGTGTTCGAGCTGCGGGTGCTGCTTGAGCCTCAGGTAGTGAGGCGGGCCGCGCCGCGAATCAACGCCGAGCAACTGGCTGCCCTCGACGACCTGGCGGAGCAGATGGAGGTGCTCTGCGAGAGCGGTGATGACGCTTCTGTGGACGAGATTGCCGAGTTGAACAACCGCTTTCACGCCGAGCTGGTGGCAGCGGCCGATAGCCCCCGGCTGCAGCGGCTGCTTGAGACCATCGTGCAGATTCCCGTGTCGCGGCGAAGCTTCCACCGCTACACGCGAAGTGAGCTGCACGGCAGCATGCAGCACCATAGCGAGCTTATCCGGGCCCTGTCGCTGGGCGATGGCGAATGGGCCGCCTCGGTGATGCGCACGCATATCCTGGCGGCCAGGGCTGCCCAGTTGCGCCCGGCAGCCTGCGACGAGGAGGTCGGCGAACCGGCGTTGCGTCGTCGACTGCACCGCGCCTGACGCTCCCTGTCGCGAGTCCCCTGCTAACGAGTCCCTACAACAACAGTCTCAGGACCACTCCATGATCTCTCGTGATTCCCGAACGCCCCTCAACCTGGCCCAGCAACTGATCCGCGATCATCTGGTGGCCGGGGAAATGACCCCCGGCAGCGAGATCGCTCTGCGCATGGACCAGGCCCTGCTGCAGGATGTTCTGGGCACTCTGGTGATGCTCGAACTCGAGGCCATGGGCCTCGACCGGGTGCACACCGAGCCCAGCGTTCAGTACATCGATCACGGCCTGGTACAGGCCGACCATCTCAATGCCGAGACTTATCTGTTCCTCAAGAGCGCCTGTGAGCGTTTCGGGATCTGGTACTCCGGGCCCGGCAACGGCATCAGCCACCCGGTGCACATGGAGCACTTTGGTCTCCCTGGCCAGTCTATTGTCGGCTGCGACAGTCACACGACCTCCGCCGGCTCGCTGGGCATGCTGGCGATCGGCGCCGGCGGCATCGAGGTGGCCATGGCCATGGCCGGTGAGCCGCTCTACCTCACCATGCCGGAGGTCTGGGGCATCCGCCTGGAGGGCCGCCTGCCCGACTGGGTCTCGGCCAAGGATGCGGTACTCGAGCTGCTGCGCCGTCACGGCGTGGCCGGCGGCAAGGACACCATCATCGAGTACCACGGCCCGGGGCTCGAGCATCTCTCCGCCATGGACCGCCATGTGCTGGCCAACATGGGCACCGAGATGGGGGCCACCGCCACGGTTTTTCCCAGCGACGACGAGCCCCGCCGCTTCCTGGCGGCTCGCGGCCGCGAGGCCGACTGGAAGCCGCTTTCCGCAGAGCCGGGCTGTACCTACGGCCGGGAGGAGACCCTGGACCTGTCGAGCCTCGAGCCGCTGATCGCGCTGCCCTCGAGCCCCGACAGGGTGGTGCCGGTTCGCGAGGTGGCCGGCGAGCCGCTGCACCAGGCCTACGTGGGTTCCTCGGGCAACCCGGGCTACCGGGACTTCGCGGTGGTGGCGGAAATGGTGCGCGGGCGCAGCGTCGCCGAAGGGGTCTCGCTGGACATCAACCCTTCGTCGCGCCAGGTGCTGGCCACCCTGATCCGCGATGGCTACCTCGCCGACCTGGTGAGCAGCGGGGCGCGGCTCCACCAGACTGGCTGCAATGGCTGCATCGGCATGGGCCAGGCGCCGGCGGCGGGTCTGAACAGCCTGCGTACCGTGCCGCGCAACTTCCCGTACCGCTCCGGCACCCGCGAGGACAGCGTCTTCCTGTGCAGCCCCGAGACCGCCGCCGCCTCGGCGCTTATGGGAGTGATCACCGATCCCCGGACCCTCGACATGGTCTGTCCACGCATCACCGAGCCCGAGAAAATGGTGGTCAACCGCGATCTCTTCACGGCGCCGCTGCCGCCGGCCGAGGCGCGCCTGAAGCCGCTGCAGAAGACCGACAACACCCCGGCGCTGCCGGAGCTCTTCGCGCTCCCCGATATCCTGGAGGTGCCAGTGTTGCTGGTCACTGGCGACAATGTCTCCACCGACGACATCATGCCGGCCGGGCAGCGGGTGATGCCCTACTGGAGCAGCGTCTACGCTTCGGCACCCTTCACCTTCGAATCGATCGATCCCGATTATGCCCGCCGCGCCGAAGCGAGCCGCAAACTGGGCGGGCACGCCATCGTCGGCGGTCACAACTACGGTCAGGGGTCGAGCCGAGAGAATGCCGCCCTGGTGCCTCGCTATCTTGGCCTGCAGGCAGTGCTGGCCAGGAGCTTCGCGCGCATCCACTGGCAGAATCTGGTGTGCTTCGGCGCCCTGCCGCTCACCTTCGTCAACCCGATGGACGCCGGCCGTCTGGAGCAGGGCGACAGCCTGGTGATCCGCGACCTGCACGCCCAGCTGGCTGCCGGGCCAGACCTCTCTGCCGAGGTGGTGGGTAAGGGCCATTTCTACCTGCATCACGGCATGAGCCACCGCCAGCGGGAGCTGCTGGCGGTGGGCGGGGTGATCAACCTGCTGCGGGCGCGCCGGGCCGAGGCGACGGCGGCCCGCTGAGTCACCGGGTCAGCGAGCCAGGGCCGCCTCGACCAGTTCGAGGCGGTCCTGGCCCCAGAAGGGCTCGCCGTCGACGCTGTACCAGGGGGCACCGAAGCAGCCTTCCACCAGCGCGACCCGACACGTCTCGTCGAGGCGGGCCTGTGCTTCCGGTCCCTCGGACTCGGCAAGCAGGGCCCGGCCATCCAGCCCCACGGCGTCGGCGATCTCGCGCAGGGTGCTGGCCTCGGCGATGTCTCGCTCCTCGACCCAGCAGGCCCGCATCAGCGAAAGCGATAGCTCGGCGATATCGTGCCCGTGGGCCTTGGCCGCCAGCGCCAGCCGCGCCGCGGGGCGGTCGTCGGTGGGGAAGTGCTTCGGCTCCACGTTGAGCGGCAGGCCCAGCCGCTGAGGCCAGCGCCTGAGCTCTGCCAGCCGATAGGCCTGGCGGGCCGGGGCGCGCTTGGCGAGTGGCAGACCCCCGGTGCGCGGGAAGATCGCCCCGAGGGTGATCGGCACATAGTCGACCGTGGCACCGTGGCGGGCGGCGATCTCGCCGAGCCGCGCATGGCCCAGGTAACTCCAGGGGGAGACATGGGTATAGTAGTAGGTGATCTGGCGGGCCATTGGCTCTGTTCCTTGTCGCGTCAGCGGTAGGTGTCCTGAAACTGCTTGCGGAGCTCGTTCTTCTGCACCTTGCCCATGGTGTTGCGGGGCAGAGTGCTGACGAAGAACACCTTCTTGGGCTGCTTGTACTTCGCCAGCCGGCCATTCAGGTGGGCGAGCACCCCGGCCTCGTCGATCCTCGAGCCGGCCTGCCGCACCACCACGGCGGTGACCCCCTCGCCGAAGTCGGGATGGGGCAGGCCAATCACCGCCGACTCGTCGACCTCCTCCAGCTCGTCGATCAGCTGCTCGACCTCCTTGGGGTAGACGTTGTAGCCCCCCGAGATCACCAGGTCCTTGTCGCGACCGACGATGTGCACATAGCCCTGGTCGTCGACCATGGCCAGGTCGCCGGTGATGAAGAAGCCGTCCTCCAGCAGCTCCTCTCGGGTCTTCTCGGGCATGCGCCAGTAGCCGATGAAGACGTTGGGGCCGCGAATCTCCAGCATGCCGATCTCGCCCCGTGGCACGGGCTTACGGGTCTCGCGGTCCATGACGCGGAACTCCACGCCGGGCAGCGGCATGCCCACAGTCCCGGCGCGGCGCTCGCCATCGTAGGGATTGGAGAGGTTCATGTTGGTCTCGGTCATGCCATAGCGCTCGAGGATGGCATGGCCGGTCTTCTGCTCGAACTCCCGGTGGGTCTCGGCGGTGAGCGGGGCCGAGCCGGAGACGAACAGGCGGATGTTGGCGGTCACCTCCGGCGTCAGGCGTTCGTCGGCCACCAGGCGGGTGTAGAAGGTGGGCACGCCCATCAGCACGCTGCCGCGTGGCATCTCCTCGAAGATCACATCGGCGTCGAACTTCGGCAGAAAGAGCATGCTCGAGCCGGTCATCAGGGTGACGTTGCAGGCCACGAAGAGGCCGTGGGTGTGGAAGATCGGCAGGGCATGGATCAGCCGGTCCTCGGGGGTGAAGTGCCAGGCCTGGCGCAGGGTCTCGGCGTTGGAGCCGAGGTTGCGGTGGGTCAGCATGGCGCCCTTGGAGCGCCCGGTGGTGCCGGAGGTATAGAGGATCGCCGCCAGGTCCCGCTCGCCCAGGGGCACGATATCTTCCCGGGGCGTTGCGGCGGCGGCCTTCTCCATCAGGCTGCCGTCGGCGGCGGTGCCCAGGGTCTCCACCGCCGGGCAGCCGGTCTCTGTCGCGATCCGCTGTGCTTCATCCAGTACGGCGGCACGGCAGACGAACAGCGCCGGCTCGGCATCGGCGAGGAAATAGCGAATCTCCTCGCCGGTGTAGCCGGTGTTGAGAGGAAGGTATACCGCACCGATGCGCAGGCAGGCGAGATAGAGCAGGATGGCCTCGGGGCTCTTGTCGACCTGTACGGCGACTCGATCCCCCTGCTGTACGCCGATCCCGGTCAGCGCACCGGCCAGTTGAGCGCTGGCGGCCAGGGCGTCGGCGTAGGTGTAGCGCTGACCCTCGCGGGTGGTGATGAAGTCGGCGTCGTCGCGTTCGCGCATGCGCTCGGCGAAGGTTGCGAAGAGGTTGTGGTTCATTTGCTGCTCTCTCCCTTGGCCATCTTCCGAGCCTTGCGGGCGAGGTCTCGGACGTCGCTCGAGGAGGCCACGGTGGCGTTGGCGGTATAGTTTTCATGATTGCGCTCGATATCGTCGAGCACATAGAGGTAGTTGACCATCAGGCCGGCGGCCTGCTTGAGCCCCTTGGCCGAGACGTCACCCAGCCAGTTGACCCGGTGCAGCTCGGCGCCGTTGCCCAGGTGGAAACGAGCCACTGGATTGAGCGGCTTGCCGCGAGCGTTCTTCTCGTGGACCAGGTAGCGGGCGGCCAGCGGCTTGACCACTGCCTCGAGCTTCGCCGCCCGTTCGGGTTCCCGCTGCCACTCGGCCGCGTCGAGTTCGCCGAGGGTCTCGCGCAGCGCCCTGGGCAGGCTCTCGTCGTGGCGGCGCTCTTCGAGCCACTGTCGAAAGCCCGGCACCGGCGACAGGGTCACGAAATACTTGAGTTGCGGCAACTCGTGCTTGAGCTCCTGGACCACCTGCTTGATCAGGAAGTTGCCGAAGGAGATGCCGCGCAGACCGGTCTGGCAGTTGCTGATGCCGAAGAAGGCGGCGCTGTCGGCATCCTCGGGATCCTCCACGCCGCCGTCCTCGCCGCCCAGGATCGGCTGGATGCGGTTTGGCAGGCCCTTGCACAGCGCCACCTCCACGAAGATCAGCGGTTCGTCGCCGATCGCCGGATGAAAGAAGGCGAAGCAGCGGCGGTTGCGGGCGTCCAGGCGGCGGCGCAGGTCGTCCCAGTCCTGGATCTCGTGGACCGCCTCGTAGCGGATGATCTTCTCCAGGATCGAGGCCGGGGTGTTCCAGTCGATGCGCTTGAGCACCAGAAAGCCGCGGTTGAACCAGGAGCCGAACAGGTGCGCGAAGTCCCGGTCGATGCCGGTGAAATCGGGCCGTTCACGCAGCAGGGCGAGCAGGTCCTCGCGCATTTCCACCAGCGCATGGGTGCCGTCGCTGGCCAGGTTGAGCCGCCGGAACAGCTCCTGGCGGCGCGGCTCGCAGGCCAGAAACAGCGCCTGCAGGCTATCGTTGTCCCGTGCTTCCCGATAGGCGGCATAGGCGCCGTCGATGGCCTCGGGCTCGGCGGCGAAATCCGCCGCCAGGCGTTCGAAGAATGCGACCCTTTCTTGTGGCGAGAGCCCCTGGTAGAGCGCCAGGGCGCGGCTCGCCAGAGCGATGCTCGAGGCCTCGCCGTCGCTGGCCAGCAGCGCCGCGCAGGCATCGACCACCTCGCCATGGTGGGGGGGTGGGGCACCGGCGCGGCGCCGGCGGCGCAGCGCGTCCCGCCGTGTGATGGTGGTGAACAGCTCCTGCAGAAAGCTCATGTTCATGATCTCGTCTCCATTAGCCCATGATCAGGTTGGGTAGCCACAGGGCGATGCCCGGGAAGAGGCACAGCAGGAGAATTCCCAGGACCATGCAGAGCGCGTAGGGCAGGCTGCCCATGAGGATATCGCGCAGGGAGATATCCGGTGCGATCCCCTTGATGATGAACAGGTTGAGCCCTACCGGTGGCGTAATGAGGCCGATCTCCAGGTTGATGGTGAGGATCACCGCGAACCAGTAGGGGTCGAAATTGGCCGCCAGGATGATCGGCAGCAGGATCGGTGCGGTCATCACGATCACAGCCACCGGCGGCAGGAAGAAACCGGCTACCAGCAGGAAGACGTTGATGATGCCCATCAGCACCCAGCGGTTGACCTCCAGGTCGGCGATGGCACCGGCCACGGTCTGGGTAATGAACATGGAGGAGAGGGCGTAGGCGAACACCTCGGCGCAGGCGATGACCAGCATGATCATGACGCTCTCACGCAGCGAATCGCGCATGATCAGCTTGATCGGGTCTACCCGCCACATGCGGTAGATGAGAATCGCCAGGGCCAGGCATAGGAAGGCGCCGACGCCCGCGGCCTCGGAAGGGGTCGCCACGCCGCCGTAGAGAGCGAACAGGATGCCCGCCACCACGGCCAGAAAGGGCAGCACCCGCACCAGCGCCTTGAGATTGGCGTCGACGTTTTCCTTGACCGTCTGCTTCATGCGCTCTGCCCGCTGCGCCATGGGGTTGTTATAGCCCCCGGCCAGGCGGCAGGCGATCATTGTCCAGGCCATGAACAGTCCGGCCAGCATCAGGCCAGGCATCACGCCGGCGATGAACAGACGGCCGATGGAAGTCTCGGTGGAAATGCCATAGATGATCATGGTCACCGAGGGCGGAATCAGGATGCCCAGGGTGCCGCCGGCAGCGATGCAGCCGGCCGCGACGCCATCCGGGTAGCCTCGGGTGCGCATCTCGGGGATGCCCATCTTGCCGATGGCGGCACAGGTGGCGGGAGACGAACCGGAGAGAGCCGAGAAGATGGTGCAGGCGCCGATGTTGGAGACGGCCAGGCCCCCGGGCAGACGCCCCATCCACAGGTCCAGGGAGCGGTAGAGGTCGCGCCCGGTGGGCGACGACGCCACGGCGGCGCCCATCAGGATGAACATCGGGATGGCCACGAAGCCGAATTCGGCGATCCTGTCGAAGAAGGTCTCGCCGAAATAGGTCAGCTCCGGCAGGCCGCGGTCATAAAGCAGCGCAACCAGCGAGACGCCGCCCAGGGCGAAGGCGATCGGGGTGCCAATCGCCATCAGCACGATCAGCGCGATGGCAACGATGATTCCCAGGGTGATCGGATCCATGCTCAGTTCTCCCCGCGCAGGATTTCGGCGACGTACTGCAGGCTGAGCAGCGTTGCCCCGACGGCCATCGGCATCAGGCCCGGCCAGAGAGGAGGATTCCATACCGTTCCGGTGGTCCAGCCGCCCTCCCAGGCTTCCCAGACGTAGATCCAGGCGGCGTAGGCAAGGGCGCTGCAGAAGGCCAGCCCGACAAGAGCGGCGACCAGCCGCATGGCTTTGCGGGCCAGGCCACCCAGGGCGTCAGGCAGGATGGTGATGGCGACGTGGCCGCCGGTCATCAGCACATAGGGGCTGCCCAGCAGCATGGCGCCGGTGACGGAGAAAACGGTGAACTCGGTCTGCCAACTGGTGCTCATGCCCAGCAGGTAGCGGGTGAAGACCATCTGGCAAATGACGACGACACCTGCGATGAACAGCAGGGCCGCCAGGTAGGCCGTGGCTCGGGATGCCCGATCCATCAGGCGTATGTAGCCGCCGATCGGGCCGCGGCGAGCGGCGATCTGGTGTGAGGAGGAGGTTGCCATGGTTCCCTCGGGAGTGAGGTGGAGGCGGCCACCCTGCGGGGTGGCCGGTCAGTCGGTGGTCACTCGATGGCTTACTCGACGGCCAGGGCGGCGTCGATGATGGCCTGTCCGTTGGGAACGTTCTCGGCGAAGTTCTTGTAGGAGGTTTCCCGAGCGATATCGAGCCAGGCGTTGTAGTCGTCCTCGCTCATGCGCACTACCTCGACGCCGTTCTCCTCGTAGGCCTCGACCATCTGGCGGTCGATGTTCGCCGCCTCGGCGGCGAAGAACGCCTCGGCCTCCTGGCCGGCCTCGGTCAGCGCGGCCTGCTGCTCTTCGGTAAGACCCTGCCACACCTGCTCGGAGATCAGGATCGGCTCATACATGAACCACAGGGCAAAGTCGCCCGGCTCGGTCAGGCAGTCCACTTGCTCGTAGAGGCGGAAGGAAACGAACGACATCGAGGAGGTGTTGGCGGCGTCCAGAACGCCAGTTTGCATGGCGGTGTAGATCTCCGACGACGGCATGGAGGCGATGGAGGCACCGGCGGCTTCCAGCATCTGCTCGAAGGCGGGCCCGGCGGCACGGAAGTTCTGGCCCTCGACGGTGTCGGGAGACGTGATGCAGCGCTCGCTTGAGGCAAAGCCGCCCGACAGCCAGGCATCGGACAGCACGCGGGCGCCGCCGTCGAGAATCACCGCCTTGATCATCTCCATGTACTCGGAGTCGTTGAGACGGGCGGCGTGCTCATGGTTGCGCACCAGGCCTGGCATCAGGGTGGCGGAAAACTCCGGGTGACGGCCGCTGGCGTAGTCGAGAGGCAGGGAGGTGATATCCAGGCGGCCACGGGTCAGGGCGCCCCACTGCTCGCGGGCCTTGAACAGCGACTGGCCGGGATAGACCTCGATCGTGAGGCCAACGTCGGCTTCTTCCACGTGCCGGGCCATCATCTGGACCATTTCATCCCGGACGTCACCCTGGCCCCCGGGGAACTGGTGGGAGGCTCGCAGGACGGTGTCGGCCGAGACGGAGCTGGCAGCGATGGCGATGCCCAGAGCGGCAACGGCGGGTAGAGTATGGCGGTTCATTGGGCGTCTCCAGCATTGTTGTTGTGTGCTTGGTATTTTTTGTGATGTTTATCAGCGACGCTGATGTATATATCAATAGTCTTGACATATGCTACTGTCAAGGCGGTGACACGTATTTCGGGCTTAAATACGTTTATTATGAAGCCCCGGCGGCTTGATCAAGGGAGGTGTCGCATGACGGGTGCCAAGCGCTCCAGCGCACAACGACTCAGGGACGCACTGGAGGATGACATCATCAACGGGCGCCGAGCGCCGGGAGAGCGCCTCGACCCCGAGGCGCTGGGGCAGGAGTTCAGTGTCTCGCGCACACCGGTGCGGGAGGCGATCCAGCAGCTGGTGGCGAGCGGACTGGTGACGGTCTCGCCCAAGAAAGGCACTTTCGTGGCCCGGGTGGGGATCGAGGCGCTGATCGAGATGTTCGAGGTGATGGCCGAACTGGAAGGAATGTGCGGTCGCCTCGCCGCGCGGCGCATCAGCGAGGTGGAGCTCGCTGCCCTGAAGGAGGCCCATGCCCGTTGCGATGCCGCCGCCCGGGCGGGTGACCCCGACGAGTACTACTACGAGAACGAGGGGTTTCATGCCTGTATCTACGCGGCTAGCCATAACGGCTTTCTGGCCAGCGAGGCCCGCCAGCTCAAGCAGCGGCTGAAGCCTTACCGGCGCTTGCAGCTGCAGGTTCGCCACCGGATGAACACTTCGCTGGACGAGCACCAGGCCATCGTCGATGCCATCGCCGGCGGGGAGGCCGAGCGAGCCGAAGCGCTGCTGCGTGAGCACGTGCTGATCCAGGGCGAACGCTTCAGCGATTTTGTGGCCAGTGTGCGTCGTTTCGAGAACCCGCTCAGCGGCACGGGGTGAGTAGCCCGGGCGCGAATGGATGCCATCAACGCCTCGCCTGCGGTAATCTCGTTAGCCTGACAACCACAGGAACGGGTCGCCCTGGGCGCCCGCCCACGCTGGACTGACACGAGGCTCTCATGAATCGACTCAAGACGCTGACCCTGGCCGTGGCCGCTACCGCACTGGCCGCTTCAACACTGACCGCCCAGGCACGGGACTTCCGCCTGGGGTTGATCACCCCGCCGCAGCATATGTGGAGCACCGAGGCCGAGGCCTTCGCCGATAGCCTCCACGAGCGCTCCGATGGCGAGCACAGCGTCAGCGTGTTCCCGGCCCAGCAGTTGGGCAATGAAGCGCAGATGGTGCAGCAACTGCAGACAGGGGCGCTCGATATGGCCTTTCTGACCATCGCCGAGATCTCCAACCGCATCCCTGACTTCGGCGCTCTCTACGCCCCCTACCTGGTAGATGGCGTGGACCACGCCGCGCGTCTTCTGCGCTCAGACACCGCCGCCGAACTGCTCGAGCTGATGCCCGCCGAAGTGGGCCTGGTGGGGGTCGGCTACGGCATGGTAGGCATGCGCCAGGTACTCAGCCGCGATCCGATCGAGAGCATGGACGACATGCGCGGCCAGCGTCTGCGCATCACCCCCTTCGAGCCGATCCGCGACTTCTATACGGCCACCGGTGCGGCGCCGGCACCCATGCCGCTGCTCGAGGTCTATGACGCCCTGGCCAACGGCCAGGTCGATGCCATCGACATGGACTTCGATTCGATCCTGATCCTCAAGTTCTATGAGCAGGCCAACAACCTGTTGATTTCCAATCATATGATGTTCCCGATGGTGGGCGTGGTCTCAGGCCGGGTGTGGCGCGAGCTCTCCGCCGAGGACCGCGAGCTGATCGAGACCACCATGGCCGAGCACCTGGAGAACGTGCTGACTGGCTTCCAGGAGATGGACGCCGCCCAGGAGGAGGAGATCCGCGGTCTGGACCTCAATATCGTCGAGGCCGACGCCGAGTTTTTCAGCGAGGCCATCGTCGAATGGGAGGCCACCTGGGCCGAGAAAGCCCCCATGCTCGAGGCGCTTCGCGAGGAAGCCGAGCGCCTGCGCCAGTAAGCGGAAGAAGAGCCGATGCTGTCACGCCTCTCCGACTGCCTGGCCCGCTTGGAAGAGATCGCCGCCGCCGCCCTCGCGGCGGCGGTCACCTTGCTGATCCTGGTCAACGTGGCCTTTCGCGCCGCGGGCAGCCCGCTCTACTGGATCAGCGAGCTCGCCATCTACGCCATGATCTGGATGACCTTCCTGATCGCCGGGGCGGTGCTCAAGCGTCGCCGGGGCATCGCCGTCACCCTGGTGGCCGATGCCCTGCCGGGCTTCGGCCGCCGGCTGCTGATGGCGCTGGTGGATCTCGCCGTGTTGGTCTTCGCGGTGCTGCTGCTATGGCTTTGCTGGCGCTGGTACCAGCCGCTGGAACTGGCCCGGCTGGGGTTTGACTTCGGGGCCTTCCAGAGGGAAACCTTCAACTTCATCTATGCCGAGAACACCTCGACGCTGGGCATCAAGAAGTTCTGGGTGTGGCTGATCCTGCCGTGGTTCGCGCTGTCGCTGACCTTTCACGGGCTGGTCAACCTGGGCTCCGCCCTGCGTGGTCTGGGTGACCCGGTCGAGGCTCACGGGGCTCCACAAAATGAGCCGCCAGGGGCCAGCCAATGACCGTCGCGGTCTTTGTGCTGCTGCTGCTCGGCGCCGTGCCCATCGCCCTGGTGCTGGCGCTGACCGCCATGGCCTATATCCAGGTCTCGGGCAACAGCGTGCTCTTCGAGTCCTATCCCCAGCAGCTGTTCGCGGCGATAGAAAGCTACGGGCTGCTGGCGATCCCGCTGTTCATGCTGGCCGGCGAGCTGATGAACGAGGGCGGCGTGACCCGTCGGCTGATCGACCTGGCGCGGCTGCTGGTAGGCGGCTTCCGCGGGGGGCTGGCCTATATCAACCTGGTGGCCAACATGATGATGGCGGCGATCATCGGCTCGGCCGCCTCGCAGATCGCCATCATGTCGCGTGCCATGGTGCCGGCCATGGAGAAAGAGGGTTACAGCCGCTCCTATGGCGCGGCCATCACCGCCGCGGGTGGGCTGCTCTCGCCGATCATTCCACCCTCGATGCTGTTCGTGCTGTTCGGTGTGATGGCCCAGGTGCCCATCGCCGAGATGTTCATCGCCGGCATTCTGCCCGGGCTTCTGCTGGGCTTCAGCTTCTTCTTGACCATCGCCGTGGTGGGGCTGGTTCAGCAGTATCCCAAGGGACGTTGGCCTAGCCGCACCGAGGCGATGCGGGCGCTGGCCATGGGGCTGCCGGCGCTGTCCATTCCGCTGATTATCATCGGCGGCATTCTGCTGGGCCTGGCCACGCCCACGGAATCCGCGGCGCTGGCTTCATTGGCCGCGCTGCTGCTTGGGCGCTTTCTTTACGGCGACCTGAGATTCGCCATGCTGCCCACGGTGCTCAAGCGCACCGCGGTGAATGCCGGGCTGGTGATCATGCTGATTGCCGCCGCCGGGGTCTTTGGCTGGGTGATCGTCTACGAGCGGCTGCCGCAGATGGCCGCGGCCTGGATCGCTGCGCTCACCACCGACCCCTTCCTGTTCCTGCTGCTGCTGATCGGCGTGCTGCTGCTGGTGGGGATGATCATCGATGGCATCGCCGCTCTGATTCTGGTGGTGCCGATCCTGCTACCCATTGCGACCCAGCAGTTCGGTATCAGCCCCTATCAGTTCGGCGTGGTGGTCTGTCTGACCCTGGTGCTGGGGCTGCTCACCCCGCCGGTGGGGGCGGGGCTCTATATCGCCTCCTCGATGACCGGTGCCCCGCCGATGCGTATCTTCCGTTCACTGTTGCCCTTCCTATTGGCGAGCCTGGTCACCCTGGTACTGCTGGCCTGGCAGCCGTGGCTGACCACTGCGCTGATCGGGCGCTGATTAGCGCGGTTTAAACCAGGTCACGGTGTTCCTCTTTCGCCTTGCGACGATCGCGCATCACGGCGCGGATGATCACTATCAGCACGACAAGAGTGAGAGCGGGCCAGATCAGTACATAGAAGCCATAGAGTGCCGTCATGTTCGGTCTCCTTGTGTTATTTGCGGCGGTGCCGGCGGGCCGGCACCGCGCGGGTGGCAGGTGGCGAGGTCGCGTGTCAGCGCGGAGACGTCAGGCTGGCGGAGGCGTGATAGGCCTCGCCGCCCGGGGCCTTGGGCGTCTCCACGTGGGTGTCGTAGTCGCCCACTCGCTCTCGGATGGTGTCGAAATCGAACGCCGGCTGGCGGCTCATCAGGCTCATCGCCACGCAGACCAGCGTGCTGGCGCCATAGGCGGTCAGCGAGGCCAGCAGCACGGTGTAGTCGCGCAGGAAGCCGGTGGCAAAGACCAGCATCGCCACCAGCGCCAGGGCGGCGGCGATGAAGCCGGCGGTGCGGCCCAGGAAGCCAAATACCATCAGGCCGATGATCACGCCGCCACCGATGCTGGCCAGCAGCTCGAAGAACAGGCCGCTGGTGCCGCTCAGGGGCAGCAACTCGAAGCGCGCCAGGCAGAACAGCACCATGGCGACCAGCACCGAGGTAGTGAAGGCCTGGTTGGTGACCCGGTCCCAGAAGCAGCTGGCGATCACCGGGAAGACGATGGCCCCCCACAGCGCGCCGACGAATACCAGCATCACCAGGATATCCAGCGAGAAGCTGGCGAAGACGATGCCCACCACGGTGGCCACGATCATGGTCAGGCGACCCACCAGCAGCATGCGCTTCGGGTCGGCCTTGCCGCGGGCGATGTTCTTGCCATAGACGTCGGCCATCATGATCGCCGACAGCGCCGAAAGGTCGGAGTCGGCGGTGGAGGAGAGCGCGCCGATCACCAGGACGAAGAATAGCGCGATGAACAGCGGCGGCAGGTAGCCGGAGACCATCTGCGGGATCAGGTTGTTCATGTCGCCATCGATCGGCTGCACGCCCAGGGTCAATGCCATCAGGCCGATCATGCCCAGGCCGATGACGATGGCGCCATAGCCCACGGTGGCGGTGAGGAAGGTCGGCTTGATGTGCGCTTCGTTCACCGCGAACAGGCGCTGGGAGATGGTCTGGTTACCGATGGCGTAGGCCAGCACGGCAACGAAGAAGGGCGCGCCCTGATTGAGAATGGCGTCCATGGAGAAGAGGTTGGCCTGCTCGGCGGTCAGGTTGTCGAGCCCGGCTACCAGTTCGCTGGGACCGCCCATGGCGAAGAACACCGCGGGAATGATCACGATGGCAATGGCCATGAGCGCCACCAGCTGGGCGAAGTCGGTCATCACCGAGGCGCGGAAGCCGGACCACAGGGTGTAGAGCAGCACCCCGCCCCCGGCGATGATCACCCCGGCCTGGAAGGAGAGCGGCGAAAGCACCGAGACCAGCGCACCGGCGGCGGTGAAGTTGACCATCAGACTGATCACGCTGCCCAGCACGTTGGAGAGCGCCAGGATCAGCTGGCTGGAAGAGCCGTGGCGGGCGTGGATCAGCTCGCCCAGGGTGTGGGCGTCGGGCGCCAGCTTCCTGAAGCGCCGGCCGAAGGGGTAGATGAACAGGATCATCAGTGCCCCCCACAACCCGTAGTGGATGGGGCCCGAGACGCCGTAGGTGTAGCCGGAGGTGGCCGCGGCGTAGAAGGAGGCCGCCCAGATCCAGGTGGCGGTCATGCTGGCCGCCCCCATGCCGAAGCCGACGCGGTGGTTGGAGACCATGAAGGCGTCGGCATCTTCGTTCTTCTTGCGGATGCCGAGTGTCATCAGGTAGGTGCCGCCGTAGAAGGCGACCAGCAGCAGAATGACGGTCAGGGACGAGAACTGGTATAGCGATTCGCTGTTCAAGGGGTGTCACTCGATAGGTGGATAGGACGCGTCGCTACATGTCGGCCAGGCGACATGCGTGACGCAGTGACGGAGATCATGGGTGCCATGGGCCGGATCGAGACGCAGTACCCCCCGAGTACTCGAGCAGAGCCCTGCGAGCACTGAAACGGGAAAGCGTCCAGGTTATTGGCCGTGCACGGCACAGAATGCTGCGGCAGCGGCATTACTCCCGTGCGGGGAGGCTGGGTGGCGGGCGGCGAGGCATGCACCGTCCTTCATCGGCGTAGTGACGAGACAAGTGGCGAGACATGGATGTCTTCTCTAGCGGTGGCGTCCACGACGAGCCGTCGAGAGTGCCGGTGATCCAGTCTGCGGTACGGCAAGACCGGGCTGGTCAGGGCTCTGCCCAGGGCCAGTCGGTGATCTGTTGTAGGAGTTATGCCCGATCAAGGGAAACACGACCCTACTCGCCTGAGCGGCTCATGTCCAATTTGTTCCGATTTAGAAGTTAAATGTCTTCATTTTCTTCGAATTTCTGGTTTTGTTGTCAGGCGGCCAGGCGCCTGGTCGATCTGATTCGCGAGTAGCTCTCGCCGGTAGAGAGATGAGGCAGTCGTCAAGCAGGGTGAGCCCTCAAGAGGTACAATGAATTCACTTCCGAGACGGCGAGGTCGAGACCATGCAGGCCGGGCAGAATGACGAGGATCATGAGCGTCATCGAGCGATTCTGAATGCGCTGGCGCCATTTGATGAGATCGGGCAGGTGGTGCTTTTTGGCTCGATTGCAAAGGGTATGGGCCGGCCCGACAGCGACCTCGATATTGCCGTGGAAAGCAGGCGGCCGCTGACCAGCGCGCAGAAGATCGACATGATCGAGGCGCTGGCCTTGGCGTCCTCACGACCGGTGGATCTGGTCGACCTCAGAACCGCTGGCCAGCCGTTGCTGACTCAGATCGTGGTGTCCGGCGTTCGCTTGAAGGGCAGCGATTCGGCCTGGGCTGGGCTGGTCTATCGCAACATCATCGACAACGAGGACTTCGTGCCTCTGCAGCAGAGGATCCTTAGGGCGAGGCAGGCCGCATGGATCAACCCTTGATCAACCAGAAACTGGAGTCGCTAAGGCGTTGTGTTGCGCGCTTGGAGAGCCGCAGTCCGGAGAGTGTCGAGGAGCTGGAGACGGATCTGGATGTTCAGGATATCCTGGCCCTCAACCTCACTCGTGCCGTCCAACTCTGTGTCGATATCGCCTCTCACTGGATTGCCGAGCATCACGAACTGATGTCTCCCATCACCATGGGCCAGAGTTTCGAGGTGCTGGCGGAACGTGGTGTGATTAGCCGTGAGTTGGCCGATGACATGCGTAAGTCGGTGGGCTTCCGGAATATCGTAGTGCACAACTATGAAACGGTGAATTGGGAGGTGGTGTTCACCATCTGCCATGACCACCTCGACCAGTTCAGACAATTTGCCGGCGTTTTTATGGACCCGGCGCTGCGCTGAGCGATTGCAGACACATCGGTGATGACTCGAAAGGGATAAGCCTGAGCGTTATACTCGGGTATGCGTTCATTCTGCGCTATCCCGCCGACCGGAGCCGCCATGTTTCCCGCGTTCACCCTGCGCTACGCCCGCCTTCCCGAACACTTCTTTGTGCGTTTCGACCCCGTGCCGGTGCCTGCGCCGCGCCTGGTGGCCTTCAATCGGCCCCTGGCCGAGGAGCTGGGCTTCGATCTCATGCGGTTAGATGAGGCGCGGTTAGCCGAGTGGTTCTCCGGCAACGCCGTGCCACAAGGCGCCGAGCCCGTTGCCCAGGCCTATGCCGGCCATCAGTTCGGCCACTTCAACCCGCGGCTGGGCGACGGTCGGGCGGTGCTGCTGGGCGAGGTGACCGACCGCGAGGGTCGGCTGCGCGACATCCAGCTCAAGGGGGCGGGGATGACGCCCTTCTCCCGGGGCGCTGACGGCCGAGCACCGCTGGGCCCCGTGCTGCGTGAATACCTGGTGAGCGAGGCGATGCATCGGCTCGGGGTGCCCACCACACGGGCCCTGGCCGCAGTGACCAGCGGCGAGCGGGTGTTCCGGCGGGTGCCGGAGCCCGGCGCCGTGCTGACCCGCGTCGCCGCCAGCCACCTGCGGGTGGGCACCTTCCAGTACTTCGCCGCCCGCGACGACCGGGAGGCGGTCAGGACACTGGCCGATATGGCCATCGAACGCCACTATTCTGCACTGACCCCGGAACTGACCCCGGAACTGGCGAAGGGAGAGCGTTACCTGGCGCTGCTGGAGGCGGTCTCCCAGCGTCAGGCGGCCCTGGTGGCGAAGTGGATGGGCCTGGGCTTCATCCACGGGGTGATGAACACTGACAACTGCACCATCTCGGGGGAGACCATCGACTACGGCCCCTGCGCCTTCATGGAGGCCTACTCGCCGACCATGGTATTCAGCTCCATCGACGAACAGGGGCGCTATGCCTACCAGAACCAGCCCTGGCTCGCCCAGTGGAATCTGGCACGCCTGGCCGAGACCCTGATTCCGCTGCTCCACGACGACCAGGAGCGTGCCGTGGAGCTAGCCACCGAGGTGATCAAGCGCTACGAGTCGCTGTATGAAGCACAGTGGCTGAAGACGATGCGCGAGAAGCTGGCGCTGAAGCGTGAAGAGGAGGGCGACCGCGAACTGGCCGAGGCCTTCCTCGAGATTCTCGCGGCCGGCCGTGCCGACTTCACCCTGGGCTTTCGCCGTCTATCCGAGGCCGTGGAGGCGGATGCCTCCGGATTGGCCGAGCTCTTCGAGAACGACAGGGCGCTGCAGGAGTGGCTGCCGCGCTGGCGAGAACGGCTGGCCCGGGAGGACGTTCCCGGAGAGGCGATCAGCGCGCGGATGAGAGCGGTCAATCCGCTCTACATTCCCCGCAACCACCAGGTGGAGCGGGTGATCGCCGCGGCCGCCGAGCACGACGACTTCACTCCCTTCGAGGCCCTGCGCCAGGTGCTGGCAGAGCCCTTCACCGAGCAGCCCGGCCACGAGGCTTACGCCCAGCCCGCGCCGCCCACCGAGCGTGTGTTCCGGACTTTCTGCGGGACCTGACGTCGGCAACATCGCGATTCGACGAACCGGCGTGGTGTCGATCTCACAAAAAGACGCCCGGGGGTTTTCCCCGGGCGTCTCTGTCTTGTCTACCGCCTGGCCGGGCGCGAGTCCCGGCCGTACTATCGGTGCTACGCGATGTCGAAGCGGTCGGCGTCCATCACCTTGCTCCAGGCCTTGACGAAGTCCTTCACAAACTTCTCCTGGTTATCGTCCTGGGCGTAAACCTCGGCGTAGGAGCGCAGGATGGAGTTGGAACCAAACACCAGATCGACGCGGGTTGCGGTGAACTTGGTGTTGCCGGTCTTGCGGTCCACGATGTTGTAGGCGTTCTTGCCCGTGGCCTCCCAGCGGTTGGCCATGTCGGTCAGATTGACGAAGAAATCGTTGGTCAGCTGGCCAACGCGATCCGTGAACACACCGTGGCCGGTGCCACCGTAGTTGGTGCCCAGCACTCGCATGCCGCCAAGCAGGACAGTCATTTCCGGCGCGGTCAGGCCCATCAGCTGGGCGCGGTCCAGAAGCATCTCCTCCGGCTTGACCGCGTATTCTTTCTTCTGCCAGTTGCGGAAGCCATCGGCCAACGGCTCCAGGGGCTCGAAGGACTCGGCATCCGTCATGTCGTCGGTGGCATCGCCACGACCCTTGTGGAAGGGAACGTGAACGTCAAAGCCTGCGGCCTTAGCGGCCTGCTCGATGCCCAGGTTGCCGCCGAGCACGATCACGTCGGCGATGCTGGCACCGGTGTCAGTGGAAATCTGCTCGTAGGCCTTGAGCACTTTCATCAGGCGGTCCGGCTCGTTGCCTTCCCAGTCCTTTTGCGGGGCCAGGCGGATACGGGCACCGTTGGCGCCGCCGCGCATGTCGGAGCCTCGGTAGGTGCGGGCGCTGTCCCAGGCGGTAGCGACCAGCTCGTGGATGCTCAGGCCGGCGTCGGCGATCTTCTCCTTGACCACCTCTTCGATGTAGTTGGTCTCGCCCTGGGGAACCGGGTCCTGCCAGATCAGGTCTTCGGCCGGTACGCCTGGACCGATGTAGCGTGACTTGGGACCCATGTCACGGTGGGTCAGCTTGAACCAGGCACGGGCGAAGCAGTCCTTGAAATAGTCGGGGTCTGCCATGAATTTTTCGCAGATCGCCCGGTATGTCGGGTCCACTTTCATGGCCATGTCCGCATCGGTCATGATCGGGTTGCGGCGAACGGACGGATCGGTGGTGTCGACCGGCTTGTGCTCTTCCTTGATGTCGATCGGCTCCCACTGCCAGGCGCCGGCGGGGCTCTTCTTGAGCTCCCACTCATAGCCGAACAGCAGGTCGAAGTAGCCCATGTCGAACTGGGTCGGGTTGGTGGTCCAGGCACCTTCGAGACCGGAAGTGACCGCGTTGGTCGCCTTGCCGTCCAGGTTCGGGTTGTGCCAGCCGAGACCCTGTTCATGAACGTCGGCACCTTCCGGCTCCGGCCCAAGCGCTTCGGCGTCGCCGTTACCGTGGGTCTTGCCCACGGTGTGACCGCCAGCGGTGAGGGCGGCGGTTTCTTCATCGTTCATCGCCATGCGCGCAAAGGTCACGCGGACCTGTTCGGCGGTCTTCTGGGGATCCGGCACGCCGTTCACGCCTTCCGGATTGACATAGATCAGACCCATCTGCACCGCTGCCAGCGGGTTTTCCATGGTGTCGGGTTTGTCGACATCCTCATAGCGCTCATCGGACGGCGCCAGCCACTCCTTTTCTGCCCCCCAGTAGATGTCTGTCTCCGGGTGCCAGATGTCTTCGCGACCATAGGAGAAGCCAAAGGTCTTGAAGCCGAAAGATTCATAAGCCACGTTGCCGGCCAGAATAAACAGGTCGGCCCAACTGATCTTGTTGCCGTACTTCTTCTTGAGCGGCCACAGCAGACGGCGTGCCTTGTCCAGATTGCCGTTGTCCGGGAAAGAATTCAGCGGTGCGAAGCGCTGGTTGCCGGTGCCGGCGCCCCCGCGGCCATCAGCGAGACGATAGGTACCCGCTGCGTGCCACGCCAGGCGAATCATCAGGCCGCCGTAGTGGCCCCAATCCGCGGGCCACCACTCCTGGCCGTTGGTCATCAGCTCGTGCATGTCCTTTTCAAGCGCGTCGTAGTCGAGCTGCTTGACCTGCTCGCGATAGTCGAAGTCCTCACCCATGGGGTTGGTCTTGCGATCATGCTGGTGGAGGATGTCCAGCTTCAGAGACTCCGGCCACCAGGAGGTGACGTCCGCCTTTTGCTGCGTGTTGCCGCCGTGCATTACCGGACATTTGCCGGTGTTCTGCTGATCACCCATATCGCTCTCCAATCATGTCTGCTTTTTTGTACCTACCACCGTTATAGACGATGGCGGTTTGCCGGGACAATGGACCCCTTCAAACCCCTGACCACCAGATGGCCTAGGCCGTGATCCAACGTCCTTATCCTTCCAAACTACTCTTGATGGATCTATTAGCACAATGCGAGTTTGCCGACTGTGTCGATAGCGAATCTTTATCGCCTCGAGCCTCGCGAACGGGCACTACCCGCCTGACAAGCTGATGCTCCAGCCAGAGTTGAGAGGAAGCCGTTGCACCTGTAGTAAAATGAGGATTTGTGACATTTGTAATGACTCGCCTTCGGGAATCCAAGAGGACATCCCGGTAGGTCATGCCTACGTCGAGCTGGAGGTGGCTTGCTCAAACGGTTGATACCCGGCGTCCTCAGGAGGCGACTTGATACTATGCAGGGACGACTGCTGGTAGGGCTGGTGGCGACCTGGCTGGTCATCATCGGGCTGCTGCTGGGCGTTGCCTGGGGGATCGGTCAGACGCTGGTGCGAGACGCTAACGTGACTCATCTGGGCTATCAGGCGGAAATGCTGAGCCGAGCTCTCCAGGACCGCATTGACCAGCGCTTCAATGCGCTGTCGCGTTTCACCGATCAGCTCGCCGAAGGAACGGACGCGGAAATCGCAGGCCGTTTGAAGGGCAATCGCAGTCTTCTGGCCGATTTCGAGGGAGTCGTGATCATCGGTGCCGATGGCGTGGTGATCGCGGACCTGCCCGAGGTGGCAGGCCGCATTGGCCTTGAGACCTCGTCCCGGGAGTTTTTCCCGATGATGCGGCACTCTCCCTGGCCCCTCGTCAGTCGCCCCTTCATGGGTCGGGCCAGCCTGCAGCCACTGGTAATGATGCTGGTACCTCGCTTCACCGTGGACGGCGAGTTCGACGGCATGGTGGGCGGACTTCTGAATCTGGCCCATGGCCAGTTCTTCCGCAGCATTGCCTCTCAGACCTTTCAGCATCAGGGCCACGTGGCGATCTTCACGGCCGAGGGCGAGCCGATATTCGTACCAGATTCCCTGACAGGGCATGTCAAGACGCTGCAGCGCCTGAACCCGGAGGACTTTCAGCTGGCGCTGGACGGCTGGCAGGGCGAAACCCGCCACGAACTGGATGGCGAGAGCATGCTGGTGGCCTATCGACAGGTGTGGCAGGCCGACTGGGTGGTGGCCTTGATGATGCCCCGTCGCTCGGTGATAGCTCCCCTGCACGCCTTCCTGGAGCGGCTGTGGTGGACCTGGCTGGTGGCGGCCCTGCTGATGCTGCTGGTCACCCGCTGGTGGGTCCGCCGCCAACTCACGCCGCTGCATCGTCTGGAGCAGCAGATTGCTGAAATCGGCTCTGGCGCCCGCCAGCAACTGGCCCTCTCGACCAGCCTGCGTGAACTGATCCAGGTATCTGATGCCTTCAACCACCTGGAGTATGAGCGTAGCGAGGCACTGTACCGGTTGCGTGAGCGCGAGGCTTTTCTGAACGCCATCCTGGGGTCGACGCCGACCGGCATGTTCGTTGCCGATCTCAAAGGGGATGTCACCTACCTGAACGACGCACTGTTGGCGATGCTGGGGCTTGGCTCGGTGGCCTCGACCGATGACCTTTGGCAGCATATCCACGAGGATGATCTGGAAGATGCACGCGACCTGTGGCGACATGCACTTCGCCAGGGTTCCGACTTCCTGCGGCAACTGCGCATGCGGGACAGCGACGGCGAGGTGCTCTGGGTCGAGGTGCATGCCAGCCTGGTGCGGGGAAGCGACAAGCCGCTAGGGATTGTGGGCACGGTAAAGGACATTACCGAACGGCGGCATCAGGAAGCGCTGCGGCGCTGGGAGGCCGAGCACGACCCCTTGACGGGCCTGCTTAATCGGCGCGGTTTCGAGCGGCGCCTGGAAGAGGCCCTGGCCGACTTCACCAAGACCGGCACGCCTTCGGCACTTATCCTGTTCGATCTGGACCATTTCAAGCCCGTCAACGACGAGGGCGGGCATGCCCTCGGCGACGAACTATTGCGACGCGTGTCCCAGGTGGTGGCCTGGGAGACCCGTGGGAGTGATCACCTGGGGCGGCAGGGCGGTGACGAGTTCGGGCTGCTGCTGCCGAGCTGTACTCAGGAGCATGCCGAGAGAATTGCTGAGTCATTGCGCGATGCCATCGCCCGGGTCAGCGTTAGCCAGGCCGAAAAGGAATATTTCGTGACCGCCAGCATCGGGCTGACCCAGTTTCTGGATGGCGATGACTCGATCGCCACGGTGCTGGCCCGTGCCGATGCGGCCAGCTATGCGGCCAAGCACGGGGGGCGCAATGCGGTGGTGGTGCATCGTGATTGGGTCGAGCGCGAAGCCGACAGCAGCGTTTTCTGACGCATCGCCGTTGGCTGTCGCTCAGCTGTCGTGAGCGGGTAGCGTCAGTTCCCTGATCTCGCCCATGAGGAAGGCGCGATTGATCTCCAGCGCTTCGCGCAGGAAGTTCCACAGCAGCCTCACCCTCGCCAGCCGGCGCTGCTCCTGGCGGGCGGTGATCCAGAACTGACGGTCGATCGCCACCTCGTCTTCGAGGACGTTCACCAGAGTCCCGGAGGTGCTGGCCATGAAGCAGGGCAGCACGGCCAGGCCCGCTCCGTGCAGGCAGGCGGCGTGCTGGGTGGTCACGCTGGTGCTGCGAATGGCGAAGTGAGGCCCGGGATGGCCCACCACCGCGGGGTCGAGCAGGGGCTCCAGATAGCTGAGCTGCTCGCTGAAGATCAGGTCGTCCACGTAGCCCACCAGGCGATGCTGACCCAGCTCGGCGACCCGACCCGGTCGGCCGAAACGGGTCAGGTAGCCCTCGCTGCCATAGAGCCGCAGCCGATAGTCACACAGCCGTGAGATCACTAGACCCGGGCTTACGGGGCGCTCCACGGTGATGGCCAGGTCCGCCTCGTGGCGACTCAGGTTGACCACCCGGGGCAGGGCGAGCAGGTCGAGGGTGACGCCGGGGTGGCGTTCACAAAAGGCCGAAAGCAGGGGGGCGATCACCCAGGTGCCGAAACCTTCGGTTACCCCGAGGCGGATCTGTCCGCTAATCTGGTGATTCTTGTCGGTGAGGCTCTCGCCGGCCTCGGAGGCGTGGCGAGCCATCTCCTCGGCGTGGGCGAGCAGCTGCTGGCCGGCCTCCGTCAGGTGGTAGCCGTGGGTGCTGCGCTCGAAGAGCTGGGTGTTGAGTTTCTGTTCGAAGCGCCGGGTGCGCCGCGACAGGGTGGAGTGATCGAGCCCCAGCCGACGGGCGGCATCGGTGAGCCGCTGGCTGCGTGCCACCTCGAGAAAGATCTGGATGTCCTGCCAATCGAGCATGGGGTCTCCGGGGGGTGGCGGATCACGAATGAGCTGCTTGTGCGTCAGTGCACAAGCAATGTGCCCGAGTGCCAGTTGTCACACCATCCGACCTCTGGATAGACTCCAGCCTATCTACTTCCGTGTTTATATACACACAAAGTCTAATGTCGGGGGAATCCGCGGCAAGGTTCATCCGAAGAGCCCACCCCTGTCAGCAACCGCACTGCGACGCGAAAGCGACGCTAGCGATAGCGAAATTATCGATAGCGAAATTATAAAGAGGAGCACGTCCATGTCAGTCCGCGAAATCCCCATGTATATCGATGGTCAGCCCGTCCATT
This sequence comes from Halomonas tibetensis, assembly GCF_042643535.1. Taxonomy (NCBI): domain Bacteria; kingdom Pseudomonadati; phylum Pseudomonadota; class Gammaproteobacteria; order Oceanospirillales; family Halomonadaceae; genus Halomonas; species Halomonas tibetensis. The sequence goes on from NZ_JBHRSQ010000012.1 coordinate 279,002, forward strand.
CCCAGAGCCAGGAGTGGCGCGACGTGGTCAACCCGGCCACCCAGGAAGTCGTCGCCCGGGTGCCCTTCTGCACCCCCGAGGAGGTCGAGCGCGCCGTGGCCAGCGCCAAGGAGGCCTTCAAGACCTGGCGCAAGGTCCCGCTGGGCAAACGCATGCGTATCATGCTCAAGCTCCAGGCGCTGATCCGCGACAACACCGCCGAGCTGGCCGCACTGATCACCGAGGAGCACGGCAAGACCCTGCCCGACGCCGAGGGTGAGGTGGGCCGCGGTCTGGAAGTGGTGGAGCATGCCTGCTCGATCACCTCCCTGCAGCTGGGCGAGCTGGCCGAAAACGCCGCCAGCGAAGTGGACGTCTACACCATGCACCAGCCCCTGGGCGTGGGTGCCGGCATCACCGCCTTCAACTTCCCGATCATGCTGCCCTGCTTCATGTTCCCGCTGGCCATTGCCACCGGTAACACCTTCGTGCTCAAGCCCTCGGAGCAGGACCCCAGCTCCTCCATGCGCCTGGTCGAGTTGGCCCACGAGGCCGGCGTGCCGGCCGGGGTGCTCAACGTGGTCCACGGCGGCCCGGATGTGGCCAACCAGATCGCCGACCATGCCGATATCAAGGCGCTCTCCTTCATCGGTTCCACCCACGTGGGCACGCTGCTCTACAACCGCGCCGGCGCCGCCGGCAAGCGCATGCAGTCGATGATGGGTGCCAAGAACCACTGTGTGGTGATGCCCGACGCCAACCGCAGCCAGGCCATCAACAACCTGCTGGGTTCCGCCTTCGGTGCCGCCGGCCAGCGCTGCATGGCCAACTCCGTGGTGGTGCTGGTGGGCGAGGCCCGCGAATGGCTGGACGATATCGTCGAGGGCGCTCGCAACATGAAGGTTGGTCCCGGCACTCAGCGTGATGCCGACCTGGGGCCGCTGGTTTCCCCGCAGGCCAAGGAGCGCGTCGAGCGCCTGATCAGCGCCGGTGAAAAGGAGGGCGCGAAGCTGATGGTCGACGGCCGCGGCTGCCAGGTGGAAGGCTACCCGGAGGGCAACTTCGTCGGCCCGACCCTGTTCGCCGACGTGACGGCGGAGATGACCATCTACCGCGAGGAGATATTTGGCCCGGTGCTGTGTGTGGTGAGCGTCGAGACCCTCGACGACGCCATCGCGTTCATCAATGCCAACCCCAACGGCAATGGCACCTCGATCTTCACCAACTCCGGCTGGGTGGCGCGCCGCTTCGAGACCGATATCGACGTCGGCCAGATCGGCATCAACGTACCGATCCCGGTGCCGGTCGCCTACTTCAGCTTCACCGGCTCCCGGGCTTCCAAGCTTGGCGATCTGGGGCCCAACGGCAAGCAGGCCATCGCCTTCTGGACCCAGACAAAGACCGTCACCGCGCGCTGGTTCGAGCCGGAGAACGTCTCCAGCGGCATCAACAGCACCATCTCGCTGGGCTGATTCTTCCAGCGCTTTGACCCGGCGGCCCCGTCTCGAGAGAGGCGGGGCCGACTGCGTTGATGGCCCCGGTCGCGCGGTAAAACGAAGCTGCTACAGTGTCCGGATCGTACGGATACGATACCGGAGCTCTCGTGACCCGCCGTTCCTTCCTTCTGCCGTCGGCCCTGGCCGTCTGGCTACTGTTTGCCTGTCTGCTGGTGTCACCGGCCCAGGCCGCCATCGATGTGACGCAGTCGCCCGGTCAACTCGATCTGGGCCCGCACGTGCAGTTGCTGGAGGACGCGGAGCGCGAGCTCGACATCGCCGATCTGCTTGCCCGGGATGAGACGCTGCCCTGGTGGCCCTCGGGCCAGGAGACGATCAACTTCAGTTTCTCCGACTCGGCCTGGTGGCTGCAGGTGGAGCTCTCCAACACCGGTGAGGGCCAGGTGCGTCGGCTGCTGGAGCTCGGCATGCCGCTGCATGACTATCTGGACGCCTGGGTGGTCGACGAAGCGGGGGAGGTGGTCGAGGCGTGGCAGACCGGCGATCGGCGGGCCTTCGACTCCCGCCCCGTGGCGCACCGCACCTTCGTGCTGCCCATCCCGCTGCCGCCCGGCGAGACGCGCCGCCTGGTGCTGCGGCTGGACACCCACGACGGCCTTTACGACGCCACGCCGCTCTACCTGATGAGCGACGGCAGCTTCCTGCAGAAATCGCAGCGTGAGCTGATGGCCTTCAGCCTCTACTTCGGCGCCCTGCTGGCGCTGATGATCTTCAATCTGCTGCTCTACCTGGCCATCCGGGAGCGCAGCCTGCTGCACTATGTGGTCTACCTCGGCACCTTCTTCGTACTGATGTTCACCGCACGGGGCTTTGCCTTCCAGTACTGGTGGCCGAACTGGCCCACCTTCAATAACCAGATGCTGCCGCTGACCATTGGCCTCTTTGCCGTCACCCTGAGCGTGTTCAGCATCAGCTACCTCAATCTGCAGCAGCATGCGCCCCGCCTCTCGCGTGCGCTCCTCGCATTGGCAGGCCTGTGCCTGGCGGGTTCGCTGCCGGCGCTGCTGGGGCACTATGCCCTGGTGTTTCGCGTCATGATCCCCGCTGCCATCCTGCTCTCCTCGCTGATGCTCGCGGTGGCCGTCTGGCGCAGCTGGCTGGGCGACCGTCTGGCGCAGATCTTCCTGGTGGCCTGGTGCGTGCTGCTGGTGGGGGTGTCGCTCTACTTTCTGCGGGTGGCCGGGGTGCTGCCCTACAACTTTTTTACCGAATACGCCGTGCAGGCGGGGTCGGGCCTGGAGTTCCTGCTGCTGGCTCTCGGGCTGGCCTACAAGATCAACCTGCTCAAGAACGAGAAGCTCACCGCCGAACGTGCCACCCATGAGCTGCATCGCTCACACAGCAAGCAGCTGGAGCTCGAGGTGGCCGAGCGCACCCGCGAGCTCGAGGCCGCTAACCGGCGGCTCGCCGCCATGGCCCGCACCGACCCGCTGACCGGCCTCCTCAACCGCCGCCAGTTCCATGAGCTGGTCGACGAGGAGTTGCAGCGCCGCCGCCGTCGCGGCCTGCCGCTGCTGTTCGCCGTGATGGATATCGATGCCTTCAAGGCCTACAACGACACCTACGGCCACCAGGCCGGCGACGAGGTGCTCGTCCAGGTGGCCGGCCTGCTTGGAGCCCACTTCCGCCGCGCCGGCGATCGGCTGTTTCGGTTGGGCGGAGAGGAGTTCGGCCTGCTGCTGGAGGCCGATACCCTGGGCGAGGGTCGGAACGCCATTGAAGCCTTCCGGCAGGCCCTCGAGGATCTCGCCATACCCAATGAGCAGGCCGAGACAGGCGTGGTTACTGCCTCGTTCGGTCTGGTCTGCTGCACCGACTACCAGCGCGTGCCGGATGCCCAACGGCTCTATCGGGAAGCCGACGAGGCGATGTACGAAGCCAAGGAGCGCAGCCGCAATCGGGTGGTGACCCGCACCATCCTCGAGGAGACGTGAGGGGTGTGCCGGCAGGTTGCGACGTTGGTCCGCATGGACAGTGAATTGACGTTGACGTTAACTGTAGCGACAGGACAACAACCATAACCTACGGAGTCGCCATGACCACGCCGATCAGCCACTTTCCCATTCCCGAGTCGATCCAGGACCTGCCCGAGGACATCCGCGACGCCATGCTGGCGGTGCAGGAGAAGGCGGGGTTCATCCCCAACGTCTTCCTGATGTTGGCCCACCGCCCAGCCGAGTTCCGCGCCTTCTTCGCCTACCACGACGCCCTGATGGAGCGGGAGGCCGACACCCTCACCAAGGCCGAGAAGGAGATGATCGTGGTGGCCACCAGTGCCCGCAACCAGTGCCTCTACTGCGTGGTGGCCCACGGTGCGCTGGTGCGTCTGTACAGCAAGGACCCGCTGCTGGCCGACCAGGTGGCCATCAACCACCGCGTCGCCGGCCTGAGCGAGCGTCACCGGGTGATGATCGACTTCGCGATGCACAGCGGCCTGGAGGTGGGCGAACTCACCGAAGCGTGGCAGACCCGCCTGCTCGAGGTCGGCTTCACCCAGGACGACATCTGGGACATCGGCGCCATCGCCGCCTTCTTTGGCATGTCCAACCGCCTGGTCACCCTGGCCGGCACGCCGCCCAACGAGGAGTTCTACCTGATGGGGCGGGTGCCGCGGGAGAAGTAAGATGCGCCGACCTTGTGGGAGCGCAGGTTTCCTGCGCGAAGGCGGGGGGCACCCAATATGAATTAATTGCTGGTACCTTGAATTGCCAACGGAAGGGGATAAACGGGGTAATGCATGGATCGGCTACCTGAAGGTTTGTATGAACGGCTCCTCGATGAAGAGCTTAAGACGCAGCTCGTTGCGCATCCCGAACTGAAGCCAGTGCTCCGCTCACTAGACGATGAGACGGCCCCCCATGCCTACGCTCAGTTTATTAGCCAGCTACTTAAGCAAGCGTTGAGAATAATTGACTTCAGCGAACGGCTGCCGCTTCTTAACCGCATTATCGAGCTGGTCTCTGCCACCGACGGGCTCGACTATCTGACCCGCAAGCGGTTACTCAGCACCGACAAGTCGATGCTGACAGAAGTCGGGAGCGGCAAGGAGCCACTGCCTCGGCCGCATACGCCTCTTGCCATCAGCGCGTTGCTAACTGGATTGGGCCATGACCCGCCGCTGGAGCATGAGTTGCGAGCGGAAATGGCCACGGCCGATGGGGTCGATATCCTGGTCTCGTTTATCAAATGGTCGGGCCTTCGGCTGCTGATGCCGGCCTTCGAGCGACTTGCCGAGCGCGGCGTGCCGGTCCGACTCATTTCGACCAGTTACATGGGCGCCAGCGACCCGGCAGCGCTGGAGTGGCTGACCCAGCAGCCCAATGTCACTGTGCGCGTCTCATACGACACCGGTGGCACCCGGCTGCATGCCAAGGCTTACCACTTTCGCCGAAAAAGCGGCTACTCCACCGGCTATATCGGCTCGGCGAACATGTCCCATTCGGCGATGAGCCAGGGGCTGGAGTGGACCGTTAAGGTGACTGCCCAAGACATGCCGCATATCCTTGAGCGTTTCGAGGCGGAGTTTGCCGCCTATTGGGAAAGCGACGAGTTTGAACGCTACACCCAAGAGGACTTCGTTCGATTTCGCCAGGCTATCGCAGCACACAAGGAACGCGACCGCAGCGGAGCTCTGTTTTTCGCCGACATTACGCCTCGGCCATTCCAGCTACGAATTCTGGAAGCCCTCGACGCGGCACGTCAGCGTGGCTCCTATCGAAATCTGGTAGTAGCGGCCACTGGTACAGGGAAGACCGTGATTTCTGCGCTGGACTATCGGCGAGTCTGCGAGCATGAGGGACGCCAAGTGCCACTGCTGTTCGTGGCCCACCGTAAGGAGATCCTGGAACAGGCTCAGGCCTGTTTTCGAACCGTGCTGCGAGACCAGAACTTCGGCGAGCTGTGGGTAGGCGGAGAGTCTCCATCTGAGCACCGTCATCTATTTGCCTCGGTGCAGACACTCAATCGTCAGCGGCCCTGGGATCGCCTTGGGGCTGAGCACTTTTTCCACGTAGTCATCGATGAGGCCCATCACGGCACCGCCAGCAGCTACCGGGCGCTGTTCGATAATCTCAAGCCCAAACTGCTGTTGGGGCTGACTGCCACGCCGGAGAGGATGGATGGCAGTAGCATCCTTCCTGATTTTGATGGTGACTTCGCTGCGGAGATTCGCCTTCCGGAGGCACTGGAAGAAAAATTGCTATGTCCATTCCACTATTTCGGTGTTAGCGATAGCGTCGATCTCAGTGATGACAATCTATGGCGCAATGGCCGCTATGACGCTCGTCAGATTCAGAATCTGCTGACCGGTGACGACTTTCTCGCCAAGCAGCGGGTGGATACCGTTCGGCAGGCCCTCGAGCGCTACCAGCCTAACTTGGAGGGCATCCGTGCGGTGGGATTCTGCGCGGGTGTGCGTCACGCTGAGTACATGGCTGACTGCTTCAACAGGCTGGGTGATGAGTACCGGTCCGCTGTACTGGTTGGAGAGACGCCGCCTGAGCTGCGATCAGAGCGGCTGCGGGAGTTTCGGGAGGGAAAGCTGCCGTTTCTGTTTACCGTGGACGTGCTCAGCGAGGGTGTCGACGTACCGGATATTAATCTCGTGATGTTCCTTCGACCTACTGAGAGTTTGACGGTGTTTCTCCAGCAGTTAGGACGTGGGTTGCGTCATGCGCCAGGTAAAGAGTGCCTGACCGTGCTGGATTTTGTGGGACAGACCCACCGACGCTACCGGCTGGACACGCGATTCACCGCTTTGCTCTCAGGACGGAGACAGCGGTTAGATCGGGAGGTGGAAGCCGATTTCCCGAGCCTGCCGCCCGGCTGCAGCATTCAGCTCGAGCGGGTGGCGCGAGAGCATGTGCTTAGTAAGATTCGGGCGGTGCTGAGTGACCTGAATCAATTCATTCCCGAGACGCTTCGTACTTGGCCTGACGAGGTGGGTAAACCGCTCACCTTTGGCCGCTTCCTGGAAGTGACGCGCCTGTCTCCGGTTCAGGTATTGGCGCGACGCAGCTGGTCGGAGTGGAAGGCGCTGGCCGAGCGGCGTTCACCTCCCGATGACCCTGATCTCGACCAAGTGCGAAAGGCGCTGCCGCGTATTGCCCTACGTAGCGATCCTGAGCTTCTTAAAGCCATTGAAATCCTGGGTGCCCCGGATGGCGGCGTTGAGGAGGCTTTGGGGCGCTATGACATCGCCCAGCAAACGGCTCTGCACTATTTGCTGTGGGGACGAAAGGGCGGTCTGGTGGGCGTGAATAGTCTCGGCGAATCGTTGCAGAAGTGGCGTGACAATCCCAGCGTGGCGGCGGATGCCGCGGAGATTGCCACCTGGAGGCGTGCCCACCAAAGTGTGCCGCTGCGACAGTTGGATGATCTGCCTTTCACCTGCTCCCTGCTGCTACACGGCGCCTATGGCACTGCCGAGATCAAGGCAGGGCGGTCTCAAGTTCCAAGCGCAACACTATTGAAGGGTGCTCGGGCCACTAACCGATTTCTTGAGCACCTCGGCGTAAACTTCCAGCGGCGTGCGCCAGTCCAATGTCTTGCGCGGCCGCGTG